>JAUNNZ010000045.1 GCA_030537315.1 Bacteroidia bacterium
CCAAGTTCCTTGACGACATCAAGAACCTCGGTTACGACCAGGCGTTCCGCGCAGGTATCTCATTCAACCTCGGTGACGTGCTCATCCCGCCTGAGAAGTACACTCTCATCGATGACGCCTACAAGAACATCGAATCCATCAAGGATCAGTATAACTTCGGTTTCATCACCAACAACGAGCGTTACAACAAGGTCATCGACCTTTGGTCAGCTGTCGACAACAAGCTCACCGGCATCGTTACAAAGCAGATTTCTGCCGACCAGCAGGGCTTCAACCCTGTCTATATGATGCTTGATTCAGGTGCGCGTGGTTCAACCCAGCAGATCAAGCAGCTCTGCGGTATGCGTGGTTTGATGGCGAAGCCTCAGAAGTCCGGCGCAGCCGGCGCTGAGATTATCGAGAACCCTATCATCTCCAACCTTAAGGAGGGTATGACGGTGCTCGAGTACTTCATCTCAACCCACGGTGCACGTAAGGGTCTTGCCGATACCGCCCTCAAGACCGCTGACGCAGGTTACCTCACCCGTCGTCTTGTTGACGTTTCACACGACGTCATCATCACCGAGGAGGACTGCGGCACACTCAGAGGACTTATCGCAACCGCTATCAAGAACAAGGACGAAGTCGTCGAGAGCCTCGGCGAGAGAATTCTCGGACGCACTTCCGTTCACGATATCTTCAACCCTCTCACCGGAGAGCTTATCATCCGCGCCGGCGAAGAGATCCGTGAGAAAGAGGCTGACCTCATCAACTCACTCCCTATCGAGCAGGTCGAGATCCGTTCCGTCCTCACTTGCGAGAGCCGCAAGGGCGTCTGCGCAAAGTGCTACGGCCGCAATCTCGCTACCAGCAGAATGGTCGAGAAGGGCGAGGTTGTCGGTGTCATCGCTGCACAGTCCATCGGTGAACCTGGTACCCAGCTTACCCTCCGTACCTTCCACGTCGGTGGTACCGCTTCTTCATCAGCAGCAGATTCTTCAATCGAGAGCAAGTACGAAGGCAAGCTCGAGTTCGAGGAACTCCGTACCATCGAGAAGGTTGCAGAAGACGGCACTTCACAGAACATCGTGGTAAGCCGTATGACCGAACTCCGCATTGTCGATGAGAACACCGGCATCACCTTCTCACAGTATGACGTTCCTTACGGAGCAGTCCTCTACAAGAAGGACGGCGATTCAGTCAAGAAGGGCGACCTCATCTGCGAGTGGGATGCATACAACGCAACAACAATCGTAGAGCACGCCGGTAAGGTACGCTTCGAGAACATGATCGAGGGCGTAACCTTCCAGAAGGAATCCGCCGACGAGTTCTCAACCAGCACGGACAAGGTCATCATCGAGTCCAAGGACAAGACCAAGACCCCTATCCTCCATATCGTTGACTCAAAGGGCGACAGCATCAAGCAGTTCAACCTTCCTGTCGGCGCTCACGTAATGGCGGAGAACGGAAGCAAGGTAACTGTCGGTGACGTCATAATGAAGATCCCTCGCGCAATCGGAAAGGCCAGCGATATCACCGGTGGTCTCCCACGAGTAACCGAGCTCTTCGAGGCACGCAACCCATCCAGCCCTTCAATCCTTTCCGACATCAACGGTGAAGTCATCATGGGCAAGGTCAAGAGAGGTAACCGCGAGATCACCATCAAGAACAAGGGTGGCCAGGAGAAGCACTATCTCGTGCCTCTTACCAAGCAGATCCTCGTTCAGGAGAATGACTACGTGAAGGCAGGTACCCCACTTTCAGACGGTGGTGTATCTCCAAGCGACATCCTCAATATCCTTGGTCCGGTCAAGGCTCAGGAGTATATCGTCAACGAGGTTCAGGCAGTGTACCGCCTCCAGGGTGTAAAGATCAACGACAAGCACTTCGAAATCATCGTTCGTCAGATGATGCGCAAGGTCGAGATCACCAACCCGGGTGACACCGAGTTCCTCCAGGAGGAGATGGTCGACAAGTGGAAGTTTATGGATGTCAACGACAGGATTTACGGCAAGTACTTCGTCGAGAACCCTGGCGCATCCCAGAGATTCCACGCAGGCGACATCATCAACGCGCGCGATATGCGCAGTGAGAACTCTTCTCTCGACCGTCAGGGTCTCGAGAAGATGCAGGTTCGCCCTACCCTCCCTGCAACCGCACGCCTCATCCTCCAGGGTATCACCCGCGCAGCCCTCAAGACCGACAGCTTCATCTCCGCAGCATCATTCCAGGAGACAACCAAGGTCCTCAGCGAAGCCGCCATCCGCGGTCGCGTCGATCACCTCGAAGGCCTCAAGGAGAACGTCATCTGCGGTCACCTGATCCCAGCCGGTACCGGTCTCAAGGACTACCAGGACATCATTGTCGGACGCAACGACGAGATGGCCTCCACCCTCAACGATCTTTAATAGAGATTACATATTTGAAAGAACCGCTCCTGCACAAGGAGCGGTTTTTTTTCTTAAATTCGTTTCATAATAACCAAATAACCAATTCTTATGATCAAGGACATTGCGCACATAGCTATGAATCCATTGGATATGGATAAGACAGTAGCCTTTTTTGACCGGACTTTCGGTTGGAAGAAAGTATTCGAACTGCACAAGGACAACGGCGATCCCTGGATCGTGTATCTCAAAATCTGCGATGGTCACTTTCTGGAAATGTTCTATGACGGACAGAATGACCGCGACTACGCTTTCGACTTCAAGAAGACGGGATACAACCACCTGTGTATAACCGTAGGTAATATCCGGAAAACCCTTCGTGAATTATTCGAAAAAGGTTTCATCGATTCAGCAGAGCCGGAACTTGAAAAGAGCGGCTGCAAGAACCGCTGGCTCTACGACCCGGACGGCAACGGCATCGAACTTCAGGAGTACACTCCGTCATCAGTGCAGATGCAGAGCAACGAAGCGCCGTATGAATTCGGACGCGAAGGCTATGTGGGCATAGGACACGTCTGCTTTGTCTGCAAGGACCTGGAGGCATCGCTTGATTTCTATTGCAACAAGCTGGGCTTCAAGCTCGTCGGCATTCAGAACAACGACAACGGAGAGCCGTGGCTGCACTATGTAAGAATAAAGGACGGCGTATATATTGAGCTGATCCCGAACGGCGAAGGCGAGAACCCGAACACCGGCTGGAACTCACGCGGTTTCCAGCATCTTTGCGTGGAGACAGACAATCTTACGGCCGACGTCGAGCGCCTGCGCGCAATAGGTGTGCAGATTGACCAGGAGCCTAAGACTGCTGCCGACCTGAACTGGCAGGCGTGGATCCACGACCCTGACGGGAATAAGATCGAACTTATGATGATCAATCCTGAATCGCCTCAGGCTAAGGCATAAACATCAAGCCTGCGATGTAAAACACACTATATGGCACGGCGCAGGGCTTCGATGTTAGCCTTGGATACCGGGATGGTCCGGTCAATGCTGAAAAGGTGGAGCTGACAGCCGGCAGAGTTGCCGTCGACGTGAGTGATGAAGCGGGTGTTGACGAGGAATGCGCGGTGGCAGTGGAGGAGGAAGGTGTATCCGGCCAGGGCCTCTTCCACGCTCTTGAGCGTGGTGCGTATCCGTTTCTGCTTCAGCTCCCCATCCTGGAAGTACCAGACGCTCAGGTAATTGGCGATGGATTCCATATAGAGGATGTCTGCGGGGGAGACTGTAAGCGATTCCTTGTATTCGCCGCAGATTTCCACAGCGCCGGCAGGCTCCTCACAGACTGTTCCGGCCTGGTCGATGGCGTCGTTCAGGGACATCAGCTCCCGGATCTTGTGCTCCTTCATACGGCTTTTGGTCATGAACAGCCAGTACACGGCTACGAAAATGGCCCATATCAAATCCTGGCGGAAACTGTTCAAATACCATTGGAGAGAAAAATTCCGGTCGTAATCTATCCAGAAATAATACCAGTTTTTCCATCCCCATTCTATGATGGTGAAATACTGGCCGGCAAAGGCCGATATCAGGACTGCAAGAAATATGAAGAAAATGATTCCTCTCCGTACCTGATATGGCCAATCCTTGGAATAGTCGCAGGGCAGACGGAAGACGTAGGACACAAGGACTTCCGAAATCAGGGCGGCAACGAAAATCAGCGAGCAGCATCCCAGACTCTGCAGGGCCCACAGCTTGTCGCTGACGGAGTTTTCAATCCCGTATGGCCTCATCAGAGTGAAAAACAGGAAAAAGCCTATGCTGAGCAGGGCATAGTCCCGGATGCTTATTTTCTGGATCCTCTTCATCATTGTACAAAAATACGCAAATTACATATCCCCGCAAGCGTCCGGGGACGATTGGAAAGCAGGCGGGGACAGTTGGAAAATCTCCTTTTGTCCCCACGAAGAATCCAAGTATCCCTCCGTATTGCACAGCGCAGGCCGGCACCATAACTTTGCCGCCGATATGAAAAAAGCAATTGTTTCCCTTGCGGCGTCAATGCTCCTCGGCATTGTTCTCTGCGCCCAGAATTCCGGGCTGCGCGCCCGTTGTACGGTACTTGATGAAAATGGCGCACCATTGGAGTTCGCCACTGTCGCGGTGCTTTCGCTCCCTGATTCAACCATTCTCTGCGGAGGAATGACGGATGAAAGCGGCCTTTACGAAACCGCTCTCCCCGAAGACGCTTCGCTTGTGCAGGTGTCCATGATAGGATATGGCACGGTGGAAATTCCGTCCTCCGAGCTCTCCGTCCCGAAAACAGTGCAGCTCCGTCCCGATGCGAAGATGCTCGAAGGGGCGGTAGTCAATGCTTCGCTGCCAAGGACGGAGATAAAAGGTGACGCGGTGGTCACCAATATCACCGGCTCCGTCCTTGAGCACAGCGGCAACGCCCTGGATGTGCTCGGCAAGGTGCCGGGAATGATAAACAAGGGCGACGGACTCGAAGTCATAGGACGGGGCGTTCCTCAATATTATATCAACGGGCGAAAGGTTACCGACAACTCCGAACTGCGCAACCTTGTGTCCGAAGACATCAGGTCCATCGAGGTCGTCAGCAACCCCGGAGCGCTCTACGGCGGCGACATCCGCAGCGTAGTGCGCATCCGCACCGTCAAGCGTCAGGGCGACGGCTTCAGTTTCGCCCTGACCAGCCAGGCAAAGCAGCACATCTACAGCTGCAGCGACCTTGAACCATCCTGGTCGGTGCTTGACCTGAATTACCGCGTCAGGGGATGGGACTTCTTCGGCAAGCTGGTTTACTGGAACAACAGAAGCTATCAGATCAGCACCATCGACGGCATCACTTCCCTTGAAAAGCCCGACGGATATCACCAGTTTCGTGAGAAAGGCACGCTGGACTACAGGAACCATATGGGCGGATTCCAGTTTCAGGGAGGCGCCAACTGGCAGATCAATGAAAATCATTCCCTGGGTTTCAAGATAAACCGTGACCAGGGCTCATTCGGATATGGCAGGCTCGTGATGAATACAGGCATATTCCTGGATTCCGTGCAGGAAGACTACCTTTCCACGACGAACGACTCGCGTATCCCGACAAATACGCAGTGGAACGGAAACCTCTATTACGACGGCAACGTCGGCAGTCTCAACATCAATTTCAACGCCGACTTCGTCAACGGCAGGTACGACAGCACCAATGAAATGAAAGAGTCCAGCTGGGTTTCTCCTGCCGAATTGTCGTCCGTGCAGAAATCCGAGACCTATCTGGGCGCCGGCAAGCTCGTGCTCTCGCTCCCCGTCTGGAAAGGAAAACTCCAGTTCGGCGCCGAGGAGACTTATGTCCGTGCCGGACAGACCTACTCCATCACTTTCTCCGACATTCCGGACACTGACGCCTTCCTTACAGAGAACAATATCGCCGGCTTCGCCGAATATGCCGTCGCACTGCCTTTCGGTCAGTTCAGCGCCGGGCTCCGCTTCGAGCACGCGGACTATTCCTATGTGGACAAACTTGCCGGCGGGGCATCCGTCCAGAAGTCCTTCAATGACTGGTTCCCTTCGTTCAGCTTTGCGACGATGGCAGGTCCGGTGGGAATATCCCTTTCATATACGGGCAAGACCCAGCGTCCGGATTTCAATATGCTCTCAACCGAAATGTCGTACAACAACCGATATTGTTATCAGAGCGGGGATCCGATGCTCCTCAGCGAAAAACGCCGGAACGCCTCGCTGAACGCCAATTGGAAATGGTTGACTTTCGTCGGCAATTACGAGAGGATTGACAATTATTTCGTCCAATGGACCACGCCGTACAACGATGAAGGTGTGGTATTGATAAAACTTGCCAATCTGGATGTCCCGCTGCGCAAGATGAGCTTTTACCTTATCGCGGCGCCGACTGCAGGTGTCTGGCATCCAAGCTTCACGCTTGGAATGGAAAAGCAGTTCCTGACCCTGTCGCTCGAAGACCCGAATGCAGAGGGCGGCCGTCGCAGCGTCTCGTTCAACAAGCCGATGTACGTGGCACAGCTCAACAATTCATTCCGTTTCAAGAACAGTTGGCAGCTTGAGGCAAATTATTCATACATCAGCAGGATGAACACATCGAACGCCGAGGTTTACAGACCGATACAGAATGCTTCGCTGAGTCTCCAGAAATCATTCCTCAAGGATGATGCGCTGACCTTCCGTCTCACCTGGGAGGACATCTTCAACTCCTCGGCGGTATATGCCCGCATGGATTTCGGCCGTTATATGATAGACCAGCCCAACGACAGGTTCAACTCCTGCGTTATCCTGCGCGTGTCATATCGCTTCAACAGCGCTTCCAACAAGTACAAGGGTACCGGTGCCGGTCAGTCAGCCAAGAGCAGGCTTCGGTAGCCGAGCCTCTGCAACTCGACGGCGGCGCCTATCCGGAACATCACGGAGTAGCAGCGGTTGAGGATGTAGAACCCCAGCTCGGTCTGGGTTTCGATGCCCTCGTGGCTGATGAGGCCGAGGGCGGCGATGGCGCAGCTCATCATCGTGTCGGAGACTTTTCTGCCGTAGTCGGCCTTGAGATGGAGTACGTCTTCGATTATGTGGTCGTCCATATCGTCGAAGCCGCGGCTGCCGTAGTAGCTCTGGTAGCTGTCGTCCTTGTGGGCGGTCCAGTCGGTGTCCCAATTGTTTGCGACGGCCATTCCGAGGAAGGAGGCGAAGCCGACGGCCGCTTCGGGATACTGGTTGAAGTTTTCGACGGCGTCGGCGACGTAGTCTTTCAGATATTTTTCCCAGGTCCCGGTGAGGTCGGGGGAGATGAGCATCTTGTCGAGTATGCCCGCGCCGTTGCAGATTTTGAGCAGGCCGGCTTCGAGGACGCTTTCGAATTTATCGAGTATCTGTGAATTTTCCATTACTGTTTGATATTCAGGACGACAGGGCAGTGGTCGGAGCCGAAGATGTCGTTGAGGATGTCGGTGCTTTCGATATGGTCGGCGAAGTTGTCGGACACCACGAAGTAGTCGATGCGCCAGCCGACGTTCCGCTCGCGGGCGGCCATACGGTAGGACCACCAGGAGTATTTGGCCTCGCCCGGGTGCTGCAGGCGCCAGGAGTCGCAGAAGCCTGCCGCGAGAAGCTCGCTGAATTTACCCCTTTCCTCGTCTGAGAAACCTGCGTTGAAATGGTTGGTGGCGGGGTTCTTGAGGTCGATCTCCTCGTGCGCGACGTTCAGGTCGCCGCAGATGATCACGCCCTTCCGCGCCGCGAGCCTGCTCACGTAAGCGCGGAAGGCTTCTTCCCAGCGCATGCGGTAGTCGAGCCTTTTCAGGCCGTCCTGGGAGTTGGGCACGTACACGCAGACGAGGTAGAATTCCGGCATCTCGAGGGTGATGACGCGGCCCTCGTGGTCGTGCTCGTCCACCCCGATGCCGTTGGTGACGCTCAGAGGCTGCTGCCGGGTGTAGATGGCGGTCCCGGAGTAGCCCGCCTTGTCGGCATAGTTCCAGTACGAGGTGTAGCCGAGGAACTCCAGGTCAATCTGTCCGGCCTGCAGCTTCGTCTCCTGCAGACACACGAAATCGGCGTCAAAATCTTCGAAAATATCGGCAAATCCCTTGCCTGCAACGGCTCTCAGGCCATTTACGTTCCAACTGACAAATTTCATACTACGAAGATAGCGATAAAATTATTATCTTCGTAAGTTAATAAAGAATAGACTATGAGAGCATTGTTCCTCACCAATACACTTTCGAGAAAGAAAGAGCTGTTCACCCCCATAAATCCGGGCCACGTGGGAATGTACGTCTGCGGCCCTACCGTCTATGGCGACGCCCATCTCGGCCATGCGCGTCCGGGAGTGACCTACGACGTCCTTTCGAAACTTCTCCGCCATCTCGGCTACAAGGTCCGCTACGTCCGCAACATCACTGACGTCGGCCACCTTGAGCACGATGCCGACGAGGGCGAGGACAAGATTGCAAAGAAGGCGCGTCTCGAGCAGCTGGAGCCGATGGAGGTCGTCCAGGCCTATACCCTCCGCTACCACGAGGCGATGCGTCTGCTCAACGTGGCCCCGCCGTCCATCGAGCCGCGCGCATCCGGCCACATCGTGGAGCAGATAGAGGCGGTCAAGAAAATCCTCGCCTCCGGCTATGCCTATGAATCCAACGGCAGCATCTACTTCGATGTCCCGAAATACAACAAGGACCATCAATACGGCATCCTTTCCGGCCGCAACCTCGACGACACCCTCGAAGGCACCCGCAGTCTCGACGGCCAGTCGGACAAGCGCGCTCCGTACGACTTCGCCATCTGGAAGAAAGCCGAGCCGGAGCACATAATGCGCTGGCCTTCCCCTTGGGGCGAAGGCTTCCCGGGCTGGCATCTCGAGTGCTCGGTAATGGGTGAGAAATACCTCGGCCACGAGTTCGACATCCACGGCGGCGGAATGGACCTGATGTTCCCGCACCACGAGTGCGAAATCGCCCAGAATGTCGCTTCCCGCGGCACCAGGGGCGTGCATTACTGGGTGCACAACAATATGATTACCATCAACGGCCAGAAGATGGGCAAGAGCCTCGGCAACTTCATCACCCTGCCTCAGCTTTTCGCGGGCGACCACCCGAAGCTTGACCAGGCCTACAGCCCGATGACCATCAGATATTTTATCCTCCAGGCGCACTACCGCGGCACGCTCGACTTCTCCAACGAGGCCCTGCAGGCCGCAGAGAAAGGTCTCAAGAGGGTGATGGCCGCGGCCAAAGACCTGTATGCGATGGCCGGCCGCAAGGCTCCGCACTACGCCTACGGCGAAGAGGACTTCGGCGTGGCCCCTGACAGCTGCGACGCAGCGACTGCCGAAGTCAAGGCCGTCTTCGATGGCATCTACGACGCCCTCTGCGACGACCTGAACACTCCGGGCGCCTGCGCCCAGATCTCGGAGGCGGTGCGCATCATCAACACCGCCAAGACCGGACAGATGAAGCTGTCCGCCGGTGACATCCGGACCCTCTGCCAGATTTTCGACGACATCGTGTTCGGCGTGCTCGGTCTCAAGGATGAAGGCGCCGGTGAAAGCGCTTCCGGCAAGGTTATTGAAGGACTTATGGGTATGGTCCTCGAGCAGCGCGCAGCCGCCAAGGCCAACAAGGACTGGACTACCTCAGACCACATCAGAGACACCCTCAAAGCCCTCGGCATCCAGGTTAAGGATACCAAGGACGGCGTTGAGTGGACAATTGACTAATACTTATACTATTTTATGATTTTCAAGAGATTTCTGGCAGTATTGCCTGCTTTGTGCCTCTGCATCGCAGCTCAGGCGCAGGGCCCTATGATGGCCCAGGTGTCATCACCTGTAGTCAACCCTGACAACACCGTCACCTTCAACTATCGTGACGCCAAGGCAAAGGACGTGAAGGTCAGCGTCCAGTTTGCAGGAGAGCAGCAGATGGTGAAAGGGGAGAACGGCGTATGGTCCGTCACCCTCGGCCCTGCAGCTCCGGATATGTATCCGTATTGCTTCATCGTTGACGGTGTTCAGGTGATGGACCCTGCCAATCCTGACTGGTTCCCGAACGAGACTTTCAAGAACAGCATCGTCGACATCCGCGGTACAGGCGAACCTCTGATCCACGCTCTCAAGAACGTGCCTCACGGCAGCGTGGATTATGTTGATTACTGGTCCGAAACCCTTGGAATGTTCGGCAAGGCGATTGTTTACACTCCGCCTATGTACGACAAGAACAAGAACAAGAAATATCCTGTTTTCTATCTCATCAGCGGTACCACCGATACCGAGGAAGTGTATTTCAAGGTCGGTAGAATGAATTTCATCCTCGACAACCTTCTTGCAGAAGGCGCAGCGAAGGAGATGATCATCGTGCTGCCATACGGCAACCCTTCAAACTACTTCCCTGCAGGGTCCCTTGATTTCAGAAAGACCGGCGACATGTTCAGCAAGGACCTTCTGAATGACCTGATGCCATACGTCGAGGCCAACTACCGCACCATCAACGACAGGGAGCACCGCGCAATCGGCGGTTTCTCACGCGGCGGCAACCAGGGTCTCGCCTTCGGCCTCACCAACCTCGACAAGTTCGCATACCTTTGCTCATACAGTTCATTCACCAGTATGACCCTCCCTGGAGGAATCTATGACGACGCGGAGAAGCTCAACCGCGACATCAAGCTCTTCTGGCTTGGTGTCGGCACCGACGACTTCCTCTACGGCAACGCCAAGGAATATATGGATTTCCTCGATGCCAAGGGCATCAACAACGTGAAGTGTTTCACCACCGACAAGTTCGGCCACACCTGGATGAACGCCAAATATTTCCTCGACAAGTCGATGAGGCTCCTCTTCCAGGACAAGATAGACGCAGTCTCCGACCCTCTGCCTGTCCAGGCAGCCGCGAAGGACGAGGAGAAGAAGGAGGAGCAAAAGCTCACCCCTGAGGTTATGGCCCGTCTTTTCCCGACTCCTGTCGTTTCCCCTCAGTACAACAAGGACGGCAGCGTCACCTTCCGCGTACGCGCCGACCAGGCTGAGAAAGTCGAGCTTGACTGCCAGATGTTCAGCAAGGCACAGCCTATGGCAAAGAATGACAAAGGCATTTGGGAGATAACAGTCAAGACTGAGGCTCCGGACATCTATCCGTATGCATTCGTAATCGACGGCACCAAGATAGCCGACCCTTGCAATATGTACATCTTCCCTAACGAGACCTTCAAGTATTCTCTCGCCGACGTCCGCGCTGATGCTCCTACTATGCAGGACATCCAGAAGGTGCCTCAGGGCAAGGTCTCCTACAGGTTCTACCATTCGGAGAACTGCAAGGGCATCGAGCGCCCGATGTGCGTTTACACTCCTGCCGGCTATGATCCTGCCGGCAAGGAGAAACTCCCTGTACTCTATCTCATCCACGGTATGACAGATACCTACGAGACCTGGTTCAAGGTGGGCCACGTCAACAATATCCTCGACAATCTCATTGCCCAGGGTCTTGCGAAGCGTATGATCGTCGTGATGCCTTATGCGAATCCATATCCTGAGATGATGCTCCAGGGCAAGGCTGACAGATATGATGCAATGGGCACCGACATCGTGACAAATGAGATTCTCAACGAGGTCATTCCTTTCATCGAGTCAAATTACAATGTCTACAAGGATGCGAAGCATCGTGCAATTGCCGGATTCTCTCTCGGCGGACGCCAGACCCTCGCCTGCGGCCTCGGCAATCCGGACAAATTCGACTATGTCTGCGCTATGGCTCCTGCAATCTTCGGTGAGGAGTATAAGGCCAATTTTGCCAACGGCACTTATGCGCCTGTTGATACTGTGAAGAAGAATCTCAAACTGATGTGGCTCGGCACCGGTTCCGAGGACTTCCTCATCTCCGCTTCCCGCGGTCTTGACGCATTCCTCACGGAGCAGGGAATAGAGCATACCTTCTATAACCCTGGCGGCGGCCACACCTGGATGAACTGCCGCGATTATGTTGAATTAGTAGCCAAAGCCATATTCAAATAGTGTATGAAAAGGTTATTGTTTCTTGCGATTATGCTTGTCACCGGCTTCGGAGCCGCGGCCCAGAATAACAAACTTGAGAACGAACGGGCTTCCACTTACACCAGTATCTACGATATGATACAGCGTCAGCCCGGCGTGATGCTCAACAACTCCACCAATCCGCCTTCAATCATCATCCGCGGCATCGGAACGAACTCGGGAGAGACCAGCCCTATGTTCATGATTGACGGAGTAAAGGTGCCGGAATCTCAGATATCAAGCCTCACTCCTCAGGAAGTGTGGTCGGTTGAGGTTATCAAGGACGGTTCCGCCGGCTTCTACGGTGGGATGGAATCGGCCAACGGTGTCATTCTTATCGTGACGATGGGGCAGCACGAGATGGAAGAACGTGCTGCCGAGCAGGCTAAGGCCGAGCGTGAGGCCGCCCGTGCCGCCCGCAAGGCCGCCCGCCAGAACAAGCAGAAATAAAATCTGTGAATGAGAACAAATCGGCTTACGATGATCGCACGACAGCCAGGCCCTTCTCACCCTCACCCTCACCTTCACCCTTAGTAAATGAGTAGCTGCTAAGAAATTGGGCGAAATCCTGGCCGAACTGGAGAAATTTCAGCTAAATCGGCCAGAAAACAGCCAAATCTTGGCCGAAATGGAGAAATATCAGCTAATCG
>JAUNNZ010000017.1 GCA_030537315.1 Bacteroidia bacterium
GTGTACGAAGAGGATTGGGGGCTCAAGCAGCTCGCGTACCCAATCCAGCACAAGACATCAGGATTCTATTACCTGATCGAGTTCAAGGCTGATCCTCAGTTCGTTGCAACTCTTGAGACCCAGTATCACCGTGACGAGCGTATCCTTCGCTTCCTCACAGTGGCTATGGACAAGAACGCCGTTGCATACGCACAGCATCGCCGCGACAAGAAGGCCGCCAAGGCTGCAGAGCCTGCAGCAGAGGCCAATGTAGAACCTAAAGCAGAAGAGGAGGCTTAATTATGGCAAACATCGAGAATAACGAAATCCGTTATCTGAACCCTCCAACCGTAGAGGTTCGCAAGAAGAAATACTGCCGTTTCAAGAAGGCAGGTATCAAGTATGTAGACTACAAGGACGCTGAATTCCTCAAGAAGTTCCTCAACGAGCAGGGTAAGATCCTCCCTCGCCGCATCACCGGCACTTCACTCAAGTTCCAGCGCAAAGTGGCTCAGGCAGTGAAGCGCGCACGCTCACTCGCTCTTCTCCCGTATGTAACTGACCTCCTTAAATAATTGAAGCGTTATGAAGATCATTCTTAAGAAAGAAGTTGCCTATCTCGGCGAGGCCGGTGATGTGGTAGAAGTAAAGACCGGTTACGCTCGCAATTATCTCGTTCCTCAGGGCTTCGCTACCGTAGCTACCCCATCTGCACTCAAGCAGCACGAGGAGACTCTCCGCCAGAGAGCACACAAAGAGGCCAAGCTCGTTGCAGACGCACAGGCTGTTGCAGCCAAGATCGAAGCCGTTGAGGTTAAGATCGCTGCCAAGGTCGGTGAGGCCGGCAAGCTCTATGGCGCCGTTACCGCAGCTCAGGTTGCAGAGGCTCTCGCAGCAGCAGGCGCAGAGGTTGACAAGAAGAACGTCACCGTTCCTGAAATCAAGGAACTCGGCGAGTTCGAAGCAAAGGTCAAGTGCTACAAGGGCGTTTTCGCCAATGTCAAGGTTAACGTCGTAGCAGCAGAGTAATTGCTCAACAACTTATATTTTCAGGTCCGCGAGTTTCACGGACCTGATTTTTTTTGTACATTTGGACATAAAAATCAATGGTATGAAGAAACTGATCGTCCTGGTTGCGGCCCTCCTTGCCGCAGTGACACTCAACGCACAGAGCGTGTTCAACGGCTTGAAGCGCACGGAATACACCATCACCAAATCCGAATCCCTCGGCGGTGCCGCAAAGATTGCCGGAGACGTCGTTGTCGGCTACACCTCAGGCAAGGTCAGCGGCAAGATAACCTTCAATTCCAAGACAAGGACTATCGCATTCAGCGACAGGACTATCCAATACAAGGAGGATGCGCTGAAATTCGAAGACTTCGAGAACTCCCGCCTCACCAGCGGAACCGCGACCATGGCCGGAGACGACGGCGAAGTGATCTTCCAGATAATCGAGGACTACCTCAAGCAGACCGTCAATATACTTGTCCAATGGCCCGACTACAGCGCAAGCAGAATCTTCGCTACCTTCAAGTCGTCAAAAGCGCTGAGATAACAAAGGGCGTCAGGCAGAGAATAATCGTCAGAATCAGTGATCCTATCCAAGTGTCCGTCGTCGGTCTTGTATCCGGCAGACGGCCGCTGTAGGCGTAGTATATGCCCACGGAGCAGACAATTGACAGAATCAGCCACAGGAACTTCATATCGCAAAGGAACATCCACACGAATATCGCGGGGATGACGCAGAGCGCGAAGGAGATCAGTGATTTCCTGCTGACGAACACTCTGGTTATCATCATATCCACAAGAACGGCGGTCGTGATCAGCATTGACTGAACAACCGTCCGGCCGGTTTTGAATGAAGCCAGAAAGACACCTGTGGCAAGGAGAATTGAGTATACGATCGCAATATTTCTGCGGGTTGTGCTCATAATCCGAAAAATTGGAGTGCAAATATACCACAATTTATCGAATCGCGGCGATACACTCCATTTCAATCAGCCATTCAGGACGGCAAACTGGCGCCAGAACAATCACATAAGGGATATTTGAGCACAGTTCTTCGAATATTCCGGCGACCTTGAGATAATCTTCGGCATTGCGGAGATAAACCGAAACTTCCCTGACATCTGCAAATGACGCTCCGGCCTCGCTCAGAAGGACCCCGACATTTTCAATCATCCGCCTGGTCTGGGCAACGACGTCACCGACGTGCACAACCTCGCCCCTGTTGTTGATTGACGCCGTGCCAGAAATGAACACGCGGCGGTTCCCGCCGCAATCCAGGCGCGTTCCGCGCTCGAAGGTCACACCATATTCGTATGTCGGATTCAGATGGGTGGGAGCGTAAAGGTATTTTTGGGAGAAACCGCCCTTGACGGCATATGCATCCATCTGCACAAGCGCGCCGTTTGCGGGACTTCCGCAGATGCCGGTACTGGAGATGTAGTGTGTGGCTGGGGTCAGGCCTATCCTTTCGAAATTCTCTCTCCTACCCTTTACCATACCTGAGTAATTATTATCTATGTCGTGCACATAGAACCATGTGCGTATGCAATTGTCGGGCAGACTGATTCCCAGACCGCCAAGCACGTTCTCATAAGATTCGAGGATTTCCGCCGTCTGCGCCTCGGAACCGGAGGCGGATGAAGTCAGCCCTGCCGACCAGATATGTTCGCAGCCGTCTCCGTCGCGGACGACGGTCATTCCCGGCTTGCGCAGAACGGATACGGCATCCTCTACCGTCCATATCCAGACAGCGGCCTCACTGCCGTCCAGCGGCGGCTGGACAACGGCCGAAACGGCCCCATCTTCCGCAGGGATCGACTCTGCCTGATCGTGTGATGAGAGGAAATATTTCTTGAAAACCGCTTCTCCCCCAACATTTCCGGCAAGCTCATGCAGTTTTTCGAAAGTCTTGCATTTAATGATGTAGTGCTTTTCCTTCATGATGCAAATATACCATTAATTATTATCTTTGTTCAACACAATCATGACCACAGAGCAATTAAGATCCGAAGTCACGCTCGAGCTGACCGGAAACATCCTCCCTTTCTGGGAAAACCATATGACAGACCCTCAAGGGGGCTATTTTGGCAGACGCGACGGAAACGGCGACCTGGCTCCTGACGCTCCGAAGGGGCTGGTTCTCAACGCCAGGATTCTATGGACTTTTTCTTCCGCCTATAGAATTTTCCACAGGAAAGAATACCTGGATGCAGCCACCCGGGCCAAAGATTACATACTGCGGAACTTCATCGACAGCGAATTCGGCGGAGCATACTGGAGCCTTGATTCCAAAGGAAATCCCCTCAACACAAAAAAGCAGATATATGCGATAGCTTTCGCCATATACGGGTTTGCCGAATACAACCGGGCCACGCTCGACGCCGAAGCGCTTGACGCCGCCGTCAGCCTGTACCACAGCATCGAGGAGCACAGCTTCGACCGGGATTTCAACGGATACATCGATGCCCTCACACGCGACTGGCAGCGGATGGAAGACATGAGTCTTTCAGAAAAGGACCAGAACGCCGCAAAGACGATGAACACCCACCTCCATATCCTTGAGGCATACACCTGCCTCTTCCGGGTGTGGAAGGATGCGGAACTTGAAGAAAAACTCCGCAACCTCATCATACTGTTTGCAAACACCATAACCGGCCCGGACGGCCATCTGCAACTCTTCTTCGATGAGAAGTGGCGCCCGGACGGTCACATCCAGAGCTTCGGCCACGATATCGAATGCTCGTGGCTGCTGTGGGAAGCGGCCTGCGTTCTGGGCGACGCAGCTCTGAAGGAGCGCGTGCGCCCGATCTGCTGCCGCATTGCGGAAGCCGGTATGGAAGGGTTCACGCCGGAAGGCGGAATGATTTACGAATGGGACTTCACCGCCGGCGAGAAACATCTCAACCGGGACTGGTGGGTACAGGCGGAGACAGTGGTCGGCTGCTATTACCAGTGGAAACTGACTTCCGACGCCAGATGGCGCGAAGCCGCCGAAGCGGAATGGGAGTACATCAAAAAGAATATCATAGCCCCTGACGGTGAGTGGTACTGGGGGCGGCTTGCGGACGGCAGCGCGAACACTGCCGACGACCGCGCGGGGTTCTGGAAATGCCCGTACCACAACGGAAGGATGTGCATGGAACTGATCGAACAGATAGGATAGTCAGATATGAAACTTTTCAAATTGCTCGCGGCGTCGCTGCTCGTCCTGACGGCGGCATGCACCAATCGGGAATTCTATCACGTCGAGGACGGCAGGATAGTATATCAGGAACAGCCGCAGTATTATGTAGGCACCAACGTCTGGTACGCCTCAAGGCTTGCGATTGAAGATCCGGAAAGGCTGGTTTCCGAGCTTGACACCCTCAAGTCTCTCGGAATCACCAACCTCAGGATACTCGCTACCGACGAGAATTTCGAAGGCCTGGACCTGGTATTCGGCAAGCTGCGCGAGCGCGGCATGAGCGCGGTGCTCTATCTGAACAACGCGTGGGAGTGGACTGATGACTGCTACATCAGCTGGCTTGAAAGGGCCGGCGCGGGCAGGCAGCCGCGCCCGGAGACCGACGGATACGGCGCATATATGTCTGCGATGTGGAAATTCGCATCCACGCCGAAGGCGGTGGAACTCTACCAGGAACACGTGAAGCGTGTGGTTTCGCGCTACAAGGACGAGCCGTCAATATTCAGCTGGCAGATCTGCAACGAACCGCGTCCGTTCACAAGCGATCCCGCCGCTCAGGAAGAATACATAAAGCACATCCAGGGTACGGCCAGGCTGATCAAGTCCATCGACCGGAACCACATGGTCAGCACAGGCAATGAGGGGTCAATGGGCTGCGAGGCCGACATCAATCTCTTCGAGCGCGTACACGATTGCCCGGAAATAGACTATCTGACAATACACATCTGGCCGTACAACTGGAGCTGGATAAGTGAAGGGAATGTAACCGAAGGCGTCGGTACGGCAATTTCCAATACCGGCCGGTACATCGATGCACACCTGGAAAAGGCATACTACCTGAACAAGCCTGTGGTGATCGAGGAGTTCGGATATCCGCGCGACGGTTTCGAATACGTCAACGGCTCTCCGACAACTGCCCGAGACACTTATTACGGCTTCATATTCGACAGGGTGCTTGAATCAGCCAAGACCGGAGGCCGGCTCGCGGGCTGCAATTTCTGGGCGTGGAGCGGACTTGCGGAGCAGACTCCCGGTCACCGGTTCTGGCAGGAAGGCGACGCACTCTGCGGAGACCCATTCCAGGAGGCCCAGGGTCTCAACGGAGTGTACCTCTCCGACGAAAGCACCATCGGAATCATCCGCAAATACACCAGGAAACTCAGCGAGTGCGTGAGCATCATAACATCTCCGGACAACTGGTTCTTTGACGGGAGCAAGCCATATAAGCTTGACCTTACGCTGTCCTGCCCTGTCCATGCCGAAGGCACGCTGGGCGTCAAGCTGACCGAGGATATCGGCCTCGCCGACGGCAGTGCCGAAGTCGTGCGCGACTACGAATGCGCATTCGACTTCACGGGCGTGCAGAAGGTCTCCTTCGGGCTTTCCGACATAGCCCCGGGCTTCTACAAGGTCGGATTCACAATAAGCAAGCCGCATCCCGACGGGATGCACACGTTCGACGCCGGAGACTCCTTCTTCATAGGCATCCGGCCGGAGCTTATCGAGAGCCCGCAGGACAAGCAGCCCGACTTCGACGAATTCTGGGAGCGGACCCTATCAGAACTCGCAGAGGTGAAACCGGAATATCGGATGGAACTTCTTCCGGATCACTCGAATGAGCTCCGCAACACCTACCGCGTGACGATGAAATCGCTCGGCGGCGAGACCATTGGCGGCATTCTGTGCATGCCGGTCAAGGAAGGCAGGTACAAGGCTTACATCGACTATATGGGCTATGGAGCCGATCCATACTATTACGACCCTTCAGGCGAGCCCGAATGCATAGAATTCCTGGCTAGCGCCCGAAACCAGGGCCTCTTCAAGGACGAGCCGGGGAACTGGTTCCAAAGAGGGATAGAAAGCAAGGAGACATACTACTACCGCGGGGCGTTCTGCGACGTCATACGGGCAATCGATTTCATCGCATCCCTTGAACGGACAGACCCCGGGCGCATCGTCGCAAGAGGCGAAAGCCAGGGCGGCGCGTTCACCTGGGTCGCCGCCGCGCTGGATTCACGCATCGCCGCCGCCGCGCCGGCCGTGCCTTTCCTTTCAGATTATCCCCACTATGCCAAGCTTGCCGACTGGCCTGTCAGAGAGGCCCTGCGAGCATGGTCCGACCAGGGCATTTCTGAAGAAGATGCAATGAGGACCTTGTCATATTTTGACATCAAAAATCTTACGGACAAAGTAAAATGTCCCGTCTATATGGCGTTCGGATTACAGGATCAGACCTGCTTTCCCCATACGAATTTTGCCGGTTACAATCAGGTAAAGTCCGAGAAACACTATTATTGCGTACCTACTTGCGGTCACGCGATGTGGATGGAGAGAAGCTGGGGACAGGGCGTCAGGAAGGCCTTTTTGGCGAGGTTTTAACCTTTTTGCAAAAAAGTATCATTTTTTGAAGAATATTTACTATTTTGACAACTGAAAACACCTCGCAGTATGAGTGAAATTCTTGCAGAAATAACCGGCCTCGCGCAAAAAGATTGCTTCTACATAGTTGAAAGGCACAAAAACGAATTCACTTACCCTATCCACAGGCACAGCGATTTCGAGTTGAACTTTGTTCAAGGCGGAGCGGGTGTGCAGCGCGTCATCGGCGACAGCATAGAGACGATCGGAGACTTCGACCTCGTACTGATCGCCGGCGAAAATCTCGAGCACGCGTGGGAGCAGGGCGCGTGCGCATCGCTCGACATACGGGAAATCACAATACAGTTTTCAGCCAGCCTTCTCGACGAGCAGCTGCTGTCCAAGAACCAGTTTTCAAGTATCAGAAAAATGCTTTCAGACGCCAAGCTCGGCATCTCCTTCCCGATGGAGGCGATAATGAAAGTATATAACATCCTGGACACGATCGCCAGCCAGCAGGACGGATTCGCCCAGTTCCTCAGCATGCTGATGGCGCTGAACGAGCTTTCAAGGCACAACTATAAAGTATTGGCCAGCAGCTCATTCGCCAGTGCCATCGAAGATAACGGAAGCACCAGGATCAAACTCATCAAGGAATATATCGACAGCCATTACGCCGAGGACATCTCCCTCGTCGAAGTCGCGGGCAAGGTCGGGATGAGCCCGAGCGCCTTCAGCCGGTTCTTCAAGCTTCACACGAACAGGACACTTACCAGCTACATAACCGATGTCCGGCTCGGACACGCGGCCCGCGAGCTGATCGACACGGCCAACAACATTTCCCAGATCGGGTACAACTGCGGATTCAACAATCTTTCAAATTTCAACCGCGTCTTCAAGGCACGCCGCGGCACCACTCCGAAGCAGTTCAGACAGCTTTACAAGAAGAATAAAGTCGTCATCTGAAAAATCTGCTCATATTTTAGCAAAATAGTATTTGTTTAAGATACTGATATCTACCAATTTTGTAATTGGTATAGTATATTGTTGCCACTTAGAAACATAACCAATAATATATCAACATTCTAATCATTTTTTTAACCAAAAAGTTATGAAAAGGAAAAAACTATCTCATCTGTTCGGACTTTTGGTGCTTTTGCTCCTGATACCCGGACAATCTTTCGCCCAGAATCTGCGCGTGGAAGGTAAGGTCCTTGATGAGCGGGGAGAAGGGTTGATCGGTGCCGGAGTGGTCATTCAAGGGACCACAACAGGTACCATTACCGATTTTGACGGTAACTTCGTACTCCCTTCCGTTTCCCTTGGCTCCATGCTCGAGATCTCCTGCATCGGCTATGCAACACAGATTGTCGAGGTCACAGGAGGCAAGCTCACCATCGCGATGGAAGTTGACTCTCACCTGATCGAAGAGTCGGTAGTCGTCGCTTACGGACAGCAGAAGAAGGTCACCATCACCGGTGCGGTTTCCGCAGTGAGCGGTGAAGGACTTCTCAAGGCTCCAGTAGCCAACGTCGCGAACGCACTTCAGGGTCAGCTCCCCGGCGTATCCGCAGTTCAGGCTTCCGGTATGCCTGGCGATGATGAACCTACCATCCGAATCCGCGGTGTCGGTTCTTTGAACAGCGCCGATCCGCTTGTACTGGTCGATGGTGTCGAACGTTCTTTCTCACAGTTGGACCCTAATGAAATCGAAAGCATATCCGTCCTCAAGGATGCTTCCGCTACGGCAGTGTTCGGTGTGCGCGGTGCGAATGGCGTCATCCTCGTCACAACCAAGCGCGGTACCACCGGCAAGGCTTCTGTCACAGCTTCCGCCAGCGCCGCCATCCAGACTATTTCAAAGTTCGTCGACTTTGCGGACTCATATACCTATGGCCAGATGTGGAACTATACCGCCATCACCGACGCTCTCCCAATGAGCCAGTGGCCTGGTTCCGTGAAGATTTCAGACTATACCCCATACGCTGATACCGGTATCAGATTCACCCAGGATGTCATGGAGCATTTCCGCAAGGGCGATATGCCTACCACATTCCCGAACACGGACTGGATCAACTACATCATGAATGACTCCGCCTGGCAGGAACAGGCCAACGTCAATGTGAATGGCGGTACCGACAGGGTCCGTTACTTCATTTCTGCCGGTTTCCTGAATCAGGATTCCCTGTTCAAGACGTTCTCCGACGACAAGAACGAGACCTTCAAGTATCAGCGTCTGAACTACCGAGCCAACCTCGATATCGACATCTCAAAGCACAGCCAGCTGTCAATAACCCTCGGCGGCCGCATGCAGGACCGCAACACGATGGGTGGCGGCGAAGGTTTCCTCTTCCGTTACCTGCAGGGTGCAACACCGTATGCCGGTATCGGTATCGATGACCAGGGCCGTCACGTGGTTTCCGACGTCAATCTCGTCGGCCAGTATGACCGCGATGCGCTTTCAAACTACTATAACCTCGGTTATGTCAATGAGAGCACCAATGTCCTCAACTTCGACCTCCAGTACAAACTCGATCTCGGATTCATCACCGAAGGTCTTGACTTCAAGGTAAAGGCATCCTACAACTCTGACTACACAGCTCAGAAGAACCGCGAGAACGGTTATGGTACAGGTCTTACCTATGTCGCAACGATCGTTGACGGGCAGGAGGTTCTCCGCAAGGAAGGCATTACCTGGCCGACTCCGTACAGCGAGAGCAAATGGGGCAACCGCAACTGGTATGCCGAGGCCAGCTTCGACTATGCACGCAAGTTCGGCAACCACAACATCACCGCTCTCGTCCTCTACAACCAGAGCAAGACATATTATCCTTGGGATTCCGACGGCAGTCTCTATCAGTCACTCCCTAAGGGTTATGTAGGCCTGGTCGGCCGTGTCACGTACGACTATGCCACCAAGTATCTCCTCGACTTCAATATCGGATACAATGGTTCAGAGAACTTCGCTCCTGACAAGCGCTATGGTCTGTTCCCTTCAGTATCAGTCGGTTGGATTCCATCCAGCGAAGACTGGTGGGAGCCTATCAAGGACGTATTCGGATATTTGAAGATCCGTGGGTCCTGGGGTCTTGTAGGTAACGACAACACCAACGGTGCACGTTTCCTCTATCTCCCTGGCGCATGGCAGTTCTATCAGGGCTCGATGAGCACCAACCCTTATGCGCGAAGCGCCAACTTCGGTACCAGCGGAGACTGGCTGCAGGCCGCAAGGGAACTCACCTCCGGTAACCCTAACGTTACCTGGGAGACCGCCAGCAAGTTCAACGTCGGTGTTGACGCAGCCTTCTTCAAGGATCGTCTCCACGCATACGTCGACTTCTTCTGGGAGGACCGCAAGGATATTCTCGTATCCAACGCATCCACCCTGCCGGCAGTCACATCCCTTCCATCAAGCTACGTGAATGCGGGCCGCGTCAAGAACCGCGGTTATGAAGTCACCCTGAACTGGGAAGACAAAGTCGGCGATTTCAGCTACTCAATCTCTCCTAGCTTCGCATTCGCAAGGAACCAGGTACTCGAGATGCTTGAAGTCGAGCCTCTGTACTCTTACCTCAAGCATACCGGCCTCCCTGTAGGCCAGCCGTTCGGCTATGACCTCTTCGAGTTCTACCAGCCGGGTACGGAAGAACGCTACCAGGCCAAGTACGGCACCCCTATGCCGGACCAGAACATCGACCTCAAGTATGGTGACTGCGTTTATGTCGACCTCAACGGTGACGGCATCATCGACCAGAACGACCAGAAGCCTCTCGGCTACACCAGCAACCCTGAAATCACGTACTCCCTCAATGCACAGCTGCATTGGAAGGGACTCGATTTCTCAATGCTCTGGATCGGCGCCGACAACGTAAGCCGCACACTTAACGGATACTTCCGCGACCAGTTCGGTTCCACCAACACGTCTGCACTCACCCAGTGGGTCGCTGACAATTCCTGGACTGAAGACAACACGAATGCCATCCTGCCTCGTATCTCATTCACCAACAGAGTTCACAACAACCGTGACTCACAGGCATGGATGATTGATTCCAAGTACATCCGTCTGAAGAATGTCGAGATCGGATACACCTTCAAGAAACGCGATGAATCAGCATTCTTCAATTACATCCGTGTATATCTCTCAGGTCAGAATCTTCTCACCTTCTCAGAGTTTGACGGCAACGACCCGGAAGCTCCTGGTTCAGGACTTGATTACGGTGTTCGCTACCCTATGACACGTGTCTTCAACATTGGCGCTCAGATTAACTTCTAATGAATGTCCGATTATGAAAAATATACTGAATAAAATACTGGTGTTGGGAATAGTGGCCACGATGTCTGCAACTTCCTGTGTAGACAAATTTGCTATCGGTGACCCTTTCCTCGAGAAAGCTCCTGGTGTTGACGTGAATATCGAGACCATATTCTCAAATCCTGAATATGTCCGCAACTTCCTTTGGAGTGCATACTCACAGCTTTACTGTACTTACACCAACAGCAACATGATGAACGGCGCACCTATCGATGTGCTTTCAGACTCATATCACTGTTACTGCAGCTGGGGCGGTCCTATCCAGAGCTACTATCCCGGCTCCCTGACGGAAAATGCACAGGACACCGAAGACAGCAACTTCCAGGGCAAGTTCTCTTATTCTACCAGAAGTATCGGCTCCGACGCCGGCGGCCGCGTTTCCATCTATGAAACAATCCGTAAATGCTGGCAGATCATCGAGAACATCGACAACGTTCCAGGTATGGACGAAATGGAGAAGAGCCGTCTTCGCGGCGAGGCTTACACCATTATGGCAAGCCGCTACTACGATGCGTTCCGCAACTTCGGCGGACTCTGCCTTGTCAAGAAGGCATACGATGTGGGCGAGGAATTCACCGATGGCCGCGCCACAGCATTGGAGACCGTTGAATATATCGACGATCTTATCGAGCTCGCAATCGCTGAGCCAGGTTTTATCTGGAACATCCCTAACAATGACATCGGCCAGTGGTCAGGACGTCTTACACGTGCATCTGCCAGGGCTCTCCGCGCAAAGGTATGGATGTTCGCCGCATCTCCTCTGTTCAACAGCTCTGAACCTTATATGCAGTATGATGCCAGCAAGGTCACAGAGTTCACCAACATCGAACACGTCTGGTTCGGAAAGGAAGACCCTTCTCTCTGGGAGCGCTGTCTCAAATATTGTGACGAGTTCTTCACAGACAATGCAGCCAACGGCAACTATTACCAGCTCGTTCAGCCTACAAGCCAGGATGAGGCAGGTTATAGAACCGCTTACCGCAGGGCATACCGCTACCGCAATGACGAAACTCATCACGAGAAGATATTCGACGTTCACCCGACCAAGACCGTATCCGATGGCGGATGGGGTTGGGGCTGGGCAGGCTTTGCTCTTGACTGCTATCGTCAGGGCGGTGCCGTTCCTACCAACGAACTTGTAGAGTGCTTCGGAATGAGCGACGGCCGCGATTTCCCATATACCGACATCTACGGTGCCGGCAAGAACCCTGAAGGTATCGACATCTATGCAGACCGCGACCCTCGTCTCTATGAGACCGTCATGGTTCCTAGAGCATCCCTTCCTGCAGGATTCGATTATCAGGGACAGAATTTCATTGATTCCTGGGAAGGCGGTTTCCTTACCACCTCAGCCTTCAACAATGCTGAAGACAAGGCCACCGGTTTCTTCAAGTTCAAATGGCTTCTTGACTACGGCGGAAGCACCCTCAAGATGGATGACGAATACATTGGCGTATCCTATGTCCGTCTTGCGGAAATGTACCTCATCCGTGCTGAAGCTCTCGCTGAACTTGGCAGGAATCAGGAAGCCCTTGACGCCCTTCACGTAGTACGCAGCCGCGTCGGTCTCGGCCGTATCGAGGAGAAGAACCCTGGACTGAACCTTCTGTCCAACAAGGAGAACCTCATCAACGAAATCCTTCGTGAGCGCAACTGCGAAATCGGCGCAGAGTGTGGCGACCGTGTTTACGATATGATACGCCGCAAACGTCAGGATCTTTTCACCAAGCCTCTCCACGAGATCAGAATCTACCGTCTCGATGCCGCTGGCAACCGTATGGAAGACGGTGGCAGATATACTGAAGGTGAGCCTTGGCCGAAATTCGAATACGAGAAGCCGCAGATCACCGTCGGCGCACGCCGCTGGTGGACCGAAGGCTATTGGACTAACAAATGGTATCTCGACCCTGTTTCCAGAGATGAGGTGCAGAAAGGTTATGGCCTTACTCAGAATCCTGGTTGGTAACAAATAGAAATCATCACGATTATGAAATTACGTAATATACTTATATATAGCCTATTGGGGCTCCTTGTTGTCCCTGTGACAGCAAACGCTCAAATCGAGCTGAGTGACAAGAAGTCACAAATGGTGGATTTGGGCTATGGAGTCGAGAGTTCGGAATTCCTCACTACAGCGGCGACGTACACAATCACTGCTGAAGAACTCAGCCGAACCTCAGCCATCAGTCTTGCCGATGCTCTTTATGGCAAACTTCTCGGACTCACCGCCCTTCAGAACACCGGTTTCAAGGGAGAGGAAGGCACGGGCGCTTCATTCAATATCCGTGGCGCACAGACCACCGGAGAAAGAGACATTCTTATTCTCGTTGACGGAGCCGAACGCCCTATCGACCGCATTTCAGTAGAAGAGGTCGAGAGTGTAACCGTCCTCAGGGATGCCGCAGCCGTTGCCATGTACGGCCACGAAGCAATCAACGGTGTTCTCCTTGTCAAGACCAAACGAGGCAAAGCCAATACCGGATTCAATGTCAAGGTCGGCGCTTCCCACAAGTTCCAGTTCGATCCTCAGTCAGCTGAAATGGTCGGCGCCTACGATTATGCAAAAGCATTGAACACAGCCCGTCAGAACGACGGCCTCGCACTTGCATACACCGATGCTGAATTGCAGAAATTCAGTGACGGTACCGATCCTTTCGTATATCCGAACGTCAATTGGAAGGAGCAGGTTTTCAGAAACACCGCTCACGAGACCAACGCATTCGTTTCAATGTACGGCGGATCTGACAATGTCGAGTACTACTCACAGATCGACTTCACCGACGCACGCGGACTTTATAAGGGCGTAAGCCAGGGCGACTGGAATTCACAGCTCAAGGAATCAAAGGTCAACATCCGCGCGAACGTGGATTTCCAGGTTACTAAGACAACCAAGGTCAAGACCAACGTCCTTGCCATCTTCATGGAAACCAACGGTGTCCCTAACCTGAGCTCAAATGACGCCTGGTGGCATCTCTACAAGGTTCCGGCACTTGCATTCCCTATCAAGACCAAGAATGGCGTATGGGGCGGCAGCCAGACTTATGGAGACTACAACCTCGTCGCCAAATCCCAGGGCACAGGCTACGCCAAGACACATCAGCGTCAGATCTGGGCCGATGTCACGCTTGAGCAGGACCTTTACTTCCTTCTCGACGGATTGAAGTTCTACGCCGGCGGTTCATATGACAACTCTTCCAATACCATCGAGAACCGTTCAATGGGTTATCAGTATGGATGGAACTATTATGACGCCAGCAACACGCTGCAGGAAGCCGTGATGGGTACTGTAGAGGACAAGCTCGTCTTCAACCATTGGGTTGACTCGCAGTGGCGCATCGGAACCCTCAACGCAGGTTTCAAATATGCCACCCGGTTCAACAACGGCGACAATTTCCTTGCCAATGCAAATTACAATATGAAGAGCGAGATCCGTGACGGTCAGAGCAACACCTGGTACCGCCGCAACGTCAACCTCGCACTCCATTATGACCACGCCGACAAATTCGTCGCCGACGTTGTGCTTGCAGCCAACGGCTCGAACCGCAGCTACCCTGCGAAGTGGGCGTTCTCACCGACTTTTGGTCTTGCCTGGATCTATGGCAACAATCCTGAAACGGGATTCTACGGCAAGCTCCGTCTTTCCGGCGGTGTCCAGCATACCGATTATGTTCCTGAAAACGGACTTTGGCTTGCCAAGTGGGACGGTTCTCACGGACAGTTCTGGTACGGCACGTCATACGCCAGCAGCTGGGGCGCATTCCAGACCCAGTTCCCTACCACCAACTTCCAGCAGGAAGCGGCTCATAAGCTCAACCTCGGTACTGATATGCGTATCGCAGATTGCCTCGACATCACCGTCGACATGTTCTATCAGCAGAGGCGTCACATCCTTGTAAGCGCAGGCTCTCTGAACTCCTCTATCGTAGGTATCCAGTCTGCATATGATGACAAGGGTGCCGTTGCAAGCTACGGCGCCGAGGTCGGCCTGCGTTATGCAAAGACTTTCGCTAACGGTTTCAATCTGAATTTCGGAGCAAACGCTTCAGCCGTCAAGAGCCAGGTACTCGAATGGATCGAGACTCCTGTATATCCGAACCTCTCTGTTGTCGGCGGTCCTGCTGACGCATCACGCGGTCTCATCGCCCTCGGCTTCTTCCAGAGCCAGGAAGAGATTGACAACAGCCCTCGTCAGGAATTCGGCCAGGTCAAGGTAGGTGACATCAAGTACAAGGATGTCAACAGTGACGGTGTCATCAACGAAAACGACTATGTCGCGATGGATTATGGCTTCGCTGTTCCTGCCCTGAATTACGGCATCAACATCGGTATGGAGTACAAGGGCTTCGGCATCAATGCATCCTTCCAGGGCGCAGCCGGTCAGACCAAGAGCCTCCTCGATGTCGACGGTGTCTGGGGTGCTCTTTCAGACAACCGCAACCTTTCCAGGGAATATCTCAACAACTGCTATGACACTGCAGGTGCAAACGCACTGTATCCGCGTCTGTCTACTACAAGAGTTGCCAACAATACCCAGAATTCAACCATCTGGTACCGCAATGTAAGTTGGTTCAAACTGCGCGACTGTGAGATCTACTACAAGCTCCCTGCATCGTTTGTCAACCGCATCAAGCTTTCATCAGTCAAGATCTTCGTCCAGGGACAGAACCTTCTGTCATTCGACAACATCCCGGCTATGGATGCTGAGAACCTCAACACAGGCTATCCTGTGATGAAGGCAGTCAATATGGGTCTTTCTGTAATCTTCTAATATTGATTGAATTATGAAACTACATAAAATCTGTTTATTCATTTTCGCCGGAATCGCCCTGAACGCATGTGCTGACCTCAATTACACTGAGCAGAATATGCGCGATGAAGAGTGGTCATTCGAGTATTTCGAGAATGGCGTGAAGAATATGGTATTTGACGTTTACGCCCAGCTCTACAACAATGAGTTCGAGTCGAACAGCGCTTACTTCCTTGCAGGCGCCACCGACGAGGCCCAGTATGCTCTCGAGAACGGCGCGATAAACAACTATACGAACGGCGGCTGGAGCGCAGCCAACCCATATTCCAATGTCTGGACAAAATCATACACCGCCATCGCGGAGGTTTGCACAATCCTTGAAAAGATTGACAAGGCAGACCTTTCAGAATGGAAATACAACGCAAGTTATGAACTGTGGGCTGCTCAGCTGGAGCTTTTCCCTTATGAGCTCCGCTTCCTCAGGGCATATTTCTATTTCGAACTGTTCCGTGCCTATGGTGACGTTCCTCTGGTGACCACCACTCTCAGCAACGCTCAGGCCAACAGCATCGGACGCACTTCTGCAGATGATATCGTCAAGTTCATCGTCGACGAGATTGACGCAGTCGCCCCATACCTTCCTGTTTCTTACACCACGGAAGTAGGCGCTGAGATCGGGCGCGCAACACGCGTTGCAGCTTACGCGCTCAAGGCACGCACACTGCTTTATGCCGCGTCTCCGCTGTTCAACCCTAGTGGTGACACGCAAAAGTGGGCAAAGGCTGCCGCAGCCTGCAAGTTCGTCATTGACAATGCGTCCACATGGGGACTTGAGCTCAGCACTTACAGCACTCTGTGGGGACACGATGCATTCTACAATCCTGAGATAATCCTCGGACTCGGCCGCGGTGAAAGCAACTCATTCGAGATGGCCAACTATCCGATCGGCGTAGAGAACGGAGCATCAGGCAACTGCCCTACCCAGAGTTTCGTAGATCAGTATGAGTACCAGAGCAATGGCGAGACCTTCGCCCAGCGTTATCCTGGAAGCATCGACCTCAATTCGGTCGATCCATACGAAGGCCTTGACCCACGCTTTGCCCTCACCGTAGTGAGGAACGGAGACGAATGGCCATCAAACGGTACCCAGAAAAAGGCTATCGAGACATTTGTCGGAGGCTTCAACGCCGCTCCTACCTATGGTGCGACTCCTACAAGCTACTATCTCAAGAAGTATGTGGATGGATCCTGCGTCACAACCGCTGACAATCAGACCACTCGCCGCCATACCTGGATTCTGTTCCGCCTCGGCGAACTTTATCTTGACTATGCAGAGGCCGTGTTCAACGCCACAGGAAGCGCCAATGACAATTCTTACGGCTTGACAGCCAACGAGGCCGTCAACAAGCTGAGAGACCGCAGCGACATCAAGATGCCTAAATTCACTGAAGACGGCAGCGCCTGGGTTGAACGCTATGAGCGCGAACGCCTTGTCGAGCTTGCATTCGAGAACCATCGTTTCTGGGATGTACGCCGCTGGAAGAAGGCTGACCAGTATTTCAAGACCATCCAGGTCGCTTCCATCAGCAGCTCCATGCAGCTTACCCGCTCTACCATCACCCGTCAGTGGGAAGAAAAATACTACTTCTATCCAATCCCTCAGACTGAATTGAAGAAGAATGAAAAACTCACCCAGAACCCGGGTTGGTAGTATTCCAAACATTTAAAGGAATTTGAATATGAAAAAGATATTTAAATATATTGGACTGTTTCTTTCGCTTGCTATGCTTGCTGGCTGTAACATCCAGCAACTGGACGATACGAAAGATGCAGGGTTGAACATCAAGGTGTTCTTCCCGACCAAAGTGGTGGCGGGGCAGCCTATGACCATCAGCGGCTCCGGCTTCACCGACGCTAAAGAGGTTGTATTCCCAGGCAATGTCAGCGTAACAGATTTCGAACTTGCCGGTGACGGAATGATCAAGTTGACCGCTCCGGCAGGCATTGCCGCGGAAGGCGGAAAGCTTGTTGTCCGTTCTTCTTCAGAGCAGGCGGAATCCAGACTTGACCTGACCCTCGGAAAGACCGTTGTGTCCGGCTATTCCAAGCAGGCCGGCGAAGAGGCCCAGGGCGGTGAGCTCATCACCATCTATGGTAAGGACCTCGAGTTCATCAACGCTGTCGAGCTGCTTGACGCCGATGGCAACCCTAATCTGATCACAGCCGAGAATTTCTACCGCAAAGGCACCAGCTCTGTCATTTTCTATGTTCCTGCCAAGGACATCTTCGAAGGCACATTCGCCGGTAAGGTCTACACTTATGACGGACAGGTATTCACAATGCCGGAACTGACCTACAAGCAGAAGAAGGAAAGCGGACACTGGGAGACCAAGAAGACGGTTCTCTGGAAGAATGACGGCACTCCTATCCCTGCCTGGGGTGGCACATTCAGATTCTCTAACGTAGAGACATCTACCGGCGAGGAGATCTATGCATTCCCTATGGAAGACTGGGCGCTCATCAAGGACGGCGCTGTACGTGTGGCAGTCGAAACCACCGATGCTTCCAACGTCAGAATCACCACTGGCTGGTGGACCGGCGCTTACGGCGGCGATGACCACAACTGCCTTGACATGGTTCAGGAAGAGGAAGACGGCACCAAGTACATCGAACTCAACATCAAGGAAGACGGCAACCTCTACGACAACATCGACGTTCAGCACCTGCTCTTCACCGGTGACGCTTACACTCTCCTCTACATCTATACCGTCACGCAGGAATGGGTTCCTGGAGAGGAAGGCCACTGGGAGCGCAAGAGCCTCTGGAAGAATGACGGCACTCCTATCCCTGCCTGGGGCGGCACATTCAGATTCTCTAACGTAGAGACATCTACCGGCGAGGAAATCTATGCATTCCCTATGGAAGACTGGGCGCTCATCAAGGACGGCACCTTCCGTGTAGCAGTCGAAACCACCGATGCTTCCAACATCAGGATCACTACTGGCTGGTGGACCGGCGCTTACGGCGGCGATGACCACAACTGCCTTGACATGGTTCAGGAAGAGGAAGACGGCACCAAGTACATTGAAATCAACATCAAGGAGGACGGCAATCTCTACGACAACATCGATGTTCAGCACCTGCTCTTCACCGGTGATGCCTACACCATTACCGAAATCTATATCAATGAGTGGGTTGACGGCGGCGGCAGCGCGAAGCCTGTAGTGCTTTGGGAGAATGACGGAACACCTATCCCATCCTGGGGCGGCACATTCAGATTCGCCAACGTCGAGTCTTCTTCCGGCGAGGAAATCCACGCATTCACTATGGATGAATGGGCGATAATCAAGGACGGCACCTTCCGCGTGGCAGTCGAAACCACCGATGCTTCCAACATCAGAATCACCACAGGATGGTGGACCGGTGCATACGGTGGCGCTGACCACAACTGCCTTGACATGGTTCAGGAAGAGGAAGACGGCACCAAGTACATCGAGATCAACATCAAGGATGACGGCAATCTCTACGACAACGTCGATGTACAGCACCTGCTCTTCACCGGTGATGCCTACACTCTCCTGAAGATCTACTACTACGAGTAGGATTCTTCCGGATTACAAAAGAAAAGGATGGCAAAATTGCCATCCTTTTCTTTTTGATTAAAACATCAAAATAATATCATCATTGGCTAATTACATATTTGTTTGCGCTGGCTCTTATATGTAAATTCGCAATGTGAAACCAATTATTTTCCTTATTCTTTCCGTCATCGCCACCGCCTGCGCCCCAAAACCGCTGGCGCGGGAAAATTCTACCATTTCGGCATTGAAACAGGCAATTCTTGATGGAAAATACATGTACGGGCATCAGGATGACCTTATGTACGGGCATTACTGGAACGCGAACGAGGAAAATGACTACAACCTTGAGCGCTCGGATGTCTTCAGCACCGCCGGTGCATACCCTATGGTTCTCGGGCTGGACCTTGGCGGAATAGAACTGGACGGAAACAGTATCTACGGCGCCAACACCAATCTTGACGGCAACGATTTCGACATAATGCTGGAGGCCGCGCGGAAGCATCACGCGCGCGGCGGAATCGTCACGATGAGCTGGCATCTCCGCAACCCGCTGACGGGCGGTGACGCCTGGGATGTGACGGATAAATCAGCAGTCAGATCGGTCCTTCCCGGCGGACAGTGCCACGACCTCTTTATGGGTTGGCTCGGCAAGGTGGGCGATTATCTTGAGAACATAAAGGACATCCCTGTAATCTTCCGTCCATGGCACGAGCACACCGGCAGCTGGTTCTGGTGGGGAGCGGATCTATGCACTCCCGAGGAATACAATGCCCTATGGGTGATGACATACGACTATCTTATGAAAGACCGCGGTCTGAGCAACCTTGTGTGGGCTATTTCTCCTAACGGAATGCAGCATGATTTCGAAAAATGGATGGAAAGATATCCCGGCGACGGGTATGTTGACATCATCGGACTCGACCAGTATGAGCCGGCATACCCGGAAATGGATGTCGAGACCACCAATGCCGCATTCATCGGGCAGATGAGGGAACTGCTGGGCCATATGTCAAAAATAGCCGAGGAGCACGGCAAAATACTCGCCGTCACCGAAACCGGTTTTGAAAGCCTTCGGGACGAGAACTGGTGGACCGGGGTGCTGATGCCTGCACTTGACGGCTTCCCGGTGGCATACGTTCTTACCTGGCGCAACACCAGCGAGGAAGGCCGCCGCGACGTTCACTACTATGCCCCGTTCCCCGGCAGCCGCTCGGAATCCGATTTCAAATCATTCGCAGAAAGCGAAAAAACCATATTCCTGAACTGACATGACTTTCGAAGAAAGAGAAAAACTTTTGAGGGATCAGCACAAGACCCTTGTCGAGCGGCGCAACGAGCCGGTCGAGGGCAATGGCATATACGAACGGTACAAATATCCCGTCCTTACGGGCGACCACGCTCCCCTGGGATGGCGGTATGATTTCAACAAGGAACGCAATCCTTATCTGATGGAGCGTTTCGCAATCCACGCCGCCTTCAACAGCGGCGCCATCAAGTGGGGCGACAAATATGTCGTGGTGACAAGAACGGAAGCGGCAGACCGCAAATCCTTCTTCGCCGTGGCCGAAAGTCCGAACGGCATCGACAACTTCACCTTCTGGCCGCGTCCGATAACGATGCCCGAATACGGCGAACCGGCGACCAATGTATATGACATGCGCCTCACGCGCCACGAAGACGGCTGGATATATGGTCTGTTCTGCGTGGAACGCAAGGACCACCAGGCCGAAAACGACCTTTCGGCTGCAACAGCCGCCTGCGGCATAGCCCGCACGAAGGACCTCGTGGACTGGGAGCGTCTGCCGGATCTCAAATGCAAGGAGCAGCAGCGCAACGTGGTGCTCCATCCTGAATTCGTGGACGGCAAGTATGCGCTGTACACACGCCCTCAGGACAGCTTCATAGAGACGGGAAGCGGCGGAGGCATAGGCTGGGCCCTGGTCGAGGACATCACCAATGCCGAGGTCAAAGAGCAAAAAATCATCAATCCTCGTCATTATCATACCATTACCGAGGCAAAAAACGGAGAGGGGCCACAGCCGATAAAGACAGACAAAGGCTGGCTGCATCTCGCACACGGAGTCCGCTACTGCGCCTCCGGACTGAGATATGTGCTGTATATGTATATGACTGCACTTGAAGACCCCACGAAGGTCATCGCACAGCCGGCAGGATATTTTATGGTGCCCGAAGGCGGAGAATACATAGGCGACGTACTCAACGTATTATTCTCCAACGGCTGGATCGCGGACGAGGACGGAAAGGTTTTCATATACTACGCATCTTCCGACACAAGACTCCACGTTGCAACGTCAACCATCGACAGGCTTGTGGACTATTGCATGAACACTCTTCCGGACGGCTACACCACGGGCGAAACCGTCAAGAGACTCAACAGGCTTATTGACTTGAATGAAATATAGGCAGCAAGCGCCAGGGAATATTTATTAGGTAAAAAAAACAATGGTGATTTTCGGGAAGCGGGTGGTAAATGCAGTTTGGCGCTTGTTTGGCATTTACCGCCCGTTTTTTCAACAAAATCAATTAACTTTATAGACTTTAACCAAACACGGAAATGGCTTCTTCAAAATGCTCCCTCAGGGAAAAGATCGCTTACGCGCTCGGCGATGCGGCAGCAGGTGGAATAACCTGGAAAATAATGTCCATCGCATTCCCTCTTTTCTTCACCAATGTCTTCGGTCTCACATTTGCCGACGCCGCCGCCCTGATGCTCGTAGCCCGTCTCTTTGACGTTGTAACCGACCCCATAATGGGCAGCCTCGCAGACCGCACGCAGTCCCGTTGGGGCACGTACAGGCCTTGGCTGATCTTCGGCGCAATTCCGTTCGGACTCATTTTCGCGCTCCTGCTCCACACCCCTGAACTGGGGCCGACAGGAAAGCGCATTTACGCATATGGTCTATATCTGCTTATGATGGCCATCTACACTGCCGTCAACGTTCCTTATGGTTCACTTCTCGGTGTTATGACCGAAGATGACAACGAGAAGAACCAGTTTTCTTCATTCCGTATGGTTGGCGCATATGCTATGGGGTTCATCACCCTGCTGTCTCTTCCATACATCCAGAAATTCATCGGAGGCACTGATGCGCATCAATACACTGTCATCGGAATCATCTTCGGTGCGCTCGCCGCATTGATGACACTGCTCTGCGGTCTCTTCACAAAAGAGCGTATCAAGCCGAAACGCGCTGAGAAGTATTCATTCAGCCAATTCGTAAATCTCTTCAAGAACAAGCCTTGGGTTTACCTCACGCTCACCGGAATATGCACGAATTTCTTCAACGGATTCCGCTATGCCGTAGCCGGATATATGTTCAGCTACTGCCTGAACGGTGACGTGACTCTCGGCAGCTTCATCATCAGCTTCAGCGTGCTCATGGCATTCGGAGAAGTCACATGCATGATATTCGGAGCCCTCTCCCCTGCATTCACGAAACGCGTAGGGTCCAAGAGGATGTCATTCATCATCGCGTCCCTTATCTGCGCTGTGTTCTCAGTCGCGTTCTTCTTCATACCGATGGCCCCGAAATACATCTGGCTCATGATTGCGCTCGTTGTCCTCACATCAATCGGCGTGGGAATATACTCACCGCTTCTGTGGTCAATGTATGCCGACGTGGCCGATTATGCCACCGACAAGTTCGGATCATCCTCTACAGGTCTGATATTCTCATCAGGCACAATGGCACAGAAGCTCGGAGGCGCGATTTCAGGATCCCTCATCGCGCTTTTCCTCGGCCTCGCCGGAGCAGAAATGATCCCTAACGAGATGGGCAATCTCGTCATAGACCCGGAGACCGTGACCGATTCCGTACGCACGATGGTATGGTCATTATTCTCACTCATCCCGGCAGGCATCGCCCTCATTATGGGCTGGCTCGCATTCAAATTCCCTATAAAGAAATAAGGCTATGAAGAAAATCATAATATTGGCGGCTGCCGCCATCGCGGCGATATCACTCTCAAGCTGCGGCCGGGAAAAGGCTGCGATAGCCAGACTTCATGTCGAAGGCACAACCCTGAAAATGGAAGGCTCAGACCAGCCCGCCGTCTTCAACGGCATCAGCTATGGCTGGCACAACCTTTGGCCAAGATTCTACAACGAAGCCAGCCTTAAGAACCTGATGGACCAGACCGGTGTCAATATTTTCCGCGCCGCGATAGGCTCCGACGACTTCGCCCTTGAGTGGAATCCGGGATGCGACCACGGTTACCTTGACGACAAGGACCTCGCCATCAAGAGCTTCGACGCTCTTGCAAAGTCGGCGATCGAGAACGGCGCGTATCTCATCGCAGACTGGCATTCCCACATCACGCATCCGGAAGCCGCGAAAGAGTTCTTCACATACGTGGCCACAAAATACGCCGACTGCCCGAACATCATCTATGAACTCTTCAACGAACCTGTCTGCTTCTCTTTCGAGGAAAGCCGCAGCTACGCAGACCTCGGCAACCCTGAGGCGATGAAGGCTTACTGGCAGCATCTGAAGGCATATTCGGAAGACCTCATCAGCACCATAACGTCTATCTCGAACGTCCACCCGCTCATTCTCGTGGGCTGCCCATCCTGGGACCAGAGAATCGACCTTCCGGCCGAAGACCCCATCACTTCCTACGACAACATCATGTACACCGTACACTTCTATGCCGGCACGCATAAGAAAGAACTTCGCGACGCCTGCGACGCGGCTCTCGCCAAGGGCATTCCTGTATTCCTTTCAGAATGCGCATCATGCGACTCTTCGGGAGACGGTGAGATGAATATCGGATCCTGGAACGAATGGTGTGACTGGAGCGCCGCCAACAACATCTCCTGGATGATATGGAGCGTCGGCGACAAGCACGAGACCTGCTCATTCTTCACTCCTGAAGCAAGCTCCGAGGGTCCTTGGACAGAAGATGTCGTTACTCCTTGGCCAAAGGCCGGACTCAATTGGAAATTCTAAGCAAATGAAACAATACGGTTATTTTGACGATGCCGCACGTGAATTCGTAATTACCGATCCGGCCACTCCGTGGCCCTGGATCAACTATCTTGGCACCGAAGACTTCTTCGGCCTCGTCTCCAACACCGCCGGCGGATACTGTTTCTGCAAGGATGCGAAGTTCCGCCGCATCACCCGCTACCGCTACAACGGAGTGCCTATGGACAACGGAGGCCGCTATTTCTATATCAATGACGGCGAAGGCATATGGAGCCCCGGCTTCAAGCCCTGCAAGACCCGCCTGGACAAATATGAATGCCGCCACGGAATGGGTTACACCCGCATAACGGGTTCTCTCCGCGGCCTCGAGGCCGGCGAACTTTTCTTCGTCCCTCTCGGCCGGCGCTGTGAAATCCACAAGCTCACGCTTAAGAACACCTGCAGCGGTACGAAAGCATTCAAGCTGTTCTCCTTCGTGGAATGGTGCCTTTGGAACGCCGAGACCGATATGGAAAACTTCCAGAGGAATTTCTCCACCGGAGAGGTGGAGATTGACGGTTCGGTCATCTACCACAAGACAGAATACCGCGAGCGCCGCGACCATTACGCCTTCTACGGCGTGAACGCGCCCATAGACGGATTCGACACCGACCGCGAAAGTTTCATCGGATTGTACAACGGATTCGACGAGCCGCAGAACGTCGTCGCCGGAAAGGCGACGGACAGCGTGGCACACGGGTGGAGCCCGATTGCTTCGCACTATTTAGAAATCTCTCTCGCCCCGGGCGAAACCCGCGACCTCATTTTCGTCCTCGGATACGTAGAGAACCCGCAGGAAGAAAAATTCGCTCCTGCAGACCCGGAAATCATCAACAGTTGCTCCGCGCTTGTAAACAAGGCTCGCGCGAAGGAAATCCTAAGCGCCTTCGACACCACCGCTAAGGTGGACGAAGCGTTTGCGCAGCTCGGCCGCTACTGGGACGGCCTTCTGGGACGCTTCAGCGTCGAGACTCCGGAGGAAGGCGTTGACCGCATGGTCAACATCTGGAACCAGTATCAGTGCATGGTCACCTTCAACTTCTCGCGCAGCGCGTCATTCTTCGAGAGCGGCATCGGCCGCGGAATGGGTTTCCGCGACTCAAACCAGGACCTTGTGGGATTCGTCCACCAGATTCCGGAGCGCGCGCGAGAGAGGATCATCGACATCGCATCGACCCAGTTCGCCGACGGCGGCTGCTACCATCAGTATCAGCCTCTGACAAAACGCGGCAACAACGGCATCGGAGGTGGCTTCAATGATGACCCGCTCTGGCTCATATTCGGTACTGTCGCATACATCAAGGAGACCGGAGATTTCAGCATCCTCGACGAAAAAGTGCCTTTCGACAATGTTCCGGGCACAGAAGTGTCTCTGATGGAACATCTGAATATCAGTTTCGGGCACGTCGTGAACAACCTCGGACCTCACGGGCTTCCGCTCATAGGCCGCGCCGACTGGAACGACTGCCTCAACCTCAACTGCTTCTCCAACGACCCTAACGAATCCTTCCAGACAACCGAGAACAAATCCGAAGGGTCCAAGGCCGAATCCCTGATGATTGCAGGACAGTTCGTCTTCTGCGGCAGGCAGTATGCAGAACTTCTCAAGCGATGCGGTCTGGAAGCGTCGCAAGTCGAGAAGCATATCTCAGATATGGAATCCGCCATCGAGAAATACGGCTGGGACGGCAACTGGTTCCTCCGCGCATACGACTACTACGGCCGCAAGATCGGTTCGAACGAATGTGAGGAAGGAAAGATTTTCATCGAAAGCCAGGGCTGGTGCACGATGGCCGGTGTGGGCGCTGACAAGGGAATGTGCGCAAAGGCGCTGGACAGCGTTAAGGCAATGATGGACTGCGAGCACGGAATCGTGCTCAACAACCCTGCATTCACCAGATACTACATAGAATACGGTGAGATTTCATCATACCCTCAGGGATACAAGGAGAACGCAGGTATTTTCTGTCACAACAACCCGTGGGTGATCATAGGCGAAGCCGTTGCCGGCCGTGCGCAGGATGCGTGGGAGCATTACCGCAAGATATGCCCTTCATACATCAAGGACCAGGATCTGCACAAGGTCGAGCCATATGTCTACTGCCAGATGGTTGCGGGCAAAGACGCCGCACGTCCGGGCGAAGGCAAGAACAGCTGGCTCACAGGTACCGCAGCCTGGAACTGGTACACAATCACCGAATGGCTTCTCGGAGTCAAGCCTGATTATGACGGGCTTCTGATAGAGCCTTGCCTCCCTGCGGAGAAATTCGGCACATATAAAGTGCACCGCGCCTTCCGCGATGCCGTCTATGACATAACGATTCACAACACCGGCAACGGTGGCAGCAGGTTCATTCCATACGAACCGGGTACGCACAAACTCGAAATCACCATATAACCAATGAAAAAGACTCTTGTATTTCTGCTTCTTGCAGTCTGGCAGCTCGCTTCTGCCCAGACCGCTCTCAACACAAGCAAAACGACTCTCGTTCTTGACACCCAGAACGGCCGTGAGCTTGGAATCACCTACTATGGCGCGCGTCTTGGAGACGCTGACCTCGGACAGATCCGCTTTGCGGGCAACCGCACGGAAGGCGCTTATCCCGCCTTCGGTCTCAAAGGCACCACTGAATGCGCAATCGCAGTGACCCAGGCCGACGGCAGCCTCACCCTCAAGCTCAATGTCACCGGTGTTGAAAGGTCAAACTGGGACGGGGGCGAAATCATCACCGTCACCTCAGCCGACCCGGACTATCCGGTAGTTGTCAAGAACGTTTACAAAGCATTCTATGACCAGGACATGATCGAGACCTGGGCTGAGATAACCAACACCGCCAAGGCCAGCAAGAAAGCTCCGCAGACCATCGTTCTGCGCCGATATGATTCCGGCTGTCTGCCGATTCACGTCGGCGACGTGTGGATGTGCTCGCTTTATGGAAGCTGGGCGAATGAAGGTGGGCTCACGACAGAGCCTCTTACCCGCGGGTTCAAAGTCATCAAGAACATCGACGGCACCCGTAACTCCCACACCAGCCACGGCGAAGTCATGTTCTCGCTTGACGGCAAACCTCAGGAGAACAGCGGCCGCGTGATCGGCGCCGCCCTCGAATGGGGCAGCAACTACGAGCTCCGCGTACAGACCAATGACTCCGACTACCACCATTTCCTTGCAGGCGTTTGCCCTGAAAACGCGGAATACTACCTCGAAGCCGGCGAAACATTCAAGACCCCAGCCCTCGCCTACACCTTCTCCGACGAAGGTCTCAGCGGCGCATCACGCAACTTCCACAGGTGGGGCCGCAAATACCGCCTCGCCCACGGCGACGTGGAGCGCAAGATACTCCTCAACTCCTGGGAAGGCGTATACTTCGACATCAATGAGCCGGGAATGGACCAGATGATGGGCGACATCGCCTCGATGGGCGGAGAACTCTTCGTGATGGATGACGGCTGGTTCGGCGAAAAATACCCGCGCGTGACCGACAACTGCGCCCTCGGTGACTGGAAGGTTGACAAGAACAAGCTTCCCAACGGACTCGGATGGCTTGTGAAGACCGCAGACAGTCACGGAATAAAGTTCGGCATCTGGATCGAGCCGGAAATGACCAACAACCCGAGCGAACTCTATGACGCTCACCCGGACTGGGTTCTCAGAGCGCCTAATCGCGACAACGTATACGGCCGCGGCGGCACCCAGCTCGTGCTCGACCTCAGCAATCCTGCCGTCCAGGACTACATCTTCAACATCGTGGACGGTCTGAAGAAGGAAATCCCCGATCTCGACTACATCAAGTGGGATTCGAATATGAACGTTTCCGCATACGGTTCACAGTACCTCAAGCGCCAGAGCCACCTCCTCATCGAATATTGGAGAGGCTTCGAAAAGGTCTGCAACCGCATCCGCGCGGCATATCCTGACCTTACCATCCAGGCCTGCGCATCAGGCGGCGGACGCGCCAACTGGGGCGTGCTGCCTTGGTTCGACGAGTTCTGGGTATCAGACAACACCGACGCCCTCCAGCGCGTATACATGCAGTGGGGTACTTCATACTTCTTCCCTGCAATCGCTATGGCTTCGCACATCAGCGCCACCCCGAACCATACCGTTCACAGAACCACGTCGATCAAGTACCGCATCGATGTTGCAATGAGCGGCCGCCTCGGGATGGAGATCCAGCCTAAGAATATGACTGATAATGAGAAGGAAGTCTGCCGCAACGCTATCGCCGAGTATAAACGCATCCGTCCTATCGTCCAGTTCGGTGACATCTACCGTCTCGTCTCCCCTTACGACGACAAGGGCTTCGCCTCAATGATGCACGTCGCTGCCGACAAGTCCGCCGCCGTCTTCTACTGGTGGAAGATAAAGAACTTCCAGGACGAGCATTTCAGCCTCGCTCAGTTCGCCGGTCTCGACCCGGACAAGATGTACAAGATCACCGAACTCGACAGGGTTGACGTACGTCCTCTCTTCTTCGAAGGCAAGTCATTCTCCGGCAAATACCTTATGGAGAATGGTCTCAGCATCCCAATGAGCAACAACATGAAGTACCCTGAGATGAACTCCGACTGGTCTTCACGCGTACTCCTTCTGGAAGCCGAATAAGTCGGCAGAATCCATTCCGCCCCTAACTGAAAGACCTGCTGGAAAATCCATCTTCCAGCAGGTCTTTTTTTAGTCCGGTGACTATTGACGAGAGTCAATACCGCTTATTCCGTAGCCGCTTCGATCTTCTTGAGCATAGCGAACATTATGCCGCCCGCGATTACGCAGAGGGCCATGAGGATCGCCCAGTTGGCCCACAGAGGAACATTCATCCAGAGAAGTCCCGGGATTGAGCTGAGGTAGTTGCCGACTGCGGTGGCGGCGAACCAGAGACCCATCATAAGGCCCTTGAGCTTCGGAGGTGCGACCTTCGAAACGAATGAGATGCCCATTGGGCTGAGAAGGAGTTCTGCGAACGTGAGCACCAGATATGTACTGATGAGGTACATAGGAACCACAGGGTCCGGAGATACTGTTCCGTTAAGATCTGCAGGTGACTGCTGGCCGAGAGAGGCCATGATCATAATGAGGTAGCCGAGAGCGGCCACGAACATTCCGATACCGATCTTCTTCGGTGCGGAAGGTTCCATTCCCTTCGGATACTTTTCTGATTTCTTCGCCGCGAGGGCTGAGAAGATCGCCATTGAAATTGGCGTGAGGAAGACTACGAAGAACGGGTTGAACTGCTGGAAGAGCTGAGGATAGATGTCGAGCACTTCGGGCATGCCGCTGTAAATCCAGTAGGCGCCGCCCCAAAGCATGGCAGTGATGGCGCCGCAGGCAATCTTTCCCTTGGATGTCTCTGACTGGAAAGCGCCGAAAAGAGTATAGATTGACACTGCTATCAAAGCAAGGATCCAGATATTGAAGCCAAGTCGGGTCGCGCCGAATGTGGTGGCTGTAGTGTAGTCACGGGCGAACCATGTGAGACTCTGGCCGTTCTGGTGGAATGCCATCCAGAAGAAGATGACCACCGCGAAAACGAGGCAGAGGGCGACGATGCGGTCGTGGGTCTGCTTCGGGGTGAGTTCGGCAACCTGAACGCCTGATTCAGCGGACTGCTTCTTGGCCTGCGCGTCATTGACGTCAGCGTGCTTGAACCAGCTGCGGCAGGCGAAGTAGATTATGATGGAAATTATGAGTGATACACAAGCCACCGCAAATCCCATATTATATGCGGAAGACAGGTGCTCGATGTAGTATGAGCAGAAGTCTGCAGGAGCCATCGCGGTTACGTCCGCGGATGGCATGACGGCCTGAAGGTCAGCGAGTTTTGCCGCATTGGCATCTGTAATCGTACCTTTGAGGAACTGGTGAGCGAGCGCCGGGACATCGGCCTTGTAGATAAGGCCCGCCTTGCCGAGGAAGCCGTTGGTGATGGCGGTTGCGGCGGAAGGGGCGAACATGGCGCCGATGTTGATGGCCATATAGAACAGGCTGAATGCCGAGTCGCGTTTTGCAGAGTACTTCGGATCATCATAGAGATTGCCTACAAGTACCTGGAGATTGCCTTTGAAGAGGCCGGTACCGACGGCGATGAGCAGAAGCGCACCGAGCATCAGGCCTACGCCGAGGCCGTTGGCGGCTGTAGGGATGGCCAGGGCCGCATAGCCCAGGAACATCACGCAGACACCGGTGACGACGCATTTGCCGTATCCGATCTGGTCGGCGAGCAATCCGCCGACTACAGGCATAAAATAAACTGCAGCTAGGAAAATCGAATACACCTGGCTTGCCGTAGCCTGCTCCCATCCGAACTTGGCCTGGAGGAAGAGCATGAAGATCGCAAGCATGGTGTAGTAGCCGAAGCGCTCGCCGGTATTGGCGAGGGCAAGGGCGAACAAACCTTTAGGTTGACCTTTGAACATATTGTAAGTGGATAATTAATTGCTTTAGTGCACGTGGTGCATTCGCAAAGATAAGAAAAAATGGTATATTTGTAAATACGATGTTTTCAAAGAGAATAACCACTAAACATTAAATGAATATGACTATCAAAGATCTGAAACCGGCAATCGTCTGGAATAATTTCTACGGACTCACCCGCTGTCCGCGCCCGTCAAAGCACGAAGAAATCGTACGCAAGCACCTTCTTGACTGGGCGAAGGAGCACAAGGTCGACGCGTTCGCGGACGAAACCGGCAACGTTATAATGCGCGTTCCGGCCACCAAGGGCTATGAAAACCGCAAGGGCGTAATCCTCCAGGGCCATATGGATATGGTCCCTCAGAAGACCGCCGATACTAAGCACGATTTCCTCAAGGACCCTATCGAGACCGTAGTCGAGGGCGAATGGCTCACCGCAAAAGGAACCACCCTCGGCGCGGACAACGGCCTGGGTGTGGCTCTCGCAATGTCAGTCGCAGAAGACAAGACCGTCAAGCACGGCCCGATCGAGGTGCTCGTCACTTACGATGAAGAGACAGGCATGAGCGGCGCCGAAGCCCTCAAGCCGGGAGTCCTGAAGGGCGACATCCTTCTCAACCTCGATTCCGAGGATGAGCTGGAACTCTGCATCGGCTGCGCGGGCGGTCTCGACGCAGTAGCCGACTTCAAATACAAGTCACTCAAGAGCCCTGCCGGCTTCAAGGCATTCAACTTCGACGTCAAGGGTCTCGCCGGCGGTCACTCAGGCATGGACATCTCCCTCTACCGCGCCAACGCCAACAAGGTTCTGGTCAGGGCACTCATTCCTCTCGTTGAGAAATACGGCGCCAAGCTGGCCGACTTCACGGGCGGCAGCCTCCGCAACGCCATCCCGTTCGAGGCCAACGCGGTTGTCCTCATCCCTTCAGAGAAAGTCACCCCAGCCCTCAAGGCAGCCCGCAAGATCTTCAGCAACCTCAAGAAGAAATACAAGGAGACAGACCCTGGAATGACCGTCACCATCGAGCGCCAGGCAAAGCCTGCAAGATACATTGAAGATGCAGTCGCCCTCAACGCGATGAAGGCCATCGCAGCCTGCCCTTCAAACGTTATCCGCATGAGCCAGAGCATGCCGGGCCTCACCGAGACTTCCATCAACCTCGCCGTTGTCCGCTGCAATCGCGGCCATCTCACCGTGGCCTCCCTCCTCCGCAGTGCCATCAACGAATCCAAGGAAGACCTCGCCCTGCGCGTCAAGTACATCTTCGAGTTCGCCGGTGCCAAAATCAAGTTCTTCGGCGGCTATCCGGGCTGGACACCGAAACCGGACCTCGCCATCAACACCCTCCTCAACGAGACCCACAAGAAGATGTTCGGCACTCCGATGAACGTTCTCGCCACCCACGGCGGCCTTGAATGCGCGCTTCTCGGAGACAAATATCCGAATTGGGAAATGGTTTCAATAGGACCTACCGTAATGTACCCTCACTCACCTGACGAGAGGACCTTCATCCCTTCAGTAGAGAGAACCTGGGAATTCCTCAAGGCAGTGCTCGAGGCAATCCCTGAAAAATAATCCTGTGATAAAGCCAGACGTAAAGCGACAGCTCGAAGAATGGGCTGAGAAATACAACGATCCACAGTACTTCCAGACAGATCCGATAGCTTTTCCGCGCGAATTCGTCCGCCGCGGGGCATCGCGGCAGGACATTGAAATCGCCGCGGTGTTCGCGGCGCATTTCGCCTGGGGGCGGAGGGAAATGATTGTCCGCGACCTGGAACGGCTCTTTGACGAAATGGGCTGGCAGCCGTTTGCCTACGTCAATGCCGGCGACTGGCGCAATGACGGCACCAGCATACACAGGACGGTCAAATGGTCGGAGGTTGCAGGAATCTGCCACAGGCTCCGCGAATGGTACAGCTGGCATCCGACCCTCGAAGGTCTGACCCAGGATGAGATCCGCACTTCCATCTTCCGCCAGAAATCCGATCCCCGCGCTGCAAACAAGAAAATAAACATGATGCGCAGATGGATGGTGCGCAACGACGGGATAGTGGATCTCGGACTATGGAAAAAGTCATCCCCGAGGGATCTCATCGTGCCTCTGGACGTCCACGTTTATGACGAGGCCGTAAGTCTCGGACTCACGAAGCGCAGGCAGAAAGATATCAGGACCGCTCTGGAAATCACGGACGCCTTCCGGGAAATATGGCCGGAAGATCCGCTGAAGGGGGATTTCGCACTTTTCGGATACGGAGTGGACAATGCCTAAGCTATTCATCATCTCAGGTTGTAACGGTTCCGGGAAAACCACGGCATCATATACTCTGCTGCCCGAGATCCTCGACTGCCGGGAATTCGTGAATTCCGATGAATTCGCGAAGAGTCTCTCGCCTTTCGACCCGTCCGCCGCGTCAATCACGGCGAGCCGCTACATGGTGATGAAAATCAACTATCTGCTTGAACGCTACGATGACTTCAGCATCGAAACCACCCTCGCTACAAGATCCCTTGTGGGAATAATACAGCGAGCAAAGGAACGCGGATATTCCGTGACACTTCTGTATTTCTGGCTGAATTCTCCGGAACTTGCCATCAAAAGAGTGCAGGCACGTGTCAAGGCGGGCGGACATCACATAGATGACACGACCGTGCGCCGCCGGTATGAGATGGGACTGCGCTATCTCTTCGACACCTATATGAAAATCTGCGATGAATGGATAATCGGTGACAATTCAAAATCCCCGTTCTGCATTGTCGCACAGGGGTCCAAAAGCTCAACAGAAATAATAGACCCGGAGAAGTTCCTTAAAATAAGCAACATTGCTTTCCAGAGAGATGAACAAGCTTGAAAGATTCGGACTGACAGAGGGCCAGCTCCGCACCATCATATCGGAAGGTCTCCGCGACGGCGGCGACTGGTGCGACCTGTACCTCGAGGACACTTCCTACTATGACCTTATGCTCCGCGACGGAAGTGTCGGAACCGGTGGTTTCCACATAGATTACGGTTGTGGGATCCGCGTGCTGAAAGGCGAGAAGACAGGTTACGCATATGCCGAGAGCACAGATTTTCAAGAGCTTGTATCCGCAGCCAGAGCAGCAGGTTCCATAGCCACCGGAGGTGCGGGAAAGACTTCCTGCGGCAATTGCCTCAATCATTACCGGTCAGATTCCGAGACGGTCCAACGCCGGAACCACTACCCGATAGAAAAGGACTGGCGTGAAGCGGAAGCGAAGAGTTTCATCCCATTCCTCGAACGTTTGGAAAAAGGGATCAAGACCAGAGACTCCAGAGCGGAAAAAGTCACTGCAATGCTGTCGTACTCCATAAGCGAAATCGCCATGTTCAACTCGTTCGGCGAGCTTACGTCCGACAGGCGTCCGCTCGGAAGCATCACCTTGTCAATCGTATTCAAGCAGGGCGACATGATTGAAAGCCGCAACGTATCCCGCAGTCTGCGGATGGGTGTGGAGATGCTCACCGGAGAAGTCCTCCAGGACCTGATCGACAGGTCTGTCAAAGGCATTGACGAACGGTTCGCCGCCCGCCGGCCGAAAGGCGGGCAGATGCCCGTCGTGATGGCGGCCGGCGCGTCCGGAATCCTTCTTCACGAAGCGATGGGCCACGCCTTCGAGGCGGATTTCAACCGCAAGGGGCAGTCCATATTCACTGACAGGATGGGAAAGCGGATATGCCGCAAGGGCATCAACATATTGGACGACGGCACCGTTCCTTTCAACCGCGGTGCCTGCAACTACGATGACGAAGGCATTCCGGGGCAGAAGACATATATGGTCACCGACGGCGTGCTGACTTCCTATCTGCACGACCGCATAAGCGCGGCGTGGTACGGCGTCGCGCCTACCGGCAACGGACGGCGCGAATCGTTCCGATACAACCCCATTCCGCGAATGCGGGCCACCTATATGGAGAACGGCACTGACGGAAACCTTGACGACTTGATAGGCAGCGTAAAAAAAGGAATTTTCGTGGACCAGTTCGCGAACGGCCAGGTCAAGATCGGCGAAGGCGACTTCACTTTCTACGTCAAGAGCGGCTGGCTCATAGAAAAGGGTCGGCTGACAATGCCGGTCAAGGACATAAACATCATAGGCAACGGTCCTCAGGCTCTGGCAGACATCGAAGCGGTGGCTGGTGACCTCAAGATTGACGAAAGCACCTGGACCTGCGGCAAGGAGCAGAGCGTAGCGGTATCCTGCGGAATACCTTCAGTACTGATAAAGAACTTAACGGTCGGCGGAGAATGATAACGGACATTGAACTCACACTCATCCGCGAAGCTCTTGACTTCGCGCAGAAAAGCGGTGCCCAGAAGGCCAGCGCCACTCTTTCGATAAGTTCCGAAGATCTCGTGGCCACTCTCAACGGAGAAATAGACCGCATAACACGATGTCAGGACAGGTCTCTCAGCCTATGCCTGTTCGTCGACGGCCGCTTCGGAAGTTTCTCGACGAACAAGCTCGAAAAGAATGCTCTCCAAGACTTTATCCTGAAAGCCATAGAAACGGTCCGGATGCTTGCCGAAGACCCTTGCAGAGACCTTGCAGATCCGGCAAGGACCTGCAAGAACGCGCTCCGCGGCGACGAACTGGGCGCAGTTGACCCGTGCAGGAGCGGAATCACACCTGAAACGCGCCGCCAGGCCGCCCTGGACGCATCCGTTTTCAAAACCCCCACACCTCCCGAATACCAGATCGTTTCTGAGGAGGGCGAATATTCCGACAGCATCTACGAAGTCGTCCTGATGGACACAAACGGCCTCTTCTGCCGTCAGACGGAAACCTCTTTCGACTACGGCGTGGAGATCACGATCGAAGCCGACGGCGAAAAATACAGCGGCTACGCCTGGGACTCATGGTCACGCTTCAACGATCTGGACCCCGCAGCATGCGGCCGTCTGGCATTGGAAAGGGCAGTCGCCCAGATAGATTCAGCGCCCGCTGAAAGCGGGAAATACACGATGGTGCTTGACAGCGAATGCGCCTCCCGCGCCATCTCCCCTGTCCTTCGCGCCCTCAGCGGCTATCAGATACAGCAGAGCAACTCCTTCCTGATGGACAGTTTAGGAAGGAAGATCTTCCCGGAAGGGCTGACCGTCCTGGATGACCCTCACATAAAGGGGAATGTCTGCTCCAAGCTTTTCGACTCCGAAGGAGCCGCCACCACCCCGCACGCCATCATAGAGGGCGGTGTGGTGAAGGAATATTTCATCAACACATTCATAGGGAACAAGCTCGGAATGGCGCCTACGGTCGAAGACCCGGTGCGTCCGCACGTCCTTCCCTACCCTCAGGAAGGCCTCGACCGCGACGCGATATTGAAAATGTGCGGCGACGGCATCCTTGTAACCGATTTCAACGGCGGCAATTCGAATCCGGCAACGGGTGATTTCTCCTACGGGATCGAAGGCTTCCTTTTCAGGGACGGCAAGATCGTGCGCCCCGTAAGCGAAATGCTTGTGACCGGCAACTTCCTTACACTGTGGCAGGGATTCAAGGCAGCCGGCTCAGATGCCCGCCAATGTATGTCGAAGCTTGTCCCTACACTGGCGTTCGAGAATGTCGATTTCTCCGGTTGAGAAGGTATTTTTCAAAGAATGACTAACTTTGCCAAATTAACGAACAATCAACTAAGTATATGAAAGCACAGCAGGATTACGTCGTAGGTGTAAGCTACGAACTTGAGGTAGAAGGTAAAATCGCGGACAAGGCACGCCCGGAAGCACCGCTTGAATACATTCACGGCACAGGCATGCTCCTCCCAAAATTCGAGGCCGCGGTTGAAGGAAAGGAACCGGGCGAATCATTCGATTTCGTCCTCAGTCCGGAAGACGGCTACGGCGAGTACAATCCGAAATATAAATTCGACATCCCGAAGAGTTCATTTGCCGTTGACGGGCAGATCCGCGAGGACCTTCTCGAAGTCGGACGCCTGATTCCCATGCTCAATTCAGCAGGCCAGGTTGTACAGGGCACCATCGCCGCTATCGGTGAAGACAGCGTGACCATGGACTTCAACCACCCTATGGCAGGCAAGACCCTCCACTTCACAGGAAAGGTTGAAACCGTACGTGCAGCCACTGAAAAAGAACTTACTGAGGGTCTGCACGGGGAGTTCCTCCCACAGGAAGAGTGCGGCTGCGGCTGTCACCACGGTGACGGGGAATGCAGCTGCCACGACGGCGACTGCGGCTGCCACGGCGAACACCACCACGACGGTGAGTGCGGTTGCGGCCACTGCCATTAACAGACAATGAAAACGGCTGTCGTCATATTGAACTGGAACACCAGGGACTATCTGCGCCGCTGGCTGCCGGGACTCGTAAGTTCCTGCGCACACGCCGACGCCGCAGTGGTCGTTGCCGACAACGCCTCCACCGACGGATCGGTGGATTTCGTCAGGGAGAACTTCCCGCAGGTGCGGACCATTTCCCTTGACGACAACTACGGGTTTACGGGCGGTTACAACCGCGCCATTGCACAGATAACAGAAGGGGCCGACGCCCCGGAGTACGTCGTTCTGATCAACTCCGACATCGAGGTCGGTGACGGATGGCTGGAGCCATTGACAGAGTATATGGACACGCATCCGCAATGCGGCGTCTGCGGCCCGAAGCTGCACAGGCTGGAGCGGACGGAGGACGGCTCATTCGTACGCGGACAGCGTTTCGAATATGCCGGAGCGGCCGGAGGGCTGCTCACACGCCACGGCTACCCTTACTGCCGTGGGCGCTTTCTAAACCATACCGCCGTCGACAAGGGGCAGTATGACAGCGCTCCGGCGGACGTAAAATGGATCACGGGGGCTTGTATGATGACAAGGAGTTCGCTCTGGCGCGAGCTTGGAGGTCTCGACGACAGGTTCTTCGCCCATATGGAGGAGATCGACTATTGCTGGCGCGCCCGCCGGCGCGGATGGCAGGTCACCTGCGTACCCGCCTCCACGGTGTGGCACCTCGGAGGCGGCACCCTCCCGCAGGGATCGCCGTTCAAACTTAAGCTGAACTTCCGCAACTCTCTGCTGATGCTGGCGAACAACCTCCCGGGCGAGCTTGGCCCGAAATCTGCAGAAAGGCGGATATTCTTCCGTATGGTTCTTGATGGAGCGATCGCATGCATGTACCTCCTGACAGGCCGCAAGGCTGATTTTGATGCCGTAAAGGAAGCACACAAGGAATTCAAACAAATGCAAGGGATATGAATATTGTCATTGAAGGAGCAGGCGAGGTAGGATCACACCTCGCGAAAATGCTTCGCGCAGAATCCAACGCGGTGACCGTGATCGACAACGATGCGCAGCGACTTGCAGCGCTGTCGGCATACACCGATGTCGAGACTTTTGAAGGCAACCCGTCAGCCATCGAGACATTGAAGGCGGCAGGCGTGCCGAAGGCGGACCTCTTCATTGCGGTTTACCCGTTTGCGACGCAGGAAGTCAACATTGTGGGCGCTCTGCTCGCAAAGCAGCTGGGCGCCACGAAGGTCATCGCCAGAATCAATGACGAGTCCTATCTGTCTCCGGAGAACAAACTCATCTTCAAGGAGCTGGGCATCGAGCTGATGTTCTACCCCGAGAAAAGCGCAGCCGATGAAATAGTATCATTCCTCAAGCATAATTCCACCGCAGAAACGATGGACTTTGCCCGCGGCAAGCTTCAGATCGCCGTGTTCAAGCTCGACGAGGACTCCCCTATGGTGGACCTCAAGCTTGGTGATTTCATCAAGATGCTTACTCCGGAGGAATTGCTTCAGTTCCGCGTGATAGCGATATCGCGTGAAGAGAAGACCCTTATCCCTAAACTTGATACGAAGTTCCATTACGGAGACCTCGTGTTCACGATTTCAAAGCGCGAGGGCGTTGCGTCCCTGTACAAATGCTTCGGAAAGGCCAACACAGCTGTCTCCAGCGTGATGATCCTCGGAGGGAACGATATGTCTTCAATGCTCGCAAAGACACTTGACAACCAGGGCGTACGCGTGAAAATCATCGAGAAGGACAAAGAACGCTGCATCACGCTGAGCGAGCGCCTGTCCAACAATGTGATCATCGTGAACGGAGACGGCCGCGACCCGGATGTCCTCAGTGACGAGGGCATCAATGAATACGACGCTTTCGTCGCGCTCACGGGCAACGATGAAGCTAACGTACTTGCCTGCGTCGTCGCCAAGAAACTCGGCATAGGGCGCACGGTGGCTGAAGTGGAGAACATCGATTATATGCGACTGGCTGAAGAGATGGGCGTGGATACTGTCATCAACAAGAAGCTCATCACCGCAGGCCGCATCTTCAAATTCACCCTTTCCGGCAAGGCCCGTTTCGTACGATATATGAATGGCACCAATGCGGAAGTGATGGAATACACGGCGGCTCCCGGTTCACAGATCACCAAGGGCGCACTCAAGGACATCAACTTCCCTCAGAATGCCATCATAGCCGGTGTCATCCGCGGCAGCGAGGCCTTCATTGCAGTCGGCGACACCATCATCGAACCATATGACCGCGTCGCACTGTTCGCGATGCCTGACAGCATCAAGACCATCGACAAGTTCTTCAAATGATGACAAAAAGTCAGGGAAAGGCCGTGGCAGCAAATTTGTGCTTCTGAGAGTACAAAGCAGATCAGATTATGAGCAAAGAAAACGATACTATGGAAGATAAGGCACAGGAAACTGCGCAGGAAGCGCAGCAGGAGCCTGTTAAGGAGCAGAAAGCAGACAAGAAGAAATCAAAGAAAGATGACGGCCTCCAGAAGAAGGTCGATGAGCTGACTGACAAATTGGCGAAGGAAAAAGAGGATTATACGCGCCTCATGGCGGAATTCGAGACTTTCCGCCGCCGCAGTGCAGAAGAGCGTCTCAATCTTGTCGCTTCAGCGGCGGCAGACACGATAAAAGGCTTCCTTCCTGTCCTTGACGATCTCGACGCCGCAATGAAAGTTCTCGAGAACGCCGAAGACAAATCATCACTTGAAGGCATTCAATTGATATACAACAAATTGATGGATTATCTGAAATCCTGCGGCCTCGAGGTCATCGATGCTGTCGGCAAGGATTTCGACACGGATTTCCACGAAGCGCTCACCCAGATCCCTGCCCCGACCCCCGATATGAAGGGCAAGGTCATCGAGGTGTTCAAGCCCGGATATACCTTCAAGGGCAAGGTGATGCGTTTCGCAAAGGTTGTTGTTGCTTGCTGAATTTAGGAAATGGCTGAGAAAAGAGACTACTACGAAGTGCTGGGACTCCAGAAGGGAGCCTCCGCCGATGAGATAAAGGGCGCATACCGCAAGGCTGCGCTGAAATGGCATCCGGACCGCTGGGTAAGCGGCACCGATGCCGAGAAGAAGACCGCGGAAGCCAATTTCAAGGAGGCTTCCGAGGCATATTCCGTGCTCAGCGACCCGGACAAGAAGGCCAAGTACGACCAGTTCGGCTTTGCCGGCGTTGACGGCGCAGGTGCACAGGACTGGAGCCAGGGATTCGGCAACCTCAACGACATCCTCAACAACCTCTTCGGAGGCGCCTTCGGCGGTTTCGGATTCGGCGGCGGGGACGGAGGCTTCGGATTCGGCGGCTTCGGCCAGCAGGGCCCGCGCCAGCAGCGCGGCCGCGACATACGCACCCGCGTGAAACTCACACTCGAGGAGATCGCCACAGGCTGTGAGAAGGATGTCACCATCGAGCGCAACAGGCCTTGCCAGGAATGTGGAGGCAAGGGCACCAAGAACTCTTCGGACATCAAGACCTGCCCTACCTGCAAGGGCTCCGGCCAGGTCCAGAACATAGTCAACTCCCTGTTCGGAAGGACTGTAAGCTATTCTGTCTGCCCTCAGTGCAGCGGAACCGGCAAGGTCGTATCCAACCCTTGCCGCAAATGCAACGGCACCGGCGTCACTCGCGTCAAGGAGACCATCAAGGTCAAGATTCCGGCGGGCGTGGAGAACGGAATGCAGATCAATGCCCGAGGCGAAGGCCACGCGGCACCTCAGAACGGCATCAACGGAGACCTTCTGGTCATCGTCGAAGAGCAGCCGCACAACCAGCTCAAGCGCGAAGGCGTCAACCTGTTCTACACCCGAGTGATCAGCGTGACGGAAGCGATGCTCGGCTGTGAGATCACCGTTCCTTGCCTTGACGGGCCATACAAGCTCAAGCTTGACCCCGGCACCCAGTCAGGATACGTCGAGCGCCTGCGCAACAAGGGCCTGCCTGCGGTCAACGGTTATGGTTCAAGCCGCGGCGACCTTTACGTAAAGATTTTGGTATGGATTCCGCGCAAGCTCAGCAAGTCCGAAAAAGAGGCTATCGAGGCCATCAGGGACAGTTCAAGCTTCAAACCGGACCCTTCCCGCGAAGACCGCCAGCTCTTTGAAAAGGAAAGTAAGTATTTTTAGGAAAAAAGTTTGCGGGATAATAATTAATTCCTATCTTTGCAGTCCGAAAAAAGCAGCCTCTCGTCTGACGGTATGATGACGCTGCGGTTTATTACATAATTGACATTATGGATCTTATTAATCTTGTTGAGCAGTCATTCTCACAGAACAAGACTGCTACATACCCAGAGTTCAAGGCCGGTGATACAATCACCGTCACCTACAGAATCAAGGAAGGCGATAAGGAAAGACTTCAGGACTTCCGCGGCGTTGTAATCCAGATTTGCGGCGCTACCCCGTTCACCAGGACATTCACTGTCCGCAAGATTTCCGGTGGTATCGGAGTCGAGAGAATCTTCCCATACGAGTCACCTTTCATCGAGAAGATCGAACTCAACAAAGTTGGTAAGGTACGTCGCGCCCGCATCTTCTACCTCCGCAACCTCGCTGGTAAGAAGGCCCGCATCAAGGAAGCGAAGCGCAAGGTATCAGCCGAGTAAAATAAAACCGGTCCCGTACCGGTTTGCAATGGCTCCATAGCTCAATTGAATAGAGCATTTGACTACGGATCAAAAGGTTACAGGTTTGAGTCCTGTTGGAGTCACCAAAATCGCCATTCTAGGTATCTAGAATGGCGATTTTCTTATTCCCTCCCCCACTATTCTCACACATTAATCAGATATCTCTTAGATTCTTTCCAAGAGTGATCTTTCGACGTATCCGGCCCAGATATCGGTGATAATCCCTTCCGGGGAAATCAGGACGAACGTAGGATAGCCTCCTGTGCCAAGCCTTTTGAATATGCCGGATGAACCGTTGTCGTCGTTGAATTCGAACTTGTTAGGAACTGCTGAAGCCACAACTTCTTTCCGCCATATTTCATATCCGTTCTGGTTCACAATCAAGGTGACGAAATCATCCGGATGCATCCTGCACAGTTCTTCTATCTCAAGGCCGGCAAGTTTGCAAGGCGCACAGCCGAACTCGGAGAGTTCTATCAGGACCTTCTTGCCGGAGAAATCAGATATCTTGTGTGGAAGTCCATCTGCATCATACAGATTCAATTCCGGGAATGAATCGCCAACATTCAATGGTATCGTGACATCCAGATATGGCAGGGCATCCTGGACCAGTGGAGTTTTCATCTGTTCTTCCGAGAGTTTCGGCAGAAGGGCTTTCACCCTAGTACTTTGTAACATCTAAATGTTGTATAAAATCAAAAATAATTGTATCTTT
>JAUNNZ010000018.1 GCA_030537315.1 Bacteroidia bacterium
TAGCACAGCGGTCTGGGGCCTTGATATCTCAAAATCGAAGTGTCAAACTCGAGATATTATTTTCGTGTTGCAAAGAAAAGCAGAAAGTCGCAGAATTTCAAAATTAAATCGCTAATTTTGTGCCTCATATATTAAGTCGTAATTATATTACGACAATTTTTCACGAAATGAAAGAAACGACAAGAAAGAAAGTAATCAAGTGGTTTTGGATTATTCTGATCGCACCGTTCGCACTGGTGTTCCTGCTGCTTCTGCTGGTCGGAATCTTCGCAAAGATTCCTTCGTTCGATGAACTCGAGCACCCGGAAAGCAAGCTCGCCACACAGGTCATCGCCGACGGCGGCGAAGTCCTTGCCACATTCCATATCGAGAACCGCACCTATGTTTCGTACGACGAGCTTTCTCCGAATCTGGTGAACGCAGCCGTCGCAACGGAGGACGCCCGTTTCTACAAGCATTCCGGCATCGATATGAAAGGTCTCGCACGCGTGTTCTTCAAGACACTGCTGCTGCACGACTCAAGCCAGGGCGGCGGATCGACAATCACCCAGCAGCTTGCCAAGACCCTTTACCCTCGCCGGGAGGTGAAAAGCAAGATCCCGGGATGGTCAAAGGTCGTGATGGTCGGTATCAAACTCAAGGAGTGGATTACAGCCGTGAAGCTTGAGAGGGACTATACCAAGGATGAGATCATGGATATGTATCTCAATTCCATCTTCTTCGGAAGCAGCGCCTATGGTGTCAAGGCCGCGTCGGAGACTTTCTTCGCCAAGGACCCGGACCAGCTGACCGTCGAGGAGGCGGCAACTCTCATCGGTATGGTCAACAAGCCGACCCGTTACAACCCGGCCCTCAATCCTGAGCGCTCCCTCGAGCGCCGCAACTTCGTCATCGGCCAGATGGCGAAGAACGGTTTCATAACCAATGCCGAGCGCGACTCGATTCAGAAGATACCTATTACACTTACATATCAGGTGCAGGACCACAATGCCGGCCGCGCCCCTTACTTCCGCGATATGCTCAGAAGGGATATGAACGCGGACAAGCCTTCGCGTGCCGACTACCTCTATCCTGAGGAATACGCCGCCGACTCACTCCGCTGGGTGAATGACCCGATATACGGCTGGCTCAAGAAAAACAAGAAGTCCGACGGGACACCATACAATCTCGACAGCGACGGCCTCCGTATCTATACTACCATTAATTATAAGATGCAGCAATATGCAGAGGAGGCGGTTGCGGAGCATCTCGGCCAGAATCTCCAGAAAGCTTTCAACAACGAGCTTCAGTGGAAGCGCAACAAGCCGTTTGCCAACGACGTGGATCAGAAGACTGTCAGCCTACTTATGAACCAGGCCCGCAAATGGAGCGACCGTTACCGTATGAAGAAAAAGGCAGGGATGAGCGAGTCCGAAATCCTGGCCCAGTTCTCCAAACCCGAGAAGATGCGCATCTTCTCCTGGAACAAGCAGGGATATGTGGACACCCTTATGACCCCGGACGACTCCATCCGTTACTATAAAGGTATACTTCGTGCCGGTTTCGTGGCAATGGAGCCGGGCACGGGTTATGTCAAGGCTTATGTCGGCGGTCCGAACTACCGGTATTTCAAATATGACAACTGCCGCCAGGGCAAGCGCCAGGTAGGTTCTACCGTCAAGCCTTTCCTTTATACGTTTGCCTTGCAGGAAGGTCTCGCGCCTTGCGACCAGGCGGTATGCGCTCCGCAGACGTTCGTGATGTTCGACGGGTCCACCTGGACTCCGAGAAGTACGGACAAGAAAGATGATATCGGCCGCATCGTGACCCTCAAGTGGGGTCTCGCCCACAGTTCCAACAACATCTCTGCCTTCCTTATGAAGGAACTCGGTCCGGAGGGTATGGTGAACATGATGCACCAGATGGGCGTCACCGCCCACGTCGACCCTGTTTATTCGATCTGTGTCGGCGCAGCCGAAGTGGAGGTTTATAATATGGTATCGGCATACAACACCTTCCCTTCAGGAGGTACATACATCTATCCTCAGTACGTTTCTCGCATCGAGGACGCCGACGGCAAGGTGCTTGCCGAATTCTCGACACAACGCCGCGAAGCCATCTCCTTCCGTCTGGCTTCCACCATGATAGAAATGATGAAGGGCGTCGTGAACAATGGTACCGGTTCCCGCCTCCGTTCGGTTTACCAGCTCAAGGGCGAGATCGCCGGCAAGACCGGAACCACCAATGACAACTCGGACGGCTGGTTCATCGGTTACACGCCGTTCATAACGGCCGGCGTGTGGGTGGGCGGCGAGGACCGTCAGGTCCACTTCAATTCGCTCGCGCTCGGCGGTGGTTCGAACATGGCACTCCCTATCTGGGGAATCTGGATGAAGAAGTGTCTCGCGGACCCTTCAGTCGGATTCAGCGAAGAGGAGAGCTTTGCCGCTCCTGCCGACGGAATCATCAGCATGAACTGTGACAACAACGGCCTGTTCCTTGGCGGCTACGGCGACGATTATGTCGACGGCGACTATCCGGGAGAGGAGAATGAAGAAGACTATTACTTCAATTGATATGGGTAAATACAAGAAAATTGCGGTCATTTATGGCAGTGACTCCTCAGAATGGGAGGTGTCTTGCCGCAGCGGCGAGTTCGTTGCGTCGCGTATCGATGACAATCAGTACGACGTCTACGAGATATTCGCACGTTTTGGCAAGTGGTCCCTCGTAGCCTGCAAGAAGCAGAATGCGATGAGAGTCACATTCCCGGAAGAGGCACGTCCGGAAATCGACAAGTCGGACTTTTCAGTCGCCGTTCTCGGAGAGAAGGTGAAATTCGACTTCGCATATATCGTCCAGCACGGCATTCCGGGAGAGAACGGCCAGCTTCAGGGCTATCTCGACATGCTGCACGTACCGTACAGTTCCTGTGACTTTTATGTAAGCACCATTGCTTTCGACAAGTTCGCCTGCAAATGCTATATCAAGGGCCGCGACGCAGTCAAATGCGCCCCTGACGCCTTCATCCGTCAGGGCGAGGATGTCAGCGCCTTCGTCGACAAGGTCAGCAATACCCTGAAGTTCCCAGTCTTCGTGAAGCCTACACAGGGCGGATCCAGCTTCGGAGTCACCCGCGTCACCAAAAAGGAAGATTTGGCCGAGGCCATCAAATATGCGTACGCGGAGTGCTCTACCGTGCTTGTTGAGCAGGGTGTCAGCGGACGCGAGCTCACCTGCGGAGTCTACTTCGACGGCAAAGGCCCGAAGGCCCTCCCTATCATTGAGATCGTCACTGAAAACGAATACTTCGACTATGACGCGAAGTATAACGGACACAGTCAGGAAGTCTGCCCGGCACAGGTTCCGGACGAGGTCCGCGACCTTGTCCAGAAGACCACATGCGAACTTTATTCCAGCCTTGGCTGCAAGGGTGTCGTACGTATGGACTTCATCTGGTGCGAGGACGGCCTTTACTTCCTCGAGGTGAACACCATTCCTGGAATGACGAGCGCGTCGCTGATCCCCAAGATGGTCAAGACCGCCGGTCTTGACATCACCGATTTCCTTACGACAGTCATCGAAAATTCATAGTGCTGCTTTCCGATTTCATACGTCGGAGCACCGCGTCATTGGAAGCTCTATACCCTTCGCCCGAGGCGAGGGGTATGGTTTTAATGCTCTGCGAGGAGAAACTGGGCGTCAAAAGCTATACTCACGTCGTGGAACCTCGGACTGAGGTCCCGCAGGAATATCTGCCGGAACTTGAGGATGACGTGAGGCGGCTGGCCGAAGGCGAACCGGTGCAGTACGTCCTCGGCTTTGCCGAATTCTACGGGTTGCGTTTCAACGTGTCCCCGGCGGTGCTTGTGCCCCGCCCGGAGACGGAACAGCTCGTCAAGGAGGTTGTCTGCCATTGCCTTGACCTTGGCAGAGAGGTGCGGGTGCTGGATCTGTGCACCGGCTCAGGCTGCATAGCGTGGACCGTGGCGTGCGAAGTGCCGGATGCGGAAGTGTTGGGCGTCGACATTTCCGAGGACGCCCTGGAGGTGGCAAAGGGGCAGCCCGCTGAAGGGAATGTCAGATTTCTCAAGGCTGATGTCCTGCAGTGCGGAGAAGGTTTTGATGAGGGTCGCTTTGATGTCATCGTGTCAAACCCTCCTTATGTGATGGACGGGGAGAAGGCTTTTATGAGGAAGAATGTCCTGGACTATGAGCCGCATCTTGCTCTCTTTGTCCCGGATGATGACCCGCTTGTTTTCTACAGGGCCCTGGCCGGGTGGATGAAACGCTTCCTGAAGACAGGAGGAGCGGGTTTCGTGGAGATAAACGAGTCGCTTGGCCGGCAGACCGCCCGGGTTTTCGAGGATGCCGGATATAAGAATACTTCAATCATCAAGGATTTTTTCGGCAAGGACAGATTTCTTAAGATATCAGAATAGTGCATCCGCGGCGGTCTGCCGCGGATTTTTTATTTAAGCGATTATTCCGGCGGGAAAACGGATAAATATGGCTCCCTTTGCAGAAACAACTGAATGAGGAGTATGAAAAAGATTGCTTATCTGTTTTTGTGTTTTGCGGCGGTTGCCTGTACGGAGTATATAAATGAAACCCCTGCGCCGCCCGAGAGGCCTGTGACCGAACTTTCTCTGTCCGATCTGGCCAGGACCATATCTGAGCTGCCGATTAGGCAGGATCAGATGAATGAAGTGTTTCAAGCCGTTTGCGCTTCTTCAGAAAACGGTTACGATGAGGAATATCTGATGTCTGACCTGATCAACTCGCCGGGGCGGGGCGTAGGTGCCAGATCAGATGAAACAAAATCTGTGAAGTACCAGACACCTTTGAGGGATCTGCTCGTCGATCATCTTTCCCAGAAGTATTCCGACACAAAAGCCGGGGCGGCCGATGTGGAGGCATATATCAATTCCCTGCTCGAATCCGGGACCCAGATATATTGGCCCTACTCAGAGGATTGGGACGGAAAGACGCTTCCCGTCGTCACCTTCGACCCCGGATATGGCGCAGAATCTAACTATGGTTATGAGATATCGCTGGATAATTCCGGAGCTAGAGTGGTTGACTCCGTATTCGTCGACGAGAACCTTGCGAAGGTCCGTCCGGTGTGGGTGATCAACAAGAATGAGGATTCCGCATTCACGCCACTCGACTTCTATGAGCAGAGCACAAAGGCGTCGTCCGGAAAGGGGCCGGAGAGGCAGCTGACGCTCAAGAATTTCACAATGCTGCGCAATTACGACTCCTGGTTCGCCGGAGCTTCCGAATTTTTCGTAAAATGCGGTTCTGCCAGCGGTTTCAAGGCATCGACCGATGACGAGCTCAAACAGTACTATCCGTCGCTTACCGATTTTATGATAGTGGTAAAGAGAAAAGATGTCGGCGTAACGCTTCCGTTTGACTGTATGCTCGTCAGTGATTTCACGTCACAGATAGACAAGATCGCCTTTATGATCACCGAAGATGATGGTGGAACAAGCACGGAATGGAAATGTTCCGCGACCGTGAAGTACAATTCCAAGGCTTATGGATTCGACCTCAACATACCTTATAAAGATAAGGACGATATAGTCTGGCGGGGCCAGCTTGCGTCAAATTTCTTCAACGACGAGGAGGTTGAAGCCAGATTGGGTGACGTTATCGTGACCTTCAGTCTGAAGTGACGGTCATCTCACAGTTCTTGCAGTCGAAGCCCAGCTTGAAACGGCGGCCGTTGTTGACAATGAAAAGCGGGCCCGTGGCTCTGGCGCCCTGATGGACAGGGCACATCCCCAGCTCATAGCGGATGCAGTATTTGGACCGCATCAAAGTATCTTCACTACTCAAATCTATCACTGAATTTCTTGCCTTGTGTCCCGTCGTGAGACGTATGGCACGCACCTCAATCCCATTTGCTTCTTCCGCTATCTGCCTGCGGATCCCGTTTATGGCAGAGGCGCTGAGCAACGGCAGTCCGCCGTCCTTTGTCTCAATGTCCAGCCGTTCGACTGCGAAACTGTAAATGTCACTTCTTTTTGAGAGCTGCTCGCGAATCATCGCGGCGGCTCTCTCCCTGTTTTCTGCTCTTTCCGCTTCAAATAGGAATCCGCGGTTGATTTTCCGTCCGTCTTCGGTGGTAGCCGTGACGTCAAGGACGAATCCGTCCAGAACCCTGACCTGAAGCGCCACGCGCATTTCACGTCTGCAGGACTGTGTCTCGAGTGCTTTCTCGAAGGCGGAATTGATATTGCGGAACAAAGGCATCCCTTCCCGCAGGTCGGGGATATCCTTGCACGTCACGTTCAGCCCATCGCATACATCGCCGCGGAAACCGGTCACGCCGTCGGCTGTGGCGAAGCTGAAGCCGTCGCCGTTATGAAGTTCCAGCCCTTTCTTTGACGGGACAACGGAAAATTTCATCGTGCGGCTGTCCGTCCGCTTCAGACCGGCGACGGTGCCTATGGCTTCGCCCATTGACTTGGGCGCGTCCATTGATGACCATCTGCCGCGCTTCCCGTCCAGCCACAGCTGGGTGTATCCGCGGTTGAAAGTCTTCTCGGTATCAGGCGCGAACCCTCCGCTCACCCTGCCGAAGGAAGCTCTGCGATAACGTTCCGGATAGCGGGCTACAAGTTCATTCAGGGCTATGTCATAGTCCCGCACGACATTCTTGACATATGACGCATTTTTGAGGCGCCCCTCGATCTTGAACGAGCTAACCCCAGCGTCCGCCAGTTCTTCGAGACGGGATTTCAGGTTGTAGTCCTTGAGTGAAAGCAATGCCTTGTTGCGCACAAGTACCTTCCCGTTCTCATCAACGAGATCGTAAAGTGACCGGCAGGCCTGTATGCATTCGCCTCTGTCCGCACTGCGGCCGTCGATGTATTCCGACAGGCGGCAGTCGCCGCTGTAGCATACGCACAGCGCCCCGTGGACGAAGAACTCCACTTCGCAGCTGACGGAGCTGCAGATCTCCCTGATCTGTGCGAGAGACAGCTCCCGCTCGAGGATCACGCGGGCGCAGCCCAGCGACTCGAAGCGTTTCGCCCGCTCCGCATCGCGGATCGCGCACTGCGTGGAAGCGTGGAGGGGAACGGTTATGTCGTCCCACCCGGTTATCCTTTCATCGCGTATGATGAAAGCGTCGGCACCGGCCGCCTGTGCGTCAAGCATCTGGCGGTGGACTTCCTGCTCTTCATCATCGTGGAAAAGAGTGTTGAAAGTAACGAAGATCCTTGCCCCGAACCGGTGGGAGTAAGCGCAAAGGTCCGCTATGTCCTCCACGCTGTTGCCGGCCGCCTTGCGCGCCCCGAAATCGGGGCCCGCGATATATACGGCATCGGCACCGCAGTCTATGGCCGCGATGCCGATTTCCTTATTTCTAGCTGGAGCTAGGAGCTCGAGATATTGCATTATTTCTTGAGAGCGTCGATTGCAGCTTTGATCTGGGCTGCGTCTGCTGCTGAAGGTGAAGCTTCAAGATAGCTGCTGAGATACTTGACTGCATCTGCGTTCTTCTTGAGGTTCATGGCAGAGGTGCCGGCAACCTTGTAAGCATTGGCTGAAGGATTGTAGTTGATACTCTCTACAGCTGCATCGAGGGCGGCCTGATAGTTCTTTGCCTTGAGTGCGGCGGATGCCTTCTTCAGGAAGATGTTTGCGATCTGCTTGTTGGCGGTAGCCTCCTGGCCGTTGGCTGCTGCGGTCTTGAACGCTTCAAGAGCACCTTCGGCGTCACCTGCTCCGTTGAGAGCCTGGCCGAGGCGTACTGCTGCCTTTCCGTCGGCAGGGTCAGCGGCGAGGATCTCCTTGAATACGTCTGCGGCTGCAGTATAGTTCTTTTCCTTGATCAGGTCAGCGCCCTTGAGGTTCAGAACCTGAGGGATGAGGGTCTCGGCATCGGAGAGAGCTTCTTCGGCATTGAATTTCTTTGCGATTTCAACGGCTTCCTTGAGCTTTGCAATAGCACCGTCATAGTCGGCTGCCTTGACGAGGTCCTTTCCGAGAGAAACGGCGAGCTGAGGAATGAGCTCCTGGCACTTCTCAACGATATCTTTGCCTTCGTCACCGAGAGCGGTGGCGAGATTGAGGACGTTGTTGAACTGATCGAATGCGTCAGCCTTGTTGCCGTCGTTGAGAGCGGTGGCGGCGTTATTGAAAAGGTCGGTTACTTCAGAGAGGTCCTGAGCGAAGGAAAGACCTGCTGAAAGGGCGATAACTGCGATTGTAACAAAAAGCTTTTTCATGATATTAGTTGTGTTTTCCATATAGTCGGGTAGCAAAGATAATAAAATTATCTTACTTTTGTATGAATCAGACTTACACAGATGAGGCAACCGGCTAAATTGTTCCTGAGCGTCATCCTGAGCTTGATCACCTTTTATAAGATGCAGTCTCAGGAACTTCCGTCCCTTCCCAAGGCGGCGGAAATTACTGTCGGGTCTTTTCCGAACGGTGTCTCGTTCTATATCGTCAAGGACCAGTCCTCAAAAGGATTTGCCGATTTCGCCCTCGTCCGCAAGGGCGAGCCGGCCGGCGAAGAGTTCCGCAAAGCGCTTGTCAGCCTGCCTCATTTCCTGAACAGGAAGCCATATGGTTTTCTTGCTGACAATGCCGTCGGCTATGGCCGTGGAGGATTCATTTACCAGCGTGATGACGCTACGGTACTTCGTCTTTCCGATGTGCCGATTTACAGGAAGGAAGTTCAGGATTCCACACTCCTCCTGCTCTCCGACATCATGGCGCAGTCCAGGTCGCCGCAGGCGATTTTCATCAGCGGGGACGTCGATGTCGCGAAAATCCGCGAGCGCGCCGAACTTTTCTCGATGATAGTCCCGCAGCTGGACAGCAATATCCCGACTGCCGAAGAAGAGTGGAGCATCCGCGACGAGCTCCGTTCAAAGGTTCTGATGAACGGCACCAAAAACGTCGCGGCCCTCGATTTCATTTACAGCGCCCGGCGCATAGGGAGGGACAATCTCCCTACGGTTCTGCCTCTCGTGACGAGGAAATATTCAGCCGAGCTCGGCGAAATCCTTTCCGGCCGCATCCGCGAAGCCTTCCGTTCTGCGGGCATCCCGCTTGCGGACGTCCGTTTCAGGTACAAGGACAGTTCCGAGGATTCCCTGAACGAAAGGTACACCCTGTCGGTCTTCGTTCCGGCAGACAAGGTTGATGTGTCTCTCGCCCTTGTCGGCCGCACCCTCGGCAGCTTCGACAGGACCGGTGCGGGCCTGACCGAATTCGTCAGGGCCCGCGAGACGGCTTCCGCTCCGTCAGTCCGTCTTCCGGACCGCAGGATAAATGCCGCCAACATTGACAGATGCATATCGTCCTATCTTTACGGCGCCAGCCTCGCTTCCGCCGAAACCATAGACAATTTCAACGCCGGCCGCACTCTTGACGATGCGCGTGAGCTTGAACTTTTCAACAGCTTTGCGCGCGCCCTCATCGACTCCACAAGGAATCTGGCGATACGCTGTCAGGTGCCGGGCGTGAAATGCTACCAGGGCGTTCCCGTCAGCTCGTTTGCGGTCGGTTGGGCCCGTTCTTCCTCAGAAGCCGCGAAAGAAGAGCCCGCGCCGCAGTTCAGCCTGCCCGCATCAAGGGTAAAGCTCCGCTCCGAGTCGGCCGAGCCGCTTTCAGGCGGCAGCCTTCTGTCATTTGCCAATGGCATGAAGGTGGTTGTAAAGCAAAGTCCCGCCAAAGGAAGGGTTCATTATGAGCTGGTGCTTAACGGCGGCTATGCCTCCATCAAGGGAATCAGCCGCGGCGAAAGCGCGTTCATCGGCGATATGCTGGATATCTCCAGCATCGGCGGAGTCCGTGCCTCGGATTTCAGGAATGCGCTGCTTGCGGAAGGCATAACTATGAAGTTTGATGTGACACCCACGCGGATGGTCATATCGGGCGACACCCCTTCCGCAAAGGTCCAGAATGTTATAAGCGCGTTGTTCACCCTCGCGCAGAGCCGTGGGGTGGACAGGGCGGAATACGATTACTTCCGCAGCTGCGAAAGCCTGCGTGAGGATATGCTGGCCCTCTCGCCACGCAATGTGAAGGCGCTGATGGACAGCGCGATCAGCCCGAAATATCCTTTCACCGGACTGAGGACTGCCTCAAGCCTGAATGATGACCTTCCGGACAAGGCGGAACAGTATTTTGCGCGCCAGTTCTCAAAATTTGACGATGGCATACTGATTCTTATCGGTGACGTTGACCTTGAGGTGCAGAAAAAGGAGCTCCCGAAAATGCTGGGCGATTTCCCGGTTCAGAAAACCAGTTCGCCACGGCCGAACGTGGATTTCCAGATGATAGCCGGGAAGACGTCGGCGATAAGGAATTCAACGACCGGGACCGTAGGTGGAGCCGAGGTCGGCACCAATATGGAAATCGCCGCTCTGGTGCCGTTCAACCTGGCGACCTATATGTCATTCCGCGTCGCCTGTGATTTCATTCAGGCGCGCCTTGTGCAGGCGATGCTGCCTCTCGGGACAAGCGTGAGCGTGGAAGGCGTCGAGGAGACTTTCCCTCGGGAAATGTTGAAGATATACGTCCAATGCCATCCGTGCAACGTGGATGGATTGCCGTATGGCGTCGATGCCGCCGGGCAGCTTGAGGTGATGGCGCAGCTGCGCCGCGTGATGACGGAAATGACATCGGTCAAGCTGGACAAGGATGAGTTGCAGGCATACAAGGCAAGGCTGCAGGCAAATGTGGAATCGGATCTCAAGAGGCCGGAGTCCCTGGCGGCCAAGATAGCGATAAGATACTCCGAGAGCAAGGATATGGCGAGCTCCGCCAGGTCTGCCGTCGGGGCGGTGACCGTCGAGAGCGTTTCATCTGTCCTTGCCTCACTCGCTTCCGGTTCCTGGACAGAATACATTATCCTATGAGTGAAAGAGACTTCGGTACAATAATCCAGATAGGGGACATCCTCGTTTCGGAGGATGTGATAGACAATTTTTTCTGCTGCGACTACGAAACCTGCCGCGGTGCGTGCTGCATCGTCGGAGACAGTGGCGCGCCGCTGGAAGAGCGGGAACTGGAAGGGCTGGAAAGGGATTATCCCGCATTCAGCGGGGAGATGACCCAAAAGGGCCGCGAGGCCGTCGATGCCAAGGGATTTTTCGAAATCGACCGCGAGGGCGACATAGTCACGCCTCTCGTCGAGGGCTCGTGTGAATGTGCGTTCTGCCATTTCGGCCCGTCAGGCGAATGCCTGTGCGCCATTGAGAAGGTCGGCCGCGTGAAACCGGTTTCCTGCAGCCTCTACCCGATACGCGTGACAAAGCTGACGGGCGGAGGTCTGGCACTGAATGTCCATCACTGGGATATCTGCAAGCCTGCGTTCGAAAAAGGCGAACGCGATGGCGTCCGCGTCTATCAGTTCCTGAAGGGACCGCTCACGGCTGCATTCGGCACCGAATTCTACGACGCTCTCTGCGCAGCCGCAGACCATATTCTCAAATAATCATTCGACGCTGTCGAACCTCCCCTCGATTGCGGACACGAGTCTGGCAAGTTCCCTTGTCAGGCCTTCGACGTTGTATCCTGTCGCGGTGCGGGTGAAGGTTATGCGGTCTTCCCACATCTTGAGCAAACGGGCGGCGGGCGAACGCTTGCGGAATGTCATATCCTCGCCTTCGGAGGTCTCAAGCTCATAGCCGTGATTTTCCATAACGGACTTCACTGCAGGAGCGATTTCCTCCGTGGCACCCTTTATGTAGGCTCTACGGGTGGTGAAACCGAACCGCGGGTAGCAGAGCGAGAAAACGAGCGCGATGCAGGCGATTTGCCAGAGGGAATCATAACCGTTGACGAACATTGTCGAGATGTCACCGTCGACGACCTTGAAGGTTACCAGCGCAAAAATCACCAGCGCGAGAATGAGTATCAGGTAGAAAAAGTATTTGATTGAACGAACTAAATATTTCATAAACACAAAAATACGGCAATTTTTACTAATTTTGCCCCTTGTATAAACAAATTCTGATATGGAAAATTATCTCAATGAAGATCCTCTCGTAAAACTCGAGAGAAAGGAAGAGGAAAAGAAGAACAAAAGCGGCAACGCTCTCTCAAAGGTTTTCCTCGTCGTGCTTGCTGTACTTGCAGTGGCTCTTGCGGCGGCACTCTTCTTGGTTCTGTCTTCAAAGAACAAACTTGTCAACGATCTTAACACGGAGAAGGTTGAACTCACAGAGCAGATTCAGGCTCTTCAGAACGACTACGAGAACCTGTCTTCCAATTACGATAGCATCAACGCACAGCTCGATTCCTCACGCGCAGAGATTGCACTGCTCGTGGATCGCGTGAAGAGCACCGAAGCTACCGACCGTGCGAAGATCCGTCAGTATGAGAAGGAGCTCGGCACTCTCCGCAGCATCATGCGCAGCTATATCCAGCAGATCGACTCCCTCAACACACTCAACCACCGCCTCGCCCAGGAGGCCGCCGAGGCACGCCAGGAGGCCGAGGAGCACAAGCAGATCAACCAGGTCCTCACCAAGGAGGTTGAGACACTCACCAGCCGCGTTTCCGCCGGCGCCGTCCTCAAGGCGCGCGGAATCAAGATGGAGGCATACAACAATGCCGACAGGGTCACCGACCGCAGCGCACGCGCCGTCCGTTTCCTCGTGAGCCTCAGCCTTGTTGAAAACGAGCTCGCCGACCGTGGCCCGGTACGCGTCTATGTAAGGGTGTTCGATCCTGCCGGAAATCTCGTTTCCACAGGCCAGGACGCAGCATTCACCTGTGCAGGGGAAGAGCTGGTGGCGACCGCTTCCCGCGAAGTTGACTATCAGGGCGCCGAGGTTGACCTCGGAATCTACGTCAACAACATCCCTGCTCCAACCAAGGGTATCTACAACGTCATCGCCTATACCGAAAAGAGCCAGCTCGGCGTGGCTGACCTCTACCTCAGGTAATGATCTATCTCCACGTCCCGTTCTGCAAGAGCTTCTGCACCTACTGCGACTTCTATTCGGAAACAGTTTGCAAAGGCCGTGAAGCCGGGATGATGGCGGCATATGCCGACGGAGTGTGCCGCGAAATCGACGCGCGCCGTCAGGAAATTGAAAATACGCGTTCTCTGAATACGCTTTATGCAGGAGGCGGCACCCCATCGGTGCTGCCTCTGGCGTTGTTGCGGAAGATCGTTGACCATATCGGAGGCGCTCCGTTCGAGGAGTTCACCGTCGAGGTGAACCCTGAAGACATCGTCGGTTCTGGTCTGGAATATGTCAGGGCGCTGAAATCGCTTGGCGTCACCCGCATAAGCATGGGGGTTCAGTCGCTTGACGACGAGATGCTGCGCTGGATGAACCGCCGCCATACGGCGGAGCGCGCCCGCGAAGCTTTCGGGCTGCTTCGCGAAGGCGGAATGGACAACGTCAGCGTTGACGTCATCTTCGGCATCTCCCATCTTTCCGATGCTTCCCTGGATGCTACGATGGACGGTGTGCTGGAAATGGCCCCCGAGCATATCTCGGCGTACCAACTGTCGATCGAGGAAGGCAGCGCCCTGGCGGAAATGCTTGCTGACGGCAGGTATTCCGAGGCCGGTGAAGAACTTTGCCGGAGGCAGTACGAGCATATCTGCAAGCGACTCCGCGATGCGGGGTATCACCATTATGAAATATCCAACTGGGCGAAGTCCGGCTTTGAGGCGAAGCACAATTCCGCCTACTGGACAAGACATCCATACGTCGGCCTGGGCCCCGGAGCCCATTCGCTCCGGATAGACGGGGACGTCCAGGTACGCAGCTGGAATTCACAGGTACTTTCCGGGTGGATTTCAGAGTCGGAAACCTTGTCCGCAGAGGAGATACGTGAAGAAGAGATGATGCTCGGCCTCCGCACGGACAAGGGTGTAAACGGCCTGGTGATCCCGGAGTCGGACTGGTTCATAGCCGACTCGATAATCGCTGATATCGTCAGCAAAATCTAGATTGCTTCAGTCTTGGAGCGCAGCCAGAAGGAGATTTCCTCCGGAAGGTAAGGTGAGAGGGTCTGCCAGACCCTTTCGTTGTATCCGTTCAGCCATTCACGCTCTTCCCGTGTCAGCAGTTCCGGAATGACAGCCGAGGTGTCGAAGTGGCAGAGGGTGAGAGTCTCGAACTTGAGCCAGCTGGCGAATTCGTCACAACCGTCCTCCACGCAGAGGACGAGGTTTTCGTGGCGGATGCCGAACAGCCCTTCCCTGTAGATGCCCGGTTCGTCGGAAGTGATCATTCCGGGAACCAGCGGTGTGGCGTTGAGGTTCTGACGGATGTCCTGCGGCCCTTCGTGTACGCCGAGGAACCAGCCTATCCCGTGTCCCGTCCCGTGCCCGAAGTTCCTGTGGGCGCGCCAGAGCGGTTCGCGGGCGAGAGCGTCCAGCCTGCAGCCCGGGGTCCCTGCCGGGAAGACGGCCATCGCAAGGGCGATGTGTCCTTTCAGCACCAGCGTGTAGTCCTCTTTTTCAAGTTCGCTGCATTCTCCCATAGGGACGGTGCGGGTGATGTCGGTGGTGCCGTAGTCATATTGGCCGCCTGAATCGCACAGATAGAGTCCGTGCGGCTCGATGACCGGTGCGTTTTCGTGCGGGGTGATGTAATGTGGGAGCGCGGCGCCCGGGCCGTATGCGGAAATGGTCTCAAAGCTGTCGCCGCGGTATCCTGGGATGGCGGCGCGGTATTGGCCGAGCTTTACCGCAGCATCCCATTCCGTGATTTCCGCGCCGTCTGAAACGGCGTTTTCAAGCCAGTAAAGGAACTTCTCCATCGCAAGACCGTCCTGGAGATGGGCTTCCCTCATACCATTTATCTCGGTCTCGTTTTTAACGGACTTGCGAAGCTGGACGGGGCTTGGAACAAGTTTCACGTCACCTCCGCAGATGCTCCACAGGTGATGGTTTATCGAATTGGAATCCAGCACTATGGTGCCTTCGTTCTGGCTCAGGGCCAGCTCTATGTCGGTGTATTGGCGGAGTGATATGCCTTCTTCGCTCAGCTCTGCAAATGTCAGTTCCGTCTCGGGATCCTCGACGGGGCCTTTGAGAACGAACCATTCGACGGAGTTTTCCGAAATCAGAAGGTAGCTGATGACGAGAGGATTGTATTCTATGTCCGAGGCGCGTACGTTGAGGGTCCAGGCTACGTCGTCAAGCGAGGAGAGGAGCATTGAATCCCCGCCCTGCTCCCTGAGCCAGACGCGCAGGAAATCGATCTTGTCGCCACGGCTTTCGCCGGGATCGGCGGTGAACACGGGTGTCTGCGGAATGTCAGGACGCCCGTCCCAAAGGGAGTCGAGCATATTGGGAACGCTTACGATGCTGCCTGGAAGTCCGCCGGTATATTCTGCGCTCACACAGAGGCCGTCGACCGCGATGATGCTGTCCTCGTCGAAGCGCCCCGCAAGCCATTCCGGAATGAGAACCTGTTCCGGAACCCGTGTCTTATGAAGTTCCACGCCAGTGCCGGCCAGCTGCCTGTCTGCCTGGATGAAATAGCGGGTGTCGGTCCACAGTCCGGCGTGGTCCGCCGTGACCACGACGTCTCCGGCCTCGCCGGTGAAGCCGGTGAGCCACTCGACCTGTTTCCAGCGTTCCGCCGGATATTCGCTGCCGTGCGGGTCGGATCCCGTGATGATTACCGCATCCCAGCTCTTCGAGAGCATGAGCTCGCGCAAAGCCGCAATTCTTTGCTGATAAATTGTTCCCATATTCCACAAATATAGGTATTTTTGCGGTATGAAAATCGGAAACCTGGACCTTGGCGAGAAGCCTCTTCTTCTCGCTCCTATGGAAGACGTCACAGACGCTTCCTTCCGCATACTGTGCCGCGAGCAGGGCGCAGCGATGGTCTATACCGAATTCATCCCTTCCGATGGACTTATCCGCGACGCCGCGAAGGCGATCGCCAAGATGAAGACCAACGAAGAGGAGTCCCCTGTCGGCATCCAGATATACGGACACATCCCGGAATCAATGGTTGAAGCGGCCAGGATGGCCGACCGCGCCGCTGAAATCGCCGGCGGCCACGGAGCTGACATCATCGACATCAATTTCGGCTGCCCGGTAACGAAAATTGCGGGCCGCGGCGCCGGTTCCGGAATGATGCGCGAGCCGGACAAGATGGTCGCCATCACCAAGGCGGTCGTGGAGGCCGTAGGCAAACCGGTTACCGTCAAGACCCGTCTCGGCTGGGACGACAGTTCGAAGATCATAGTGGAACTCGCCGAGCGCCTGCAGGACGTCGGCATCCAGGCCCTGACGATTCACGGCCGCACCCGCTGCCAGATGTACAAGGGCAAGGCCGACTGGACCCTGATAGGAGAAGTGAAGAACAATCCGAGGATGCACATTCCGATCATCGGCAACGGTGATATCACCGACGGGCCTTCCGCGAAAGAGGCGTTCGACCGTTATGGCGTCGACGCCATAATGATAGGCCGCGCCACCTTCGGTCATCCGTGGATTTTCAAGGAGATAAACCATTATCTCAAGCATGGCGAACCCATGCCGCCTATGTCGGTGGAGGAGAAGGTCGCGCTGGCAAGGCGCCAGCTTGAGCTTTCGCTCGCGCTGAAAGGCGAGCCGCGCGGCGTATATGAAATGCGCCGCCATCTCAGCTGCTATTTCAAAGGACTGCCGGATTTCAAGGAGACCAGGATGAAGATGGTCACGACCCTTGACGTTGCAGAACTGAATTCGATACTTGATTATATTTGCGAAAGATATGCTTTACAGACTGATACTGAAAATCCGTCACAGCCTATACAATAAGGGTGTCAGGAAATCATATACCGCCGAAGTTCCGACAATCTGTGTCGGCAACATAACCGTAGGCGGGACGGGCAAGACCCCTCACGTGGAGATGATTCTCCGTATGCTGGAGGAGTCTCCCGAGTGGAGCGGGAAGCATATCGCTGTCCTGTCCCGCGGCTACAAGCGCAAGAGCAAGGGCTTCCAGGAGGTCACTGTCGACGGAAGTGCGGAGTTCTTCGGCGATGAGCCGCTTCAGATAAAGAAGAAATTCCCGTCGGTCACCGTAGCCGTGTGCAAGGACCGCGTGGTGGGATGCCGCATCTTATGCCATCCGGAAGGGAATGATTTCAAACCGGCGGATCTGATCATCCTTGACGACGCTTTTCAGTACCGTCGCTTGAAAGCCACGAAAAATGTGATTCTGGTGGACTACAACCACCCGATTTTCAAGGACAAGCTGCTGCCTTTCGGCCGGCTGCGCGATCTTCCCTCACGTATCGGCGAAGCTGACGTCATACTTGTGACCAAATGCCCCGCTGAACTTGACGACTGGGAGAAGGTGAAGTTCTGCGACTTGCTCGGGGTGGATGATTATTCCCCGCAGGAATGTACCGGAACCGCTGCTGACGGCCACAGACGTACCGTGCTTTTCACGACGGTCAACTACTGTGACAAGGAGATGGTTTTCGAGACCGGAGACCCCCATTATTTCTATACAAAGAAACTTGTGCTTGTGACCGGCATAGCCAGGGATGATGCACTGCGCAGCTATCTCAGCGATACATACCGTATTTTGCGCCGCTTCAGTTATCCCGACCATCATTCTTTCAAACGTTCAGATATCGGAGACTGGGTCGAAGTCATCAAAGCGGAACCGACAGCGGCCATAGGGACTACCGAAAAGGATGCGCAGAGAATCCTTGCCGCCGGTCAGGTGCCTGAAACAATAAAGGCACGCATCTTCTGCGTGCCTATAAAGTCCGATTTCCTGACTCCGGAAGAACTGTCTGTCTTTACAGCCTTCCTGAACGGGGTTAAACGGTCATGATTTCCTTTTCCTTTGCGGATACGACCTCGTCGGCGTTCTTCACGAACTTGTCGGTGAGTTTCTGAATCTCGGCCTCGGCTTCCTTCTCGGCGTCCTCTGAAAGGCCTTCGTTCTTCTGGGCCTTCTTCAGGAGTTCGACACCGTCGCGGCGCACGTTGCGGACGACGATCTTCGCCTGCTCGCCTGCGCCCTTCGCTTTCTTGATAAGCTCTTTGCGGCGCTCCTCGGTGAGGGCCGGAACGGTGCAGCGGATGATTTCGCCGTTGTTCTGAGGGGTGAGACCGATATTGGCATCCATAATCGCCTTTTCAATCTTAGGGATGAGGGTCTTCTCCCATGGCTGGATGGCAAGGGTCTTGGCATCCGGAGCTGAGATGGAGGCGACCTGTGCGATAGGGGTCGGGGTGCCGTAGTAATCAACTACAACAGGGTTGAATACTGCAGGGTTGGCTTTGCCTACGCGGTATGTCTTGAGATCCTCTTCGAGGAACACAAGCGCGTCTTTCATTTTGGATTCCGTACTGTTGACGATTTCCTTTGCTCTATCTGTTAACATAATTTATGTGATTAAGCGTGTACTGTTGTGCCTATGTTGTCGCCCTTGAGAAGTCTGGCGAGATTTCCGTCCTGTTCGACGTCGAAGACCACGATAGGGATAGGACCCTGCTCGCAGAGAGCGAAAGCGGTGGCGTCCATAACCTTGAGGTGGTCTGCGAGCGCCTTCGTGAAGGTGAGCTCGGTGTATCTTGTGGCGTTTGGATCCTTCTTCGGGTCTGCGGTGTAAACGCCGTCAACCTTGGTGCCTTTCAGAAGCGCGTCGGCGCCGATTTCAAGTGCGCGGAGCGCAGCACCTGAATCTGTGGTGAAGAAAGGGTTGCCGGTGCCTCCGGAGATGAGTGCGACACCGCCGCGTTCAAGGACTGCAACGGCGTCTTCCTTCCTGTAATAATGTGCGATCGGTTCCATCGGGGTGGCGGTGAACACCTCTGCCTCGACTCCAAGGGAACGGATGGCGCAGGCCAGTCCGATGGAGTTGATGACCGTGGCAAGCATACCCATGCGGTCGCCGTTGATGCGGTCGAAACCCTTGCCGAGGCCTTGCAGGCCGCGGAAGATATTGCCGCCGCCGTTGACGATAGCAACCTGATGGCCGGCCTTGACGGCAGCTACGATTTCTGAAGCATATCTGGCGAGGCTCTTTTCGTCGATACCCTTTCCTTCGGGACCGCCGAGGCTCTCACCACTCAATTTAAGTAAAACGCGTCTGTACATTACTGGAATGTTGTTGTGGAAAACAAAAGTATTTGAAAATTATGAAACTTGCAAGATTCGGACTATATTTGCAAATCAATTTGAATTAAATCACGACCAAATGTTCATATTCAATTCATCCATCGGAAAGAAGTTCGTACAGGCTGTTTCAGGTGCGTTCCTTATCCTGTTCCTCCTCCTTCACGCCACCATCAACTTCTTCTCAGTAATCGACTCCTTCACAGGGAAGTTCGGTGCCGTTGCAGTCGACGCCGACCTCTTCTCCAAGGGTGACGGCCTCTTCAAGCTCGGCTGCGACTTCATGTCCACCCCTGTAATCAGCATTATGGTTCCGGTTCTCGCCCTTGGTTTCGCAGTACATATTTTATATGGTATCTGGCTTACCATCAAGAACCTCATCGCCCGCGGCGGCGTAAAGCGTTATGAAGTGTCAAGCAAGGCAGCCGTTGATTCCTGGTCAGCAAGCAACATGCTCGTGCTCGGTCTTGTGATCGTCGGCTTCATCGCTTTCCACCTCACCCAGTTCTGGGCCCACATGCAGCTCCCTGAGATGTTCGGCATCGGCACATATGAGGATAATCCTTATGTGCTCCTCACCACTTACTTCGGTCACTGGTGGTGCCTCGCCCTCTACGTTCTCTGGTTCCTCGCATTGTGGTTCCACCTCAACCACGGCTTCTGGAGCATGTTCCAGACAGTGGGCTGGGACGGCCAGACCTGGTTCAAGAGACTCAAGGTGATCGGCGTCATCTTCTCGACTCTCATCTGCGTCATGTTCATCCTGGTCGCTTTCAACGCGTTCTTCCAGGCGAACTTCGTTGCATAATCGAGCCGCTGAACGATTCTTTTTGATTTTTCAGAATAAATTTCTACCTTTGCGACCCCTATTTTGTGTAGGGATCGCAATTTTTATTAACTAATTAAAGATCAAGACAGTGGACACACAAAGCTACAAAACTGTATCGCTTAACAAAGCAACAGTGGACAAGAAGTGGGTAGTCATTGATGCGACAGATCTCGCACTTGGTCGCCTCGCTTCTCGCGTTGCTCTTGTACTTCGTGGCAAGAACAAGCCGGGCTTCACTCCTCACGTTGACTGTGGTGACAACGTCATCGTCGTCAATGCAGAGAAAGTGGCTCTCGGTGGCAAGAAGATGACCGACCGCGTGTACACTCGCTACACCGGATATCCGGGTGGCCAGCGCTTCACAACTCCGAAGGAGATTCTCGCAAAGCAGCCTGCAGAGCTTGTCAGGAGAGCAGTCAAGGGTATGCTCCCTAAGACCCGTCTTGGTGATGACCTTCTCGGCAACCTGTTCGTATATGCAGGTCCTGAGCATCCACACCAGGCACAGAACCCTAAACAGATTAAGTTGGACGAAATTTAAACAGAGCAAATGGAACAGACACACGCCCTTGGAAGACGTAAAGCAGCTGTAGCTCGCGTTTATCTCACCGCCGGCAATGGCAACATCACGATCAACGACCGTCCTCTCGAGACCTATTTCGCTCTCGAGTCACTCCGTTACATCGTGAATCAGCCGTTGGAAGTTGCTGGTGCAGCTGGCCAGTTTGACGTTAAGGTTACCGTCGTAGGCGGTGGCGTTAAGGGTCAGGCAGAGGCCATCCGCCTTGGCATCGCCCGCGCACTCAGTGAGGTTGATAAAGAAGCGTATCGTTCAGCACTTAAGGCAGCAGGCTTCCTCACCCGCGACGCACGTGAGGTTGAGCGCAAGAAGCCAGGCCAGCCGGGTGCACGCCGCCGCTTCCAGTTCAGTAAACGTTAGTTATCGATTGTTTACGGCACAGCTGTGGTTTCAAACCATCCTGGTGATGGCTGCCACGCTGCGGAAAAGGTTGGAGACCGGCCAGGCCGCTACTCCGCCTTGAAGAAAAGAGACCCCGCGAACGGGGACAGTTTACAAAAAACAAAAACAACAAGACAATTATGTCACGCACAAATTTCCAAGAATTGCTTGATGCAGGTGTTCATTTCGGTCACTTGGCAAGAAAGTGGAACCCTAAGATGGCTCCATACATCTTCGACCAGAAGAACGGAATCCACGTTATCGATCTGCACAAGACTATCGGCAAGATAGATGAGGCAGCCGAGGAGATGAAGCAGCTCGCAAAGAGCGGCCGCAAGATCCTCTTCGTCGCTACCAAGAAGCAGGCAAAGGATATTGTAAAGGATAAAGCAACCGCAGTCAATATGCCTTCAATCACCGAGCGTTGGGCCGGTGGTATGCTTACAAACTTCCCAACAATCCGCAAGGCCATCAAGAAAATGGCCACCATCGACAAGATGAAAGAGGACGGTACCTTCGACAAGCTCGCAAAGCGTGAGCGTCTCCAGGTTGACCGTCAGAGAGCAAAGCTCGAGAAGAACCTTGGTTCTATCCGCGACATGAGCCGCCTTCCGTCAGCACTCTTCGTGATCGACGTACAGAAGGAAGCCAACGCAGTCAAGGAAGCCAATCGTCTTAATATCCCGGTATTCGCAATGGTTGATACTTGTTGCGATCCTACCCCTATTGATTATGTGATTCCGGCTAATGACGACGCTACCAAGTCAATCGAGTGCATCCTCAACATCCTTTGCGCAGCTATCAATGAAGGTCTCGAAGAGCGCAAGCTCGAGAAGGACAAGGAAGCTCCGGAGGAAGGTGCAGAGGAAGCAGCTCCGGCACGCAAGCTCCGCGCACGCAAGGGTGCGAAGCCAGTCGATGTAGAGGACGAGGAGAAGGCCGAATAAGTTCCATTTAATATAGAATAAGTATTATGGCAATTTCAGCACAAGACGTAATGAAGCTTCGCAAGATGACTTCTGCCGGTATGATGGATTGCAAGAAGGCCCTCGAGGAAGCCAACGGTGACTTCGACAAGGCTATGGGCATTATCCGTGAGAAAGGCAAGCTCGTCGCTGCAAAGCGCGCAGACCGTGAGACCACCGAAGGTGCAGTCAAGGCCCGCATCGCAGGCAACAAGGGTATCCTCGTATGCCTCGGTTGCGAAACTGACTTCGTTTCACGCAACGCAGACTTCCAGAACCTCGCAGACGCTATCGCTGACGTGGCTATCGCAAACTGCCCGGCCGACATCGAAGGCCTCAAGGCTTGCAAGATGGCTGACGGCTACACCGTAGCTGAGGCAGTTGAGGCTCAGACTGGCAAGACCGGTGAGAAGCACGTTCTCGTCGGCTACGCTATCATCGAGGCTCCATTCATCGCCGAGTACATCCATAAGATCAATGGTAAGCTTGGTGCCATCGTCGGTTTCAACAAGCCGATCTCAGAGTCCCTCGCAAAGGGTGTCGTAATGCAGGTCGCTTCAATGAACCCTGTATCCATCGGCGCAGCTGACTGCCCTGCAGCAGTTCTCGAGGAAGAGAAGAACGTGGCTATCCAGAAGACCAAGGAAGAGCTCGTACAGAAGGGTATCGACGCCGCTCTCAAGAAGGCCGGCATCAACCCTGCACACGTTGACTCAGAGGCTCACATCGAGTCCAACACCGCCAAGGGTTGGCTCACTCCTGAGCAGGCTGAGCAGGCTCGCCAGATCATCAAGACCGTCGGTGAGGAGAAGCTCGCTTCCCTCAATATGCAGATGGTTGAGAACATCGCCAACGGCCGTGTTCAGAAGTTCCTCAAGGAGCAGACTCTCGAGGAGCAGGAGTACCAGATGTCAGACGACAAGATCTCTGTAAAGCAGGCTATGGCAGCTGAGGACAAGGACGCAAAGGTTCTTTGCTTCAAGCGCTTCACTCTCTGCGACTAATCATTTGGTTCAGATACAAGATGAGGATGACCGGTTCGGCCATCCTCATTTTTTTATATCCTAACGGCTCCGGGCTGCCAGCTCAGCTTCTCCGCCGTAAGAGAAAGCCAAACAAAATAGCTATTCTTTTGATAGTCAGAGGAATAGCTATTGCTTTTGTGATATAGCGTGCAATGATTTTTGAAACGGCCGAGAAAACAACAATTCCTGGCCGTTTATCATATCGCTTCTCGCTGGGGCAGCCTGCCAGAATCACAGTGCCTCGATCTGCTCCAGACTCAAGCCCGTGGCCTTTGAAATAATCTCGGCAGATATACCCAACGCTTTGAGATTCCTTGCGGCGTTTACATTCCCTTCCTCTCTGCCTTCCTCTCTGCCTTGCGCCAGACCCTTCTCGAGCCCCTCAGCGGTGGCTTTCTCCATCGCGAAGTTCCATTGGTTGCGGATGTCTCTTTCGGTTGTCATATACCTGGCGTAATCTTTCTTTTCGGTCTTGGAGAGGGACTCGACCTGGACAGTTTTGAAAAGTTCCCGCATCTCTTGCGTGCTGAACTCTGCAGGACGCTCGGTCAACCGTCCCATCTCCTTCAGACAAAAGTACCACCTTTCAAGGTCATTGTCAATACCTTGCAAGGATTTTTTGAAACGCCCCAGCTCTACGAAGACGATATTGATGGCTTCGGACAACTTCTCGCCTGTTGTCTTCTCTCTCAAAGAATAGAACGAGCGGTATTCGTCCAGCCAGTGAGGATTATCCTCGTGCTCCAAAGCAAAGTGAATGAAAGCAACCACGTACCGCGGTGTCAGATGATAAAGTCCGGCACCAGCCTCTACCTCTTCCAAAATCGGCAACGCAGCATAATAGACAGCTCTGTCCTTGAAGTCGTGCTGGTCACGAACCTGAACCTCGATAATCACTTCGTGACCGGTATCCAACTTACACCGAAGATCCATCCGCGAGTTTCTGTTCTCGCGGCTGAAGCCGGTGGTCTCAGGACTCAGATACTCCAGGTCCGAGACCCGGATGTCCGGGAGCATCCTGTTCAATAGTGTAATGAGCAGGCCTTTATTGGCCCTCCTGCCGAAAACCCTTTTGAAGATGATATCATCGGAGATATCCAAGAACGGACCGACAGTAACGCCACGATCCATAATAAAACTGTCATTGTTCATAATATGCAAAATTTTCAACGGTAGCCAATGTAGTGCATCACTGCACAAAGCCAATGAAATCTTAAAAAAGAAATCAAGAAATATATCTTTTCGAGGGTATAAAAATAAATCTTATGACTATGCTCAGTTGCCAAATCAGTTTTTGTGGTCCCAAGCTTTTCTTGTGTAAGCCAGAGATTTTTTGTGTTTTTGAGTAGTCACTTTTAAGATTTTTCAGTCTATATAGTGTAAGTTTGCTGATAGATGACTGAAAATCGCGAAATAGAATCTTTGTTCAGACAGTATTATAGGCCGCTTTGCCTTTATGCGTTCAGGTTCATAAAAGATACAGTGGCTGTCGAGGATGTCGTTCAAGAAGCTTTTGTAAAGTGTTTGGAGAAGAGAAACAGTCCCGATTGGCCGAAGTCTCCGAAACAATATCTGTTTCGGATAGTTCACAATAGTTGCGTGGATTTTGTTAAAGCAAACTCGCCACTGATTCGTACAGATGTTGCAGGGATAAGTGAATACTTTCCTGATGAGAATATCGTTGATAAGTCAGTCCTTATGTCACAACTTTGGTCTGCTATTGACAAGATGCCTGAGAAACGTCGGCAGGTTTTTTTGATGAGCAAGAGAGACAGTCTTTCCTATGCAAGAATAGGCGAATTGCTGGGAATTTCTGAAAACACGGTGCACAATCACCTAACAAAAGCAATGAAATCTCTCAAGGGGGTATTGGCAATTATGTTGCTATTTATATTCAATCAAATATGTTAACCATTAGTGAAGAGGATATCCGATTCCTCGCAGACAACTACCAGTCTGATTGTTTTGATGTCACGAAAGCAATCGGGAAATATTACGGAGGCAACCATTTCAAGTTCCATAGAAAAAAATGGTTGTTAACGGTTGTCTCTTCGGCCATAGGTGCTGCTGTTGCATTTGCGGGAGGATATTCCCTTGCTCTATCCATTCAGCGAGGAAAGGCTGAAAAGGAAGAAGCATCGGAACAGCAGAAACTATTTGTGGAGACGACTGCAGCAGAAAAGCTGGAGTTTGAGGATATTCCGATTGTAGATGCGCTATGCGCATTGTCAGAGGCTTATGGTTGCAAGTTGTCAACTGCGTCGACAGAAAAGAGGCTAACAGCAAGCTTTTCGCGTGAAGACGACCTTGAATATGTCGTGAAGCTGATAGAATCGGCACTTGATATCACTATTATCGTGGAGAGATGAAGCGGCTGATCGTACTGTTTCTGATTTTTTCGTTATCAGTTTCTGCTATGGCCCAGATGTCTATTAAAGACAGAATGGCAATGGTGGCAGAGCAGTATGGTGTAAGTTTCGTGTATAATCCGTCTTTGCCGGTAAATGCCCCGGGTACTGTTGCTGATTTGAAGAACGGACGGTTGGAAGATGCTTTGACCATACTTTTCAAAGGTACAGGGATCTTATGGGAGCGCAGCGGGAAGTATGTCGTGTTGAAAAGAGAAAAGCACGAAGGATTGTCTGCTTCTCAGTCAGAACAGTTTGAAGTTGAAATACAGATGGACACCTTGATTCCTTCAATTATCTCATCCCGTAAAGATGTTGTGCGCACACTCGACAAGTTGAGTATTGGAATTGAAGATGTCAGAGGTATTGTATCGCCTCTCGGGGAGGGTGACCCGATTAAATGGGTGCAGAAGCTCCCTGGCGTAGCCTCTGGCGCAGATGGTACATCTGCATTTTATGTACGTGGAGGTAATATGGGCAACACGCTCTTCTCTCTTGACGGGGTTCCAATCTATGGGTATTCTCATTTGTTAGGTCTCACGACAATCATTCCTACAGCGGCTATGAAAAGTGCAACGCTTCAGAGAGGTGGCTTTGATGGTGCAGACGGGAACTTTACTTCCGCTCACTTATGTGTAGCATCAAAGGTCCCGGAGGATGGATTCAAGACAAGCATAGCATTGAATAATTTCCTTTTGGGTGCAGAAAGTGAAGGCAAGTCCGGGGGCTTTTCCTATGTAGTGTCAGCACGCATTTCGCCTTTGGCTTTTGAATATCGGGCCATAAAAGGGTGCCTGCCCGACCTTTTTAGGCAGATGAATGATTTTGGTGCTGAAGTCGGAGATGTTTATGGTAAAATCCGTTGGCAGATGAGCAACAAAAGCTGGTTGGAAGTTTCAGGAATAGGTAGCCTTGATAATTACTCTTTTTCACTTGAGTCCGATAGTCAAGAATATATGCGTTGGTCAAATGCCATAGGCATTTTAAAGTATCACACGAATTCGGAGAATTCCTCTTTTGAGGCTACAGCATATGTTAACAAATACGGAAGTGAACAAGTTCAGGACAAGAAGTTCCGTGGGAGTAACAGCCATATGTCTCTCCGGTCAGATTTGTTTGAAGTTTCATTGTCTTTCGATAGAAATAGAAGGGCTGGCAGGTTCGTTTTTGACTATGGGGCGAAGATGCGATACGCACAGTTCAGTCCCGGTCAGGTGGCGGCCATAAACAATAGGTCCGACACATTCTTGGGTGACTTATATGCTCAGGCTAGATACGTTCTTCCAGAAAAATTGGAAATGAAGTTGAGTGCTCGTGCCAATTATTATAAGAATCTTTCAAATGACGGCGCAAACTTTGACCCCGAATGTTCTTTTTGCTCCAGATGGAAGATAAGTGATCATCTTTCCATAGAAGGATCATTCGACAGGTTGGTTCAGTATTACCATACCCTGGAAGGCCTGCCTGTAGGTTGGTCGTTGGATATGATTGTACCATCCGGAAAAAACGTGAAACCGGAATCAACATTACAGGGTAATCTAGGCCTGTCTTTCAAAGCAGAAGATCATAACGCAGCAATTGGCGGTTTCTACAAAAAGATGGTCAATCTCGTGTATTATCGCTACGCGCAAGAACTTTTCAGCGGTGGAATGGCCGATTGGGAAAATAATGTTAATCAAGGGAATGGCAAATCATTCGGCGTGGAGTTATTGTATGAATATCATCACGAAGACTGGTATGCCAATGCATCATATACTATTTCAAAGACGAATCGATATGGCTTTTCCGAGATTAATGGCGGTGGTGAGTTCCACGCGAAGTTTGACAGGACCCATATATTGAATATCCTTGGAAAATGGAAAGGTTTCAGTCTTGCGTTCACGCTGCAAAGCGGTCAGTGGGAGGACGGTGCTGCTGCTACATATCCTATGCACGTGCTGGGTGGCGATAAATGGACTGCCAGGTACTACTCTGGTGTGAACAATTACCATATGCCAATGCTCGTAAGGCTTGATCTTGGCTACAGAAATTCTTTTGAGACAGGCAAATGCAAACATGAAATCAGTCTTGGTGTTTGCAACGTCACCAATCACTTCAATCCGTTTATGCTTTACTATGACAGCAAATCTGAATCTTGGAAAGAACTGTCCCTGCTTCCGATACTACCGAATTTCAGTTATCAAATCGTATTCTGATTATGTCAACTAAAATTATACACGTTGTTTTTTCTCTATCATTTTTCCTTTTGTGTGGATGCGCCAAAGAGATTCCAGGGCCTTCCGGTGGCTTGAAAGATACATATTGGGAACCCATACATGCAAAGGGAGAATTGATGGGGAAGGATTTTGCCATCAAATGGGATAATGATGTTGATTCTGAGGGAGGGCTCTCGACAACATACTATGTTGACGGAGATGAGGTTGAATACAGTATGACGTTCTCCGGATATCATTTTTATTATGAAAATGGCCGGAATGTTTTCTCAACATTTGCTATTTCTGCTCCAAATCTTGAAAGCAGTCCGAGGATGTATTATGTGTCTGATGGAGCACTCTACCTTGAGACTGTTTCTGGAAGCGCAGATTATTACTCTTCTTCTCAGAAGGAATTGGAACCAACGGGAAAGTTCGAAAAGTGTGCTCTCGAGGAGTTTGTTTCTAATAGAATGACATTTGCTGGTGTGACTTATCGGAAAGTTCAGAAATGAAGAGTAAACAAATACTTGCTTTTGTTTTGCCTGGGGCGGTGATACTATCAATGTCTTCCTGCATAAGGGAAGTATCTCTTGATACAATGGAAAAGCGTCCTGTCGTTGTAGAGTGTGTCCTGGCCAATGAGCCTGTGCAGACTCTCAGGCTATGTTTCGGGCAAGGCGCGTCCGAGAAGGAACTTACATATATTTATGATGCGGAAGCTGTTCTGACAGATTTGACAATAGGAAGGGATGTCGGGCGTTTTTCGCGAACGTCTGACGGAATATGGAATCTTTCTTATTCTGCAATTCCGGGACATAAATACAGGTTGGACGTTTCTGTCCCGGGGTATGATCCTATATATGCCGAACAGACAATTCCGGAGATTGATGTGTCTGCAACATATTACGCAGACCAATTTGGCGATTCTACATATTATGAATATGATTCAAGTCCTTATATTGTGTACCATCTGAAATCGCTGCCTGAATATACCTGGATTTATGCTTTGCGTTATGATGACAGCTTGAGTGGCAGAACGATTGCCGAAGAGATTTGCACTGATTATCCCTTTGTTGACAACTTTAATTTAACAGGAGGTACATACACGCCGGAGACGCATATTAAAACTATGATGGGAATTCCGATTGAAGTCGCACTGGCTCCGGATTTGATAGGGAGGAGCATTCATAACAGATATCTCAGAATTCCTCATCCTTCGGAACTTGATAAGATGTGGTTGATTGTATCTGGAAATTTCAGCGGGGATTTTCCAATCAGATTTGTAAATGACAAGTTTGCGGGTCCACTTGTCGATGATGGCAAACTCCTTGAACTTGGTGAGAAGCAGGGTTGTGTGGTATTTTCCGGAGTCTCCGAAGACTATGACAGATACTTGAGGGAATCAATCCGTTACCAGCAGCTTCAGGAATCATCAGACCTGTCTTCTATTTATGTGAGGGACAATATTTATACAAATATTCACGGTGGCATCGGCATTATGGGAGCCAAGGTTGATGAAAAGATGGTCTGGTGTAATGAGGAAGGTATATTGAACGGAACATAAGGATCTAAGAGGATTTCTTCTGTTCCGCTGCGGAAACTCACAGTGCCTCGATCTGCTCCAGACTCAGGCCCGTGGCCTTTGAGATGATATCATCAGAAATATCCAGGAACGGGCCGACAGTAACACCCCGATCCATAATCAAACAGCCTATGTAGTGCATCTCAAAACAAAGCCAATGAAATCTTAAAAAATCAAGAAATATATCTTCTTTGGGGGGCACAAATAAATCTTATGACTATGCTCAGTTGCCAAATCAGTTTTTGTGGTCCCAAGCTTTTCTTGTGTAAGCCAGAGATTTTATATCTTTGTACATATGAATCTCAAGTCTCTGGCAAAGGATACCGCTATATACGGTCTGAGCAGCATTGTGGGCAGGTTCTTGAACTACCTGCTGGTTCCGTTGTACACTTACAAGATTGCTGCGGAGAGCGGAGGCTATGGCATCGTGACCAACCTGTATGCGTATACAGCCCTGTTCCTCGCTCTCCTGACTTTCGGTATGGAGACGACACTTTTCCGCTTCTCCAATAAGGAAGGCGAGGATGCGAAGAAGGTCTACGGGACGATACTCCGTCTTGTGGGCTCGGTAGGTATCGCATTCCTTGCCGTTGTGTTGGCATTGCTGAAGCCGATTTCCGCTGCAATGGGATATGCTTCCCATCCGGAGTATGTAGGATGTATGGCCATAATCGTGGCGTTCGATGCCTTCCAGGCGATTATGTTCAGCCGCTTGAGACTGGAGCGCAGGCCGCTCAAGTTTATGGCCCTGAAATTTGCGTTCATAATCCCGAACATACTGCTCAACCTCTTCATATTCCTCGTGATGCCCCTTCTTTTCGACAAGATGCCGGCTCTTCACGACCTATATGTGAACTATGACTACGGTGTTGGCCTGATCTTCTTCACCAACCTGATATGCACGTCCTGTGTTTTCCTGGGCTTTATACCGGAGCTCAAGGGACTTGGGAACGGTTATGACAGGGACCTCGCAAAACGTCTTCTGAAATACACCTGGCCTCTGCTTGTGCTGAGCCTTGTGGGCATCCTGAACCAGGTCGCCGACAAGATACTGTTCCCTTACCTTCTGCCGGGCGTTGAGGGGAAGGTCCAGCTGGGAATCTATGGTGCCTGCGTCAAGATAGCGATGATAATGAGCCTGCTCACACAGGCATTCAGATATGCCTATGAACCTATAGTGTTCAACGGCAGCCGTGACAAGAACAGTCCCGAGACCCTTGCTGACGGAATGAAGTATTTCGTGATATTCACCCTGCTGGCATTCCTTGCAGTGATGTTCTATATGCCAATCCTCCGTCATTTCATCCAGCCTGACTATTGGGCCGGACTTGGCGTCATCCCTATCGTGATGATGGCTGAAATCTTCATGGGCATATACTTCAACCTGTCATTCTGGTACAAGCTCAGCGACCAGACATACTGGGGCGCGATAATGAGCGCCATAGGCGCGGCTGTGATGATTGCCGTCAACGTGATCTTCGTGCCGAAAATCGGATATTGGGCCTGTGCCTGGGGCGGCTTCGCCGGTTACGGCACAGCGATGCTCCTGAGTTATTTCATCGGCCAGAAGAAATATCCTATCGGATATGATACCAGGACGGTCTTCCTGTTCTTCGGCCTGGCCGCCTCAATGTTCACGATCGACCTCTTCTGTCTGAAAGACCTCCCGGTATGGCTTAGGCTTGCCGTCGACACGCTGCAGCTGCTGCTGTACGCATACCTCATCTGGAAAGAAATCAAACGCAAGAAATAAAATGAAAAAGATTCTCACCCTCACGCTTTGCAGCGCAGCACTCGCAGCCATTGTGGCCGGCTGCGGCAACAACAATGAAAAGAAAGCCGCCGAGGCGGCCGCTCTCGCCCAGGCGGAAGCAGACTCTCTCGCAGCCGTCCTTGAACAGACAGCAATGGAGAAGGTCGCCCAGCTCCCTGAGGAGCCTGTCTTCGACATCATCACATCGATGGGCACCATCACTGTCAAGCTCTATTCCCAGACCCCGCAGCACCGCGACAACTTCGCGAAACTCGCTTTCAGCGGATTCTATGACGGTCTTCTTTTCCATCGCGTGATCAACGGATTCATGATCCAGGGAGGCGACCCTCTCACCAAGGATCCCGCCAACAAGGACAAGTTCGGCACAGGCGGTCCCGACTATACCGTGCCGGCCGAATTCGTGCCTGAGTACCGTCATAAGAAGGGTGCTCTTGCCGCCGCGCGCCGCGGCGACGCCGCCAACCCTATGAAGGCGTCAAGCGGTTCACAGTTCTATCTGGTTCAGAACGAGCAGGCTTGCGCCGCTCTTGACGGAGACTATACCGTTTATGGCGAAACCATCAGCGGAATCGACGTCATCGATAAAATCGCAAGTGTGGAAACAGGCCCTAGAGACCTTCCTGTTCAGGATGTGAAGATTATTACTATAAAATTGGCTGAATAATCAAAGTTTGGCACGCAACTTGAAAAAGTTTTAACCGAATAGTTTTTTCATAGGTTAAAATTTTTTAAAGGTTAGAATTGATGAAGGCTCTCGATGCGAAATCGAGAGCTTTTCGTTTTATTGTGCCAGAATCGCGTTGCGGCCGGAGACCGTCAGGGTGGCGGGCGCCCCCTCGACCAAAGGCAGGTTCAAATCACCGTGTCCGGCCTGGAAGCCGAAGGCCACCGGGATACCGAGGCCTGAGGTGTATGCAGAAAGCATCTCTTCTACGGATCCATAGGCGAATTCGGTTCCGCAGTCGGTGAATTCGCCGAATACGATTCCCTTGATATGCTTCATCTTCCCCTGGAGAGAAAGCATGTTGAACAGACGGTCGATGGCATGCATGCTCTCCTCTACTTCTTCGATGAAGAGGATGCAGTCACGGTCCGCGATGCAGTCATAGTCCGAGCCCAGCAGCGTCATCATCGTGATCATATTGCCTCCCACGAGGACGCCTGACGCTTCGCCTTCTACATTATAGGGCGAAGCCTGGATTTCGTAGCACGGCCTCTTTCCCATCAGGACCTCCAGCATCTCCCGGTTGCCCTCTTCCTCCAGCCCTCCGGCAGCCAGACTGCTGGCCATATTGCCGTGGATGCTCATCACACCCGCCTTGACACAGGCAAGGTGAAGTGCAGTGACGTCGCTGTATCCGACTATCCATTTCGGATGCCTGCGGAGCTCGCGCAGGTCAAGTTCCTGCAGCATCTGGATTGCGCCATATCCGCCGCGTGCGCAGATGACCGCCTTGACGCTGTCATCCTTCAGTGCGCGCAGAAGGCCGTCCGCCCTTTGCGCGGGCGTGCCGGCATAATAGGACCTGTTGACGGTGTCCGATACGGGTGTCTGCAAATGGACATTCTCCATTACTACCGCTTCGAGTCCGAATTCCCGGAGGCAGTCGCAGGCCTTGCTGACGGTCGAGTCGGGCATCCAGTAGGACGTGGCGACGATGGCGACCCTGTCGCCTTTCTGAAGAGGCTGTGGCCTGACGGCGCGCCCGCAGGAAGTCGCGGCGGCAACAGCCAGGATGAGGATGAGTTTATTTCGCATTGTCTTTTGATTTCTTCTTGTCAACGATAGCTGCCGCAACCACCGTGGACTGTGAGTTGACCAGGGTTGCCGGGATGTCGGCTATCGTGCCTATTATCATTATGATGCCTGCCATTTCCGGCCTGACGCCAAGGAGGGAGCATATCAGCAGTTCTCCCGTGACGCCGCCATTCGTCACGGCGCCGGAAACGAGGGCGGACAGGATCGCGGTGCCTATTATGCCTGCTGCGGGAAGAAGGCCGGCGGTCGTCTGCCCGCAAAGCGTCATCAGGAATACCACCTTTATGACGTCCAGCGCGACCGATCCGCCTTTCAGCAGGTTGGTCGCAAGCGGAACGACGGATTGGGCGACGCTCCTGTCGATTCCCATCTTTTCAGCGGCCTCGATGTTCCCCGGCATTGCCACGGAACTGGAGGCGGTGGCGAGGCCGGTGACCGTAGGCGGAATGATGTGCGTGAAGAACGGTCTGACGCTCTCGCGTCCGCGGGCAAGTCGCACAATCAGAGGGAATATTATGAAAAGCAGTATGGCTGTGAGTACGCAGTAGATGATGAGGATCCGCAGGTATCCTTCGAGAAGACCGCTTCCGATCACTGCGATGGTGTCAGCGAAGTAGCAGCCGAGACCGAGTGGCGCGGCGTACATAAGCACTTTCATCGCCTTGATGACAACCTCGTTGCCGCTGTCGAAGAAACTGGCGGCACGCTCTCCCTTTTCGCCGGCACAGGCGGCTCCGAGGCCGATGAGGGCTGAGAAGATTATCAGCGGAAGAAGGTGGAACTTGGAGAAGAGCTGAGGGAAGTCCGAAACGGACAGGGCATCCGTCAGGGCATTGCCGCCGGCGGCGGATTCAGACTTGAGCTCGGCGCCCTGCCCGAGGGCGAAGTCGCCGAGAGGACTGACCATAAGTGTGCTGAGGTAAGAGACAATGCCGCAGCACAGCCAGATGACGGCGAATGACAGAAGCGTCCTGAGCAGCACGCTGCCTATCTGCTTCCGCGCCTTCATCCTGAAGAATGCCAGAGAGATGCTGAAGAACACCATCGGCACGACAAGTGCGAACAGCAGGTTCAGGAAGATGTCGCCGACCGGTTTTACGAAATGGGCGGCGGATGGCCAGAGGGCTCCGACGGCGGCGCCGGCGATGACTCCCGCTATCATCGCAATGGTTCCTCTGTAGTTCTTCAGGACTCCGTTCATTTTCAGCTTGATTTTATCAACTGCAATTTATTGAATTTTTATCACAAATATGTACTTTTGTATAATTACATAGACCCACTTATATGGAAAAAGTAACCGTAATGACTCCGGACAAGCTGATTAACGGCTGGATCGATCCGTCTTTCCTCCCTCCGGGAAAAGATAAATATTATATCCGGAACAAGCAGGTCCGTCAGCCCAAAGGCGGCTGGCGTCACCTCCGCGCCGACGAGATAGCCACCCTGGTGCGCTCCAACAATACCGCCGGCAATTGGGACAATATCTGGGTCACTGACGAATTCGACCCTCATTGCATAAAGAACAACAGCTTTATGGGTATGGTGCGCATAGGCCGCGTCAACGAGAACGGACTTCAGTTCCACGACCTGCGCCTGCCTATCGGCATCACGAACAGCACCATACACAGCTGCGACATCGGTGACGACTGCGCCATTCACGACGTGCACTATCTCAGCCACTACATCATCGGCAACCGCTGCATGCTCTTCAATATCCACGAGATGTCCGCCACCGACCACTCGAAATTCGGCAACGGCGTCATCAAGGACGGCGAATCGGAGGACGTGCGCGTCAGGCTCAACATAATGAATGAGGCGGAGACCCGTCAGGTGTGTCCGTTTGACGGAATGATTACCGCTGACGCATATCTCTGGGCCAAATATATCGATGACAAGGGCCTTCAGGCCCGTCTGGCCGAAATCACCCAGAATTCGGTCGACTATCACCGCGGATATTACGGAACCGTGGGAGAAGGCTGCGTAATCAAGACTTCCGAGATCATCAAGGATGTAAAGGTCGGTCCGGCCTGTTACATCAAGGGTGCCAGCAAACTCAAGAACATAACCATCAACTCCAGCGAGAAGGAGCCGTCCCAGATCGGCGAGAACGTGATTCTCGTGAACGGCATAGTGGGCTACGGCGCCCACATCTTCTACGGCGCCACCGCCATCAAGTTCGTGATCGGCAACAACTGCGCCCTGAAATACGGTGCCCGAGTCATAGACTCCATCCTGGGTGACAACAGCACCATCTCCTGCTGCGAGGTTCTCAACAACCTGATCTTCCCCGCCCACGAGCAGCATCACAACAACTCTTTCCTCATCGCCTCGCTGGTGATGGGACAGAGCAATATGGCCGCGGGCGCGACAATCGGTTCCAACCACAACAGCCGCGGCGTTGACAATGAGATCGTCGCGGGACGCGGCTTCTGGCCGGGCCTGTGCGTATCGCTGAAACATTCAAGCCGTTTCGCCAGCTACTGTCTCCTCGCAAAGGGCGCATACCCGAACGAACTCAACATCAAGCTTCCGTTCAGTATGATCATCAATGACGAGAAAGCCGGGGAACTGAAGATCATACCTGATTTCTGGTGGCTCTATAATATGTATGCGCTGTGCCGCAACAACTGGAAGTACCAGAACCGCGACAAGCGCATCTCCAAAATCCAGAACATAGAGTTTGACACATATGCTCCGGACAGTATGGAAGAGGTGATCCTTGCGCGCAAGCTTCTGGAAGTCTGGACAGCCAAGGCCTGGTACAGGAAGAACAATATCAGTTTCGAGAAACTCAACGACAAGCAGCTTCGCGCCAAGGGTGCAGAACTGCTTGAGGGCGACAGCTCCATCGTCGACGAACTCGAGGTGTTCGGAGAGGATCTGGAGAAAGGCAAGCGCCCTGTCCGCATCCTCAAGGTCTACAAGGCTTACCACGGCTATGGCGATATGCTTATCCATTATGCAATGGACAACGTGCTCCGCTATCTCGCCGCACATCCGAACGAAGGCCTGAGTGATATCTCGGCCCAGTTCAAGACACGCCGCCACCGCGAATGGATGAACCTGGGCGGCCAGCTCATGGCCACCACAGATGTTGACCGCCTCCGCACCGACATACGCGAGGGCCGCCTGAACAGCTGGAAGGAAATCCACAAGCGCTACAACGATATCTGGAAACGCTATCCTCACGACAAGCTCGGCCACGCCTATCTGTCTCTCGGCTATATGATGCGCAACTGCGATATCACGGCCGACGAATGGCGTAAGGCGATCAACGCCGAGATCCGCAACCAGGAGTTCATGTGCGAGCAGGTCTATCTGTCACGCAAGAAGGACTATGACAACATCTACCGTAAGGCGACCTACCGCAACGGAGAAGAGATGCGCGCCGCTCTCGGTACCATTGAGGACAACAGCTTCGTCCAGCAGACGAAGGCCCGTACTGCAGAGACCATCAAGACCCTGAAGGCGCTTCTCGATACGCTCAAATAATGAAGTTTGTCAGAAATACCAGCACTGACCCGTGCTACAATATGTCGTTCGACGAATACTGCCTTGAGCAGGTGTCGCCGGGCGACACTTTTTTCTGCCTCTGGAGGGATCGCCCGTCGGTGATAATCGGCCTGAACCAGAATGCCGCGGCTGAGGTCAACCTGTCATATCTGAGGTCAAAGGGTATAGTTCTCGCCCGCCGCGCGACAGGCGGCGGCGCCGTGTACCACGATCTCCAGAACCTGAACTACTCCATATTCCGCCCGCTGTCCTCTTCGTCTTCCGAAAACGGAGCCGACGCCGTCAAGGTGATAGTGGACGCGCTGCGCAAGTTCGGCGTACCCGCCGAACAGGGTGGCCGCAACGACATTTATGTCGACGGCCACAAGGTGTCGGGCTTCGCCCGCCGCGTCTTCAAGGACCGCGAGCTGGTCCACGGCACGCTTATGTTTGACGTCGACATAGAGACGCTTACACACGCCCTTGATGTCGATGGAAGCAAGCTTCACCGCAAGGGCGTGGCTTCCGTCCGCAGCCGCGTCACCAACCTCAAGGACTATCTGCCCCAGTTCTCTTCTCTCGACGCCTTTCAGGACGCTCTTCAGGAATACCTGCAGGCCGGCGATACCGAGATTCCTCTCTCCGATGAACAGAAAAATGCTGTCCAAGCTCTCTCGGACAGCAAATATTCAACTTCATATTGGATCCTGAACCGTGTTCAGGATGACGGATCAGACGCTCTGTAGGGTCTCCTTGATTATCTCAGATACGGTAGGGTGCGGAAAGACGACCTTTCTGAGCTGCTCTACGGTCATCCCCGACTCTATCGCGATGCAGCCGGACTGGATGATTTCGCTGCACGGAGTGCCGAGCATATGCAGGCCGACGACCTTGCCTGACTCCTTGTCGTAGATGATCTTGCAGAGGCCGGTTATGTCTTCGTTTTCCGCAACGAATCTGCCCGAGTAGGCCATCGGGAGTTTCATTACTCCGCAACCTTCAGCCTGATCTTCGGTGAGGCCGACGCCGGCGACCTCCGGGGAGGTGTACACGACACCGGGGATGGCGGCATAGCTCATCCTCTCGTCTTTGCCGAGGATGTTGGCGACGGCGACTTCAGCCTCGCGGCTGGCGGTGTGGGCGAGAAGGGAGAAGCCGGTGACGTCGCCTGCGGCGTACACGCCCGGGACGTTGGTGCGCATATGGTCATCCACCTTGATGCCGCGGTCAGTTTCGACGCCTATGTTCTCGAGCCCGAAGCCACTGACGTTGGCGCGTCGGCCGACGCTCACGAGAATCTTCGTGCCGGCTGCGCGTTCCGTTTCGCCTTCGGGGGTTTCATAGATGACTTCGTTGGCGTCGATGCCGGTGACCTTGCAGCCGAGCTTGAAGGTGACGCCTTTCTTGGTGTAGATGGCCTGGAGCATGGCGCTGATCTCGCCGTCGAGGTTGCCGAGGATCTTCGGGAGCATCTCGATTACGGTGACCCTGGTGCCGAGGCTGTTGAAGAAACTGGCGAATTCCATCCCTATGACGCCGCCGCCGATGATGACGAGGCTTTCAGGGAGTTCCTCGAGTGCAAGGATCTCGCGGTTGGTCAAGATGGCGTCTGATTCGGCAAGGCCGGGGATCGGTGGCACGGCCGCTGATGAGCCTGTGCAGATGAGCAGCTTGGCTGCGGTGTACGACTGCCCGTCGCAGGTGATTTCAAATCCCTCCGCGGAGCGCTTCCCGATGTTGGCAGAGCCTTTGATTACCTCTACGGCCGCGCCTTTCATCTTGGCCTTGACACCGCCGACGAGGCGGCGCACGACGCGCGTCTTGCGCTCCATCATCTTGCTGAAGTCAAAGGTCACGGCCTCGGCATTCACGCCGAAGGCCTTGCCGTGCTGCGCGTGGTCATATGTCTTTGCGCAGCAGAGGAGCGCTTTGGTAGGGATGCAGCCTTCGTTCAGGCATACGCCTCCGAGTTCGTTTTTCTCGAAAAGGATGACTTTGAGGCCGGCGGCGCCGGCTCTTTCAGCCGCGACGTAGCCGCCGGGGCCACCGCCTATGATAGCAAGATCGTACATATTGTCTTATTTGATGTTGTCGCCGTTGATGCCGACGAGGTGTTTCGCGTAAGTATAACCGGCAAAGTCGAGCGCCTTGAATCCGTGGCCGGTCACGGCCTGGACAAATCTTCCGTAGTCCTTGTTCTCAGGTGTACACCATTGCACTTCGCTGAGCGCCAGGAGGCGTGGGAGAAGCATGTATTCGAGATGTTCTTCGGTCTTGATGTATTCAGTCCAGAGATTGGCCTGTACTCCGAGAATATGGCTCTGGTTCTCAGGGGAGATGCCTTCCATCGGATCGAAGGAGTAGACCTTCTCTACGCTCACAAAACCGCCTATGCAGAGCGGCTCGTGCTCCGCGTCCTCGGACTGGCAGTAGTCAAAATAGAAATGTGACGTAGGGGTCATGATTGCGTCAAATCCTTTCGCCGCCGCATCCTGGCCGCCGCTCTGGCCGCGCCACGACATGACCGTGGCGCCTGGGGCGAGCTCGCCTTCGAGGATTTCGTCCCAGCCGATTATTTTCTTGCCCTTTGTGGCAAGGAAGTCCTGGACGCGTTTGGTCACATAGTTCTGGAGGTATTGCTCCGCCGAGTACCTGTCATCGCCCTTGATGCCAAGTTCCCTGATCTTTGCCTGGCAGAGTTCGCACTTCTCCCATTCTGTCTTCGGGCATTCATCTCCGCCGATGTGGATGTACTCGCCCGGGAAGAGCGCGGCCACTTCCGTGAGCACATTCTCAATGAAGGTGAATGTGCTTTCCTTGCCGACGCAGAGTACCTGCTCGCTGACGCCCCACTTGGTCCAGGCCTCGTACGGGCCGCCTGTGCAGCCGAGCCATGGGTAGGCGGACATTGCGGCAAGCATATGCCCCGGAAGTTCGATTTCCGGGATGACGGTGATGCCGCGGGCCGCGGCGTAGCCGACGACCTCCAGGATCTCTTCCTGGCTGTAGAATCCGCCGTAGCGGATGTTGTCGCTGCTGCTGAAGTCGTGACCGATCATGGTGCCGCTGCGGTAGCAGGCGATCTGGCTGAGGAGAGGGTATCTCTTGATCTCGATGCGCCAGCCCTGGTCATCCGTAAGGTGCCAGTGGAAGCGGTTGAGCTTGTAGATGGCCATTACGTCAAGATACTTCTTTATCTCGTCGAGGGTCCAGAAATGGCGGCTGCAGTCGAGGTGCATTCCGCGATATCCGAAACGGGGGCCGTCCTCGATGATGCAGCACGGCAGGGTCCACCTGACGTCTTCATTGAAAACATTGCCGTAGATTTCGGTAGGAAGCAGCTGCTTCATTGTCTCGATGGCGTATATGAAACCGTTCAGGTCGCCTGCCTTGATTATGGCGGCCTTGCTGCTGATGTTTATGGAGTAGTGCTCCGGCTCCAGGCTTGTGTCCTTCAGGAAAATGATGCCCTTGCCGTTGCCGCTTTCGACAGATTCCTTCAGGCCGATAGGCGTGGAGACATAACTCGTCTTGCCGGAACCGATGGACAGGCTGTTGGAGAAGCGGCTGATGGCGTCGACCACTCCTCCCGGGACGGAAGGGTCGCATTTGATGCTCGCTCCTCCGGCGCGGAACGTTCCCTTGAGCACCTCCACTTTCTGCGGAGCGGGGATGATGTCTTTGATTTCTCCTGCAAAAGAGGTGAGAGGCAGCAGGATTGCGATTGTTGCGAGCAGTTTTTTCATATCCTATCGTTTCGTCCGTGAAGATAATCAATAAATCAATATGCCGAGGACGGCGGCGCCGAAAATCACCTTGAGCGCGCCGGCTTTCTTCCAGAAGGACAGCAGGAACGCCGCTCCGAAAATGGCCCAGCTTTTCCAGTCAGGGAAGTTGTCATGAATGATGCCCGCCTCGAGGCCGGATCCGCCGAAGCGGATGTAGAACATCAGTGCGATGGCGGCCGCGCCGATAAGGCCGGCCACGGCCGGACGCAGCGCGGACATCACTCCGCTGAAGACGGGCGACTTGCGGAAGGTGTCATAGATCTTGACTATCGCAAGCATTATGATGAAGCTTGGCAGAACCACTGCCAGCGAGGCCGTGAGCGAGCCCAGTCCGGCGACAAGTTCGCCGGCGCCGGCCTGCTTCAGCACTTCGTATCCCACGTAGGTGGAGCAGTTGAGGCCGACGGGCCCCGGTGTCATCTGCGATATGGCCACGATGTCTGTGAACACGCTTTCGGAAATCCATCCCTTGGCCACCACAACCTCGCTCTGGACGACGCCGATCACGGCATATCCGCCGCCGAAGGTGAACATTCCGATGAGGAAGAAAGTCCAGAAGAGCTGAAGGAAAATGCTGATCATTTCGCGGCCCTCCTTTCCTTGAAGTAAGTGATTGCCGCTGCAAAGACTATGATGGTCAGAAGTATGTAGATTGCGGATATCTTGAGGAATACCATTCCGCAGGTCGTGGCGGCCGCTATGGCCCACTGCCACCAGTGTGTCTGCTTGTGGAGAAGTTTGACGCAGTAAGCCGCTATGATGGCCACGGCTGCGGGGCGGACGCCGTTGAACATCTTGACGATTATCGGATTGTCCTTGAAGCTGGTGAAGAACATCGCGATCAGCAGGATGATGATGAACGGGGCCAGTATGCTGCCCAGCGTGGCGACGATGCTGCCCGCTATGCCGCGCAGCTTGTGCCCGGCGAAAATGGCCATGTTGACGGTAAGCAGGCCGGGAGCGCTCTGGGCTAGCGCGACGATGTCCGGAAGTTCGTCTTCGCTTATCCATCCGCGGCGGCTCAACTCGTCCTGGATGGCGGGTACCATCATGTATCCGCCGCCTATCGTGAAGGCCCCTATCTTGAAGAAAACACCGAAAATATGCCACAGAGATATCATACAACAAAGATACGGAATTGGCTCAAGCAAAAAAAGTCAAAAAAAATTTGTCGGTAAATAAAAAGTATTTATCTTTGCAGCCCGTTTCCAAACAACGGCGACAAAGTTCTTTGAAAATATTGGAAGATAAGTACAAGCAAGTACCGAGAAATACAATAATCGAGAGCGTTAATTTCTT
>JAUNNZ010000019.1 GCA_030537315.1 Bacteroidia bacterium
TGTCGCTCGCAGGCTCCCGACAAAGAGTCAAGAGCCTTCGCTCCTCGGTAAGGCTGCGCCTTGTCTATTATACTGCTCGCCTAATCCTCTCCAGACGTGTGCTGCACTGCGTTCCGCACACCTCTTCCGAGGGCTCGCAGGAAAGCGAGACTGTTCCTTCCGCTATCGCTACAGTCATAGACTCGCCAGAGGAAGTTATTAGTGTCCGGTCACGCTGTTAGGGCCGTTGGCCCTTTCCTCCTCGCGGCTCGGCAAAGCCAGCAAGCTTGCTCTGCTCTCGCTCCGCATCGTCGGTTCCGTCCTTCGCTCGTGCATCCGTGTTACGGCTTCGGGATTTCCGGCGAGTCATCGGAGCCTGAAGTCTCCGCTGCCTGTACGCCTACAATCCCTTCACCTCCACACTCCGCACCAGCTTGTCCGGGCTACCGGACTCACACGTCCCACCGTTGTTGCCGTCAGTGCCCATATTCAGATGAAGTGCCAGTGGCGGAGTCACCCTTATCTCTCGCATCAGCGTTTGTGCGTCCGCCACCTGCCGCGGCCTACGGCCTTGCCTGCTCGCGATTTCTGTCCCTCCGGCTTCACGGCTGACGCCGTCAAGCCTTCGCTCCAGAAACCGCCGAGCCCACCCACACTGACGCACGCTTCCAGGTCGTGCCGAAATCGACCGGCATCACCCGCGCGACCGGGACCACAGAAGTATATACATATTCCAGGATGGCGGCTGTGCCGCCGTTGGCGTTAGTGGCGTTTTCTTTTATGTATACTTGATGGTACCTCCCAACTTAAGACTTCAAGGCATCACCTTCCCTCATGGAAGGTATATGTCTACGCCATTCGCTTTAGATGGGATAATTCATTATCTTTGTATTCAGATAGTTAAACATATGCCTTCATTTATTCCAAACATATTAATTTCTGACTGCTGGGGGTCTGCCGGGCAGGTTACCTTCTACCATCGGGACGGCAAATGTTACTGGAAGAATAAGCCAGCATCAGAGTTCTCGGAGACATCCCGACAGCTGGACCAGGCACAGCTTCACCATCGGGCTTTGGAGGCCTGGCGCAGTTTGGAGCACAAGGTTCAGGAGGAATGGAACAGACATTCAGATCCGGTGGTGAGCCACCGTCCCCCATTCGATGGAACGAGCAGGATTTCCGGGTACAATCTGTTCGTCAGCGCGTATCATGGCTTCGCCCAGCTGGGTGATGAACATATTCCGGCTCCTGCAGCATTCGTGGAATTCCCGGTGTTTGTGGCGAATTATGCCGGTACTGAAGAATTCGGTCCTGATGGAGGTATCATCAAGTTCAGAGTGGAAATGCCGGAATGCCTGGAGCCCGAGAGATACAGGCTGCTCACCAAGTTGCAATTCACATCACCCGGCAGAGGAAGACAACCCGGGTATCTGAGAAATTTCATAGCATCAGAGAACTGTACTTCGGATGACTGTATCGTATCGGTCCCGGTGTCAAACATCCGCAGTCAATGGAATGTAGAAGGAGGCTTGTTTCAGGTACATTGCCGATTACTATTGCTGGATTCAAGGACCGGATACCGGTCCCAATACAAGAAGATTCCTTTCTTGATTTCCCTTTAATTTTATTTTAAGTATTACTAAAGATAAAGTATCGCAATAATTTGATATTGTGATATTAAATATATTTTGTATATTTGTATCGGAATCGGCGGCTGCTACAAGAAATTGTAGTATGAAAGTCATTCCATCCATAGCATTCGGCGAATTCTCCGGCAGTGCCGGTGACGTGACGGCAAGGTCTATCGGAGGCCGCACGATTCTCAATCACAAAGCATATCAAGCAAAGACAAAGACTCCTGCTCAGGCAGTCTCCAGAAATACTCTGTCCAAAGTTTCCCGGGCGTATAAGCAGCTCACCGATTCCCAAATGAAAGCCTGGGGAGCTTTGGCTGAGCATCTCAAGGGCATATCCACATTCGGCAAGGCTGCTGAAATGACCGCCCACAATGCGTTTGTACGTATCAATGCCAATCGTGAAATAGCCGGAGAGGGTATGCTGGCCGATGCTCCTGAGTACAAGAGCGACATCCCGGAAGTTGACTGGGATGAAATCTGGGTTACTCCCAAGAGAGTGCTGCTTACCGGCATAGTCAATCCTACAGGCACTTACAAACTGGTCGTTAAGATGTCCGCCGGTCAGGGAGTCGGCATTTCATCCGGCTGGAGCAAGACCGTAATCGTCACTCCAGGTATGGTGGACAACTGGGGCGATGCTGCATTAACACAGCTCTACACCAAGAAGATTGGCTTTATGCCTGAGGTTGGCGAAAAGGTATTCATCGAACTCTATTGGCTTGACCCGGCTACCGGCTTTGTCGGCGAAACTATGCGCGTGACACGCTTCTGCATTTCCGAGGAAGAAGCTCACGAGGAAGGTCTGGTCGATAGGGTTGAATACACTCTTGAAAATGTTTCACCGGAGAGTCACGTATCCAAACTCGATATAGATTTGACTACTGGCGCACCTGCAATCTCATTCGATACCGTCTGCCTCGGACATAGTAACGTGGCATCCTCTGAGGTGTACCCTGAAGATGGCGTCCCGACTTCAATGGAAGGATACAGCTATCTGCTTGCCCGTGGTGCCGGTGGGAATAAAATCACTGCTCAATCTTTCCAGGTTCAGTTCGTCGGCTCCTACAATCCGAGAATCATATTCGCCCACCGCGGCGGCTATTATGTCAAACCATCCGAAGTGTTCGGAACCGGAGTGTATTACAAATAAATCATTCTTGACCTATGTTCAACTCAATAAGCAACAACTTTGGCGCTGGAACCATACAGTTTAAGGACTATCAGGAAGAAGATTACGTAGTCCTCAATGCCAAATTCACATACGATACCACTTCCCCGGAATATCAGGCTGCTGACGTTCTGGAGATAAAGGTTCCGGACCTTATGATTGACCGCTCTACAGATACCGGCGTATTTGCAAGGTTTGTTGACCGTCAGGTAAGGCCTACCTACACGATGAACTACGACAGCGGTACCGTCATCCGCAGTTGGATCAAAGACAAGAACACAATATGTCTGGAAAAGTTCGCGCCACTTGAGTGCGCGGAAGAAGTTATCGTTTACATCCAGGCGATGTATGTCGGCAAGCACAAAGATTCTACGGCATCGAAGATTACGAAGACCTACGCAACCTTTACACAGCCTACGAAATACCTCTATACCTCGGATGTCATCTGCGTCATCCACGAGCACTGGGTATTCTTCCACTGCACCTTCTCAAGCGTATCGTATGCCTACAGAGACTTGCCGTGGGAAGCTACCATCCAGGGCCTGCCTACGGACTTCGCTCTTGATATACCATTCCCGGGCGGCTATTGCCAGGGGCACGACACAATGGACGGTCTTTCAGAGGCTCATATCGAGAATGGCGTATTCACCAACGAGGAGCGCGTGTCCGGCTGGGGGTCCACCGGTCACGATGCATTCCTGTTCTTCTTTGCAGTTAGAGACACCGAATAGTTATGGCCAAGATGACACAGAAAGAAATGACACGCCTGCAGGGCATTATGGCCGTCGCATCATTTGCGGCAGGTGTGGCTATCGCCTGTGTCTGCCTGTTCATCGTTCCACCTCCGGGCGAGATTTCCAACTCTGCAATCTCGATTGTATCGGAACTATTAGTTCTGGCCGGTGCCATCCTCGGAGTCAAGACTTCGTATGATGCCAAATTCATAAAGATAGAATCCGACCTTCAGCGAAAGGCCGACAAACTTGAAAACAATGAATAAGATGACTTTGAAAAACTTCATACTTCTTTACCTCGCTCTCAGCTGTGTGGCCTGCTCGGTCTCCCGGCAGGTCACATCAGGAGAGACGAAAGTCGAGGTACGCACGGAGACCAAATACGAAAAGGACACCGTCTATTTCGAGATACCCGTCTATGTGGAGAAAGTCCAGACCCTCGACACGTCCTCGGTACTGGAGAATAAATACTCCAAATCCGAGGCTTCCGTGTCCGGTGGAGTACTTACCCACAATCTTGCTACAAAGCCCTACAAACAGCCCGTAGAGGTCGAGAAGCAGATTGTATATCGCGATTCCCTGGTCTATGTGGACAAGATTATCACCAACACAGTGGAAGTCGAGAAAGAAATTACAAGGTGGCAGCGCTTCCTGATGAGCCTCGGCTCATTGTCGATAATTGCCGCCTTCTGCGCGATTGCATACGCTATATATAAACTTTTTGTTTCACCTTCAAAACTTATCAAGCTATGAAGTACATTCCTTCAATCGCCTTTGAGGAGATGTCAGGCTCCGCAAAGGGTGTGACCGCAGCGAAGACGCGCGGTCGCAAGTACATCAGAAACCGTGGTTACGGTGGAAGTGTACGCACTTCAGGCCAGGCTTCCGTGAAGGCCGTTTTCAAACGTCTTTCCCAGGCCTGGCAGTCTCTCACCAACGAGCAGATCCTCGCTTGGAACGCTGCTGCCGGTTCGGCAGAGGCTCGTTCAGTTCTCGGTACCAAGACGAAGATTACCGGTTCCAACCTCTTTATGAGGCTCAACTACTGGGTAGTCTATTGTAGCGGCAGCATTATGACAACTCCTCCCGCTCTCACGGGTGTTGAGGCTCCAGCAGCTGCAACCATCACCCTTACCGACGAGGTCTTTACCTTCAAGTTGGCTTCCATCCCTACAAGCGTGACCAACCTCAAGCTTGTCATCTGCGCTTCCGACCCTCAGAGCAACGGTATCAGCCGTGCTTACAGCAAGGCCGCAGAGTTCGATGCTCCTTGCACTCCGGTGACAACCGCCATCGACATCAAGGCGAAGTACGAGGCCAAGTACGGTGCCGTAGGCGCTGGAAATCCTAAGGTCTTCTTCAAGTATTTCTACGTCAACACCGCAACTGGTGAGAAGTCGGGCGAGATGCTTGCACTGGCTAAGTTCGAGGCCGACGAAGAAGACGGAGATTAAACCGTAGGTCGAGAGACCTGTAATTTCAGGATGCCCTCCGTAGAGAAATCTGCGGAGGGTTTCCATATTATATAAGGTGCATCAGAAAAGAATCGCTATATTTGCAAGTCGTTAGGCCATAATTTGGTTTACGAAACAACAGATCTTTGAAATCGGCGGAGAAAATTCAGCGGAAAAACACATTTTTCTATGCAATCCACTTTCAATTTGTAAGCAGGTTTGTCAATGGTTACTTATGACAGTTTTGTTACTATTTTGTTACTCCGGGCGGTTTTGAAGAACAAACAAATTTGATTTACAATAGGTTATGGCCGATTCTAATTTCATAGACTACGTCAAGATATACTGCGCCTCCGGACACGGAGGGGCGGGGTCGATGCATCTGCATCGCGCCAAGTACATCCCGAAGGGAGGCCCTGACGGCGGTGACGGCGGCAGGGGAGGACATATCATCCTCAAGGCGAATCCGCAGTTCTGGACGCTCATACACCTGAAGTACCGCAAGAATATAAAGGCGGAGGACGGGGAGAAGGGCGGCGCTGCGCTGTGCCGCGGCAAGAACGGCGCCGATATCGTCCTCGACGTGCCTATAGGCACCGTCGTGAAGGACGCGGAGACCGATGAGGTGCTCTTCGAGATGATGGAAGCGGATGAGGAGAGAATCCTTTGCCAGGGCGGCAAGGGAGGCTGGGGCAACGACCATTTCAAGACTGCCACCAACCAGACGCCGCGCTATGCGCAGCCTGGTGAGGAAGGGCAGGAGGGCGTGTTCATCCTCGAACTGAAGCTTCTGGCAGACGTGGGGCTTGTAGGTTTTCCGAATGCGGGAAAGTCCACGCTGCTGAGCGTGGTGACGGCTGCAAAGCCGAAGATTGCCGATTACGCGTTCACGACCCTTGAACCCAACCTCGGCATCGTGCGTTACTATGACGACAAGTCGTTCGTGATGGCGGATATCCCTGGCATCATCGAAGGAGCGCACGAAGGCCGCGGAATCGGTATCCGCTTCCTGCGCCATATCGAGCGCAACTCCGTGCTGCTGTTCATGGTTTCCTGCGAGGAGGATGACATTGCAGCTGGCTACAAGACACTGTTGAACGAACTGAAGTTATATAATCCTGAGCTTCTGACGAAGCAGAGGGTGCTTGCAATCACCAAGTGCGACATCATCGACAAGGATATAGAAAAGGAGATCGAGCCGACTCTTCCGAAGAGGATTCCACACGTTTTCATATCTTCAAGCACGGGTGAAAATCTTGACAAACTAAAGGATCTGTTATGGAAGGCGTTGCAGAAATGACGGTGCTCCAGTACATGCACCACCTCGACCAGTCCGTCACCCTGTCCATCAATTCGATGAGCAGCGGCTTTATGGACAGGATATGGATGTTCATATCCAATCAGGTCGTGTGGTATCCGATGTATGCCGTGATCGTGTTCTTCCTGTTCTGGAAGCTCGGATGGAAGAGGGGACTGGTCTGCACAGTCGCCTGTGCGCTGACGGTCGTCGCCTGTGACCAGATCGGCAATGTGGTGAAGGACGCCGTAGAGCGTCTGCGCCCCTGCTGGGATATGAATATGGTTGACGGCGGCCTGCGTATCCTTGAAGACAAGGGTGGCAAATACGGATTCTATTCCGCTCATGCGGCAAACTCCCTGGGCATAGCGGTATGCTCGATAATATGCTTCAAAAACAGGAAATCACTGAACGTCAAGGCATATTCCATCTGCATCTGGATATGGGCCCTGCTGGTCGGGATGAGCCGCGTGTTTGTGGGAAAGCATTTCTTCGGCGACGTCTGCGCCGGATTCATCGCAGGCGCTGTCTTCGGTTATGCAATTGCGAAGATAGCGTCGTTTATCTGTGAAAGACTGGGATTGAATTCCTAACCCTTGATGGCGTTGATCTGACGTCCGTCCATCTCGATGGTCAGAGGGATGCGTCCCTCGATCTCGCCGTCGAGCTCGATGATGTCGTTCGACTCATCGTCGAGAGGGATGATCTCAAGCTTCTTGCAGCGGGCGAAAACGACGTCCTTGGATTCGGTGAGCGTGCCGTCGAAGAGACGATGGATCTGTCTGAGAACCTTTGTGATAGGGATCTTCGGGACGATCATTACATCAAGCAGTCCGTCGTCAACTATTGCGAGAGGCACCTGGCGCATACCGCTTCCGCTGTATCGTCCGTTACCGAGCGCCACGGAGTAGGTGGGACCGCTGTAAACCTCCCTGTCATCAGCCATGATCTTGATGTTTATGGCCTTTATGTTGAAGATGGTGAAACGCAGGGCGTTGAGGTATATCATCTTGCCGCGCTTGCCGCTCTCTTTCTGCATGTTGACTACCTTGCAGACGTGGGAGTCGAAGCCGACGCCGCCGATGTTGGCCATGTAGCTGACCTTGCCTCCTACCGAATTGACCTTCACGACATCCATCTTGGCGTATGAATCCGCCTCGATGAGATCTATGACTGAAGCTACGTCGTGAGGTACGTTGAAGGCCTTGATCCAGTCGTTGCCCGAACCGATAGGGGCGACGCCGATATAGAATTCTCCCGGGTCGGTGCCTGTCTCGTCGCACCATTTCATGATGCCGGTGAACGTCTCGTGGATGGAACCGTCGCCGCCGACGGCGATCAGCCTGCGGTATCCTTCAGCCGCCGCGTCGTGTGCCAACGCGGTAGCGTGCCGCTTGTGACTCGTATAGGCGGTAACGTAAGGGATATTAAGGCTTTCGAGGATGTGCTCTGCAGGGATCCACTCTGACATCGTCTTGCCGGAGCCGGCTCTGGGGTTGACGATAAAATACCACTCGGTCTTAGTTTCAGTCATAGCACAAATATAGGAAATTATTCGTAAATTTGCACTTTAGGCAAAACGTTATTTATATGGGAAAAGTAATCGCCATTGCAAATCAGAAGGGTGGTGTGGGCAAAACCACTACCGCAATCAACCTGGCGGCGTCTCTGGCAGTTCTTGAAAAGAAAGTGCTCATCATCGATGCTGACCCTCAGGCAAATACGACTTCCGGTCTCAACTTCGCCCCGGACAATGACCAGCACCGTACCCTGTACGAGGTGATCATAGGCCAGATCTCAGTCGAGGATGCCCTCATCCAGACGGAGGTGGACAACCTGCATATGATCCCTTCCCATATCAATCTTGTGGGCGCAGAGCTTGAAATGCTTGACGTCAAGGACCGAGAGTCCCTTCTCAAGAACGCACTTGCCCCCATCCGCGACAACTATGACTACATCATCATAGACTGCTCGCCGTCGCTTGGCCTCATCACAATCAACACCCTCACCGCCGCTGACTCCGTGATGATTCCGGTGCAGCCGGAATTCTTCGCGCTTGAAGGTCTCGGCAAGCTTCTCCAGACTGTCCGCATAGTGCAGAGCGGCGTCAATCCGAACCTGGCCATCGAGGGCTTTGTCGTCACTATGTTCGACGGCCGCACCAAGGTCCACAACCAGGTCGTAGGCGAGCTCCGCGAACATTTCAAGGACCTTGTCTTCGACACGGTCATCCAGAGGAACATACGCCTCAGCGAGGCCCCTTCACACGGAAAACCAATCCTCCTTTATGATATCATGTGCAACGGCTCGACCAATTATCTGAACCTTGCCCGTGAAGTGATGGAGCATAACAGAACCGCAGCAAATGAGCAATAAGGAACCAAGAGGACTCGGCAAGGGTCTGGGCGCCCTTCTGGGCGAATCCAGAAGCGAGGAAACCCTCCGCGCTCCGGTGGGCTATCTCAACAAGGATATTGTCACCGCACGCCCGAGGCTTACGGCCGACATACTCCGCGTGCCGGTGGATTACATCGAGCCCAACCCGTTCCAGCCGCGAATGTCATTCGACCAGTCGGCCCTTGAGGAGCTTTGCTCTTCCATCAGGGTGTATGGTCTCATCCAGCCTATTACGGTGCGCCGTCTTTCCGATACGCGCTACCAGATAATCAGCGGCGAACGCCGCTTCAAGGCCTGCCGCATGGCAGGTATGTCCAACATTCCGGCTTACGTTCGCGAAGCGGACGACCACGGGATGCTGGAGATGGCGATTGTGGAGAACGTCCAGAGGGAGAACCTCGACCCTATCGAGCTTGCCCTCAGCTATCAGCGCCTCATCGACGAGTGCGCCCTTTCGCAGGAGCAAATGGCCGACAGGGTGGGGAAGAAACGCGCCACCGTGGCAAATACCCTCCGTCTGCTGAAACTGCCTGCAAAGGTTCAGCACGACCTCAAGGTCGGTCTGCTCAGCGCAGGTCACGCGAGAGCGCTTCTCGGCATTGACAATGCCGACGTTCAGGAGCAGCTCTGCGACCTTACCATCAAGAACAACCTGTCGGTCCGCGAGCTTGAGGCTCTTGTGCGCAAGGCGCTCAGAAATGCGTCGTCGGCCGGCAAGGAGCAAAAGACATCCGTTCTCCCTGACGAATATAACGCCCTGCGCCAGCAGATGGCGAAGTTCTTTACCAACGAGGTCACGCTGCGCCGCAGCGCGTCCGGGAAGGGAACGATGACCGTAAAATTCGCCTCCGACCAGGAAGTCGCGGCATTCCTCAAGGCAGTGGAGGCCTTCAGGGACTAAGATGGCCGGAAGGAAGCTGTTCGCACTGCTTGTCGCAGCGGCTGTCGCCGTTGCTTTCAGTGCAGATGCTTCCGCACAGTTCAAGGAGAAGGCTTTCAGCCAGCAATACAACGACGACAAGACGACCGACAAGGACTCGGTCGATGTCGTGTTCTCCTTCAAGGAATATTTCGGCGCTCTCGGCCATAAGAATGAAATGAAGATTGGCAATTCCTTTGCCGGGGCTTTCGTCTTCATCGGTGGCCAGCAGATCTACAACAAGCAGTACTGGAAACTTCCGATAGTCTATTCAACCATAGGCGGCGCCCTGGGTGCCGGAATCGCCCTCAATGCAAAAGGCAACACCGAGGCGGCCAAATACTGTTTCATCGGAGCGGGAGTCGCATACTGGGGAACCCTTCTCGACGGTGCGATCTGCTACAAGCCGAGCACATACCCGCATGCGGGCAAGGCGACAATCTATTCCATCCTCCTTCCGGGTCTGGGCCAGATCTATAACAAGGAATACTGGAAACTTCCGATCTATCTTGGCGGAATGGCGGCCGCCGTTCACTTCTACTCCGAATTCAACATGAATTTCGTCCGGTTCAAGAACATATACGCTGAAGCCAGCCTTTCGGATTATTCCGGCCCTATTTCGAAAGAACAGGCGAAATATTACCGGGACATCTATCGCCGTTACCGCGATTATTCCATACTTGCGATCGCCGCAGTATATCTGCTGCAGATAATAGACGCCAACGTATTCTCATATATGCACGACTTTGAGGTGGATGATGACCTGTCGGTAAAGATATCGCCGACACTTCTGCTGCCTGACAACCAGATCGTAATGAACACAGACCAGAGACCGGCAGTCGGCTTGCGTATGGGCATAAACTTTTAGATGATGAAGAAACTGATATACACTTTGGCCGCGCTGCTTGTTTGCGTTTCCGCTTCTGCACAAGCTTCGTTCCTTCAGAAGACGTTTACAAAGACCACCCAGACAAAGACCACCCAGACAAAGGCGCCCACCAAGGCGCAGCTCCAGAAGGAGAATGATGAATTGAAGGCTGCGCTGGATTCGCTGCAGGCGCTTATCGACAAACTTTCCGAAAGAAGGGAATATGAAGAGGACATCGCCGCGGTTTTCCAGGGCAACGAAGATGAGAACAATCCCGAGCAGTACAGCCAGGAGGTCATCGACAGCCTTCTTCATCAGTGGTATGAGAATGCGTATGCCAATTCCACGGACGTGGAATATGATATGGATTCAGTCAAGTTCACTTCCAACGTTTCGGACGAAGAACTGATGCGCCGCCTCAAGGCGATGAATTCGTACATATCGCTTCCTTTCAACGAGACCGTAAAGAACTATATGGTGCTTTATGCTGAGAAGATGCCGTCCAAGATGGCCCGCGTGATAGGTCTCAGCTACTACTATTTCCCGATTTTCGAGGAGACTCTGAACAAATACAATCTGCCTACGGAGCTCAAGTACATGTCGATCATCGAGTCGATGCTGAACATCCGCGCCACCTCGAGAGCCGGAGCGCGTGGCCTGTGGCAGTTCATGTACAATACCGGACGCAACTACGGTCTTGAGATAAATTCCTTCGTGGACGAACGCCTTGACGTTGAGAAGGCGGTTGACGCCGCCGCCAGATATCTTGCCGATGCATATTCGATCTTCGGCGACTGGGCCCTGGCGATCAGCTCATACAACTGCGGCGCGGGCAATGTCTCGAAGGCGATCCGCCGTGCCGGCGGCGCCCGTGACTTCTGGAGCATCTATCCTTTCCTCCCGCGCGAAACCCGCGGTTATATGCCGGCATTCGTGGGCGCCATGTATGCGATGACGTACTATCGTGAATATGGCATACAGCCTATGAAAGTTGGTATGCCTGCCCAGACAGATACCATAGAGATCCACAGGAATCTCCACTTCCAGCAGGTCAACCAGGTGGTCGGAGTCCCTCTTGAGGACCTCCGTAACCTGAATCCTCAGTATACCCACGATATCATTCCGGGTGACTCCAAGACATACATCCTCAACCTGCCTTTCACCTGGACCAGCGCCTTCCTCGAAGCCGACCAGGACTCCTTATATAAGTTCAAGGCCGACTCGCTTATGAGCGAGAAGGTCATTAAGGACGTCAAGAGCGCATCTACAGAGCAGAGAATCGCATACCGCGTGAAGAACGGTGACTATCTCGGCAGGATCGCCTCGAAGTATGGCGTGAGCGTCAACCAGATCAAGTCCTGGAACCACCTGCGTTCAAACAACATACGCATAGGCCAGATTCTGTATATCTACAAGGGCGGCTCCGGCCCTAAGACATCAGGCACGACGACGTCCAAGAGCACTTCGACAAGCTCCGGTTCCAGCTCTGCAGCAGCAAAGACCACGACAGGATCCAACGGCGAGAAAATCTATACCGTCAAGTCCGGTGACACGCTGTATGGCATCGCAAAGAGTTTCCCTGGCGTCAGCGCTGACGATATCAAGAATGCCAATCACCTCGGCTCGTCCAGCATCCGTCCGGGACAGAAACTGATAATTCCTTAAACTATCCCATATCGTTGATCTAGTGGATCAGAATAGCGCCGAGGAGGGCGAGGATGGCGTAGAATTCAGGGAGAGCGGCGTAGATCATAGTGTTGGTCATAACGTTGTGGCCCTGGCTGATGCCGATGATGCCGTTCGCGCAGACCTGACCCTGGCGGATCGCTGAGATCATGCAGGTGATGCCGACGCTGATGCCGATTCCGAAATACATAAGCCCGTCTGCGGCGAAATCCTTGTTGAGCCAGAGGATGAAGGCAAGGAAGCCATACAGACCCTGGGAGGCAGGGATTGCAGACAAGATCATATAAGATGATGACTTCTCCGCATTCTTCTTGAGTGCACCTTCAGCGGCATTGCCGGCTATGGTGGTGCCGATGGCTGATCCTACGCCGGCAAGTGCCAGCATAAGTCCGAGACCGAGGTAACCGAGTACTAAATTTAGCATAACTGTTTGATTTTATTTGTTTTACTTATTTCTTTAAAGGGTTGTACGTTACACCGCGTCCCTGATAATCTGAATTCTTGAAGAATTCGACGAAGTTGAGACGCAGCGGGTGGACGAAGGCTCCGAGGCAGCTCAGCGCGAGGTTGAGGGCATGGCCGAAAAGGACGATCAGCACGAACGGGAGCCACTGCCAGGTAGGATTGGTTCCGAGTACCATGCCTGCAATCTGGTTGAAGGTTGCGCCAAGCATGCTGCCGGACATTCCGAGAGCGTAAAGTCGGAGATAACTCAATACGTCTCCCATAAGTCCCGAAGCCATACTGTAGGTGTCCCAAAGTCCTGAACCGATGTTGACGAGCGGATTGCGCCCCCATTTGTTGAAAATGAAGATGCCAAGCGCAGACACTGCGGCTATGCCTATCAGCATCCATTTCATTGCGCTTTCGGAAACGATGCCCAGGAGTCCGACGGAGAAAGCCAGTACGCAGCCGACTATCAGCAGTGTCCAGCCAAGCGTGCCGAGGCTGTTCTTGAATCCATTGTTCCTGACGGCCCATACGGCCTTGACTATCATGGCAAGGCATATGTGCAGCACACCTATGCCCAATGACAGTATCATCTGTTTTGAATAGGAGCTGCCGCCAACCTCCCAGTCGCCTGTGATCATAAGCCTCCTCATCCCTTCAGGGACCCATTCTTTGGTTGAAAGGTCTATGCCGAAGAATCCTCCCATCACGAGTCCGACCACAACGGTGCCGGCACCGAGCGTGATGATCAGGCTCCAGAGCTTGGCAAGTCCGCCTTCCTTGCCCTTCAAGGCAAGTCCTATGGCTATGAGCAGCAGGCCATAGCCCGCATCTCCCATACACATGGCAAAGAACAGCAGGAAGAATATGCTGAGGAATACGGTAGGGTCGAACTCGTTGTAAACCGGCATTCCGTACATCTCGGTAAGCACCTCGAACTGTTTCGTGAACCAGTTGTTCCTGAGTTTTACAGGAGGATTGTCATCCGCCGTGGCAGGGGAGTCCAGATACAGTACGGGCAGTTCTTCCAGGCCGGCCTTCAGGGCGGAGTCGTTTTCGGTAGGAGCAAAACCTTCGAATATTATGAGGGCGTCTTCGGCAGAAGGCTGCCCGGCGGCGTCAGCAAGGTATTTGCTCAGTCCTGCGGAAGCTGAATCCAGCTGGCGCTGGAGGTCCGGAAGTTCGGACTTGCGTCCTTCAAGAACTTCCTCATAGTGCCTGACAGCAGCTTCGGCGTCAGCAATCTGGTCCTTAAGTTTTGTCAGGGAGTGCTGCGGCGCAGGCATATCCTTGAGAGGGAACCCTTCCGAATCTCCGAGCAGTACGAACCAGACATTGCCGCCTTCGCGGAGAACCTCCTGGATGGCCCATTGTGAAGGCCATTCAGCATTGAATTTCTTCTCCTGACAGCGGTAATACCTGATGGGAATATTCAGTGCGCCCAGCGCTTCGGCGTCGTATTCGCCCCACGGGCGCACATCCGCTTCAGCGCGACGCAGCTCGGCGAGTCTGCTCTGCAGTTCGGCGAGATGAGCGTCCGAGCCCTTCTTTATGCAGCTGATCTCGGCCTGGATGCTCTCCATCCCGGCGAGAAGGTCGCGGGAATGGTCATCCACAGGCTTTGAGGAGCGGGTGATGTCAACCACTCCGAGTTCCTGCAGCCTTTCGAGGAACAGGTCCTTGTCGCCGTTCAGAAGGACGAAGGAGTATTTGGTCATCCGTGTGATCATACCAGTTCTTCTTCCTCCTCCTCAAGGGCGTGACGGTTCTTTACGATTTTTGAGGAGGCCTTGCTGAGGTTTTCCTCGTCCTCCATATATCTCTTTATCTTGAGAATTGCCTCCTGGTAGCCCGGAATCTGCACTTTCTCGTAGAGATTGACTTTCTGAGTGGTCTTCTTGCGGTTGTATTCGAGAATGCGCATGCGCTCTTCCGCAACCTCGGACTTGAGGCCCAGGAAGGTCAGTTCCTGGAGGATGCGCACCCCGTTGACGTACCAGGCAGGCTTGACGAAGGCGTTGAACGGTTTGAGCTCATAATGGATTTCATCAAGGATCGGAACCTTGACGCCATCAACCTTGCCGATGCTGAGGTCAACGTCCCTGATCGTGATGAGGTCGGGCTCGAACTCGTTCCAGAGGGCGGCGAGGTAGTCGTATTCCTTCATCTTTGCCTCCAACTCGTTACGGTACTGTTCCGCAGAAGCTTTGGCCATCTGGACACTGATACGCAGGGCCGACTCCTTGCTCTTGAGAGTCGGCAGCGCATTCTTGCGGATCTTCAGCTGTTTGCCGAGATTCGTAAGGGATGTCTTGTTATATTGGAACTTTATGGCCATCCGGTTTTATGCTTCCTGTTTTTTCCAGTATTTGTCAATCAGGACCTGCTTGATACCCGTCTCGGCAGGGGAGAAGTGCTTTGCAAAGAGCTCCCATGCGGTGTCGAGCATTTCGTCTATCTTGATGTTCACGTCAATCGAAAGTATGCGTGTGGCGTATTCCTTCGCGTAGTCGAGGCAGCGGAGGTCATAGTCCGACAGGTCGAAGCCGTTTTCCAGCTTTGTCTTTGCGTTCTGCGCATCAGCATAGAGGCGCACTCCGGCGTTCATCACCTGGCTGTGGTCTTCGCGGGTCTTCTTGCCCTGTACGAGCTGCTTGAGTCGTGAGAGGGAGCGGAACGGATCCACGATGACCTTGCCGGAATCGGAATCGTAGCGGAGGAACAGCTGGCCTTCGGTGATGTATCCGGTGTTGTCCGGGATCGCGTGGGTGATGTCGCCGTCGTTGAGCGTGGTCACGGCAATGATGGTTATGGAGCCGCCGGCCGGAAGCTGGACTGCTTTCTCGTAGATCTTTGCAAGGTCTGAGTAGAGCGAACCCGGCATGGAGTCCTTTGAAGGGATCTGGTCCATACGGTTTGACACGATGGACAGGGCGTCGGCGTAAAGCGTCATATCGGTGAGCAGCACGAGCACTTTCTCGTTCTTGTCAACGGCGAAATACTCTGCGGCGGTAAGTGCCATATCAGGCACGAGAAGACGCTCTACAGGAGGTTCCTCGGTGGTGTTTATGAAACATACGATCTTGTCGAGAGCGCCCTCCGCCTCGAAGGTATGGCGGAAATAAAGATAGTCGTCGTTTGACAGACCCATTCCTCCGAGGATGATCTTGTCGACGTCGGCGCGGAGCGCAACGTCAGCCATCACCTGGTTGTAAGGCTGGTCAGGGTCGGCGAAGAAAGGTATCTTCTGACCGGACACCAGCGTGTTGTTCAGGTCGATGCCGGCGATTCCGGTAGGGATGAGCTGGCTCGGCTGGCGGCGCTTGTAAGGGTTGACGGAAGGTCCGCCGATCTCGCGCACCTCGCCTTCGACCTCCGGGCCTCCGTCGATAGGCAGACCGTAGGCGTTGAAGAAACGCCCTGACAGCTGCTCGCTGACCTTGATGGTAGGAGGCGCGCTCTGGAAAGCGACCTCGGCATTGGTAGGAATGCCTTCAGTACCGGAAAACACCTGAAGCGTGACAAGTTCCCCCTTGGTCTTGACCACCTGGGCAAGCTTGCCGTTGACTGTGGCCAGCTCGTCGTTGGCAACGTTCTGGGCCTTCAGCGATACTGTGGCCTTGGTGATTGCCTGGAGCTGGGTATATGTGCGTTGATATGCTTTATTTGCCATTTTCGGAGAGTAATTTGTCGAGCTGTTCGCAGTAACCGTTGAATTTTTCGCTTCCGAACTCGGTATAGTTCATCTGGCGCAGGGTATTGATGATCTGCTTGAAGTAGTTTCTGCAGACTTCGTAGTCGGTGAATGAGAATTCGCGGGCGCAGATGCTCAGGATAAGGTCGAGCATATATTTCTGACGGTCGATTGGACAGAGCGCGTCGATCGCGTCGAACGCGTCCTGCTGAAGGAACGCGAAATCGATGAGCTCGCTCTTCCAGAATGTCTCGTGGTATGACATAGGGACGCCGTCGTCACCGAGGATGTTGATCTGTTCAGCCATTTCCTTGCCCCTGCGGATATAGTTCTTTGCCTGCAGGACCTTGTCCACCCAGCCCTCGCCGAAAACGGATTCGAGATACTTGGCTATTTCGGGATATTCAAGGTACTTGGAGTAAGACTCGATAGGGTTGACGGCAGGGTAGCGTTTCTGGTCGGCGCGGTTCTGCTCGAGGGCGTAGAAACAGCGGGCTGCCTTCTTGGTTGATTCCGTCACCGGTTCCTTGAGGTTGCCTCCGGCAGGGGAGACGGTGCCTATGAAAGTGACTGCGCCTGTCTGCCCGTTGTTGAGAACCACCATTCCTGCGCGTGAATAGAAGTTGGAGATGATGGATGAAAGGTCCACAGGGAATGCATCCTGTCCCGGAAGTTCCTCCATACGGTTGGACATTTCGCGCAGCGCCTGTGCCCAGCGTGAAGTGGAGTCGGCGAGGAGGAGGCAGCGGAGTCCCATCGCGCGGTAGTATTCGCAGATGGTCATCGCCGTGTAAACGGATGCTTCGCGTGCGGCGACAGGCATATTCGAAGTGTTGCAGATGATGGTTGTGCGCTCCATCAGGTGACGGCCGGTATGAGGGTCTATGAGCTCGGGGAACTCTGAGAAAATCTCCACGACCTCGTTGGCACGCTCGCCGCAGGCCGCCATTACTATGACGTCGGCCTCGCCCTGCTTGGCGATGGCGTGCTGCAGCACGGTCTTGCCGCAGCCGAACGGACCCGGGATGAATCCCGTGCCGCCTTCAGCGATAGGGTTGAAGGTATCGATCACGCGCACGCCGGTCTCCATGAGCTTCTGCGGCCTCGGCTTCTCCTTGTATCCGCCGACGGCGACCTTTACGGGCCAGCGCTGTACCATTGTGACATCGACGTCTTCGCCCTCTTTGGACGTGAGGACGGCGATGACGGTGTCAATATTGTATTGTCCGGCTTCCTTCACGGATTTTACGGTGTATTCACCCTTGAAATTGAACGGCACCATAATCTTGTGAGGCAGCCATCCTTCCTTGACTTCGCCGAGCCAGTCGGCGGCGACCACCTTGTCGCCGGCAGCGGCGAGCGGAGTGAAGTCCCAGAGGGCTTCGTGGTCAAGAGGGTCGGTGTATTCTCCTCTCTTGAGGAATACGCCTTCCATTGTGGCCAGGTTGTTCTGCAGACCGTCATAGACGCTGGAGAGAAGACCGGGACCCAGAGTGGCCTCGAGCATACGCCCGAGGAAAGTCACGCTGTCGCCGTTCTTTAATCCGCGGGTGCTTTCGAAAACCTGCACGGACGCCTTGTCTCCCGTGACCTTGATGACTTCGGCCAGGAGGTCGGTGCCGTTGAGGTTGATGAAGCAGAGTTCATTCTCTGCCACAGGACCTTCGACCTTTACGGTCACCAGGTTGGAGACGATGCCCGTTACCTTTCCTTGAGTATTCATATATTTTTCTTTTTGTTGTCGTATGTCTGTCTTATGCCGTCCACGATTCTCCTGAACATCTCGCGGCCTGTCGTTTCGTCCAGTTTCAACCAGCGGTCGGCAATCTTCAGTTTGGCGGCGAAACCGAGGATGAGGTCGAGGTCGAAGATGTCCAGGCTGGTGATCTCATCGATCCTGCGCCACATCAGTTCATCGATCCCTCTTTCCCTTGCAAGGATGTCATCCATGCAGAGAACTGCATCCACATCTTCGCGCCCGTCGAAAATCTGTTCCTCAAGCCTTTCAGGAAGAACTATGTCCTGGCCGGCAGGCCTGCCGAGGGCGGTGTTCAGGAATTCGACCTTTGTGTTGCGTACATCCAGGTCATACGCGAAGTACTCGCGTATGAAACGGTTGCTGTGCCTGAGGGCCTGCAGGTAGAATTCCTCTCCGAGAGACCCGTTGTCGAAACCCTTGCAAAGGAAGTCCAGAATCTCAAGGTCCCGGTCTGAACACTGGCTGCGGATGTCTGCCATCAGGGCATCGGCGTCGATGGAACGGCCATCGGCGCATTCTGCGCTGTCGAGGACAGGCAGGCAGGCTATTATGTATTCGTAATTATTCACCGAAAATGAGCTTGCGGGTAACCGGACGGAGATATTCCGCAATCAGTTCGTTGAAGGAGTCGTCGGTCATGCTGATGAACCAGCCGCCGTCAACGGGGCCGATGGTGAATCCACCCGCCACCTTCTTGGAGAAATCGGCTTTGATTCCTGTTCCGAGCGCTTTCTTGAGCTCGCTGCTGACCCAGGGCTCAAGTTCTTTCTTGAGTGATTCCGGCAGTACAAGCGCTATGTCACTCGGGTCGCTGGCCTTGAAATTGACGGCCACGGCCTTGATGATCTCCTTAAGGAAAGAGACATCTGAAAGGGAGTCCTTGACCTTGGAGGCGCTGATCTCCTTCACGAGAACGTTCTCGATGTCCTTTTTTGTGGCTTGAAGGCATTGCTGGGACGCTGTCCTGACGTCGGACTCCGTCTTGGCGCGCAGGTCATCCGCCTGCTTGCGGGCGGCGGTGATGATGGCCTCGGCCTCGGCCTTGGCCTTGGATACTATTTCATTTGCCTGGATTTTCGCATCTGAGAGATACCTGTCACCCTCCTGCTTTCCCTTGGAAAGTCCTTCCTGGTACAGTTTGTCGGTAAGCTCTTGTAATTTACTTGACATATCGTGTATTGGTTATGCGTGTTCTACAATTACGTGTATTCACAAATATATGCAAAAATGGGCCCAAAATCAAGTATTTTGTACTAATTTTGCGTTGCTATAACTAATACCAATATGAAGAAATTGATGCTGTCGCTTGTTTCGATGGCCTTTTTCCTGAACCTTGCCCAAGCACAGAGCCTGAGACTGGATTTCGAGACCAGGGGAGGCATTATGTTTGACAGCAATCCTCACTTCTATGCAGACTTCCTCAGTCTGAAAGCCAGCGGGGATATTGTCCCGGGCCTATCGTTCACCTGGAAACAGCGCTTCAACAAGGCCTTCACCGGCTCTCAGCCGATGAACGCCACTGATTATGTGTACCTTGACTACAAGGTGGATGGCTGGACATTCTCTGCCGGCAAGCAGGTACTTGAGTGCGGCGGATTCGAATATGACGCTCCTCCTATAGACCTGCATTTCACAACGGAATATTTCACAGCGATCGCCTGCTATCAGTTTGGTGTCTCCGTGTCTAAATCGCTTGGGAATTACAGGCTTGTAGGTCAGTTCTGCAGGAGTCCGTACGCTACGATGGATACTCCCGAGAGCAATTCCCTCAAGTCTTTCAATATCTCACTTCACGGCACCTATGGTGTAGGCGGCTGGCTTCCTATGTACTCACTCAATCTGTTTGAGGCCACGCCCGGCGCATATTCGTTCCAGTTCACGCTTGGCAACAGGTTCGAGGTAACCAGGTCACTTGCTTTCGAACTTGATTTCATCAATCGTTCCGCCCCGGGAAGCGTAAGCCTTTTCAAGGATATGTCAGCGGTGGCTTATATGTCGATTGTCCCTGCGGAATGGTGCGAGATAATGCTTAAGGGTGTGTATGACAGAAATGTCCTGTGGGATAATCCAATGATCGAAAAGGGTCTGATGAAATGGAAAGCAGGCATTGGCGTATATTTCTTCCCGCTCAAGGAGAACAAGGTTATCCGCCTGCACTGCTATTACTGGCATCAGCCGGATGGCGATTTCGTCCAGACGGGTCTGACCTGGAGGCCTACGATACTTAACCTTGATTTCAGCAAAAAGAAAGACTGATGAAGACGAATCCCGGAAAATTGATGCATAACGGCGGCGGTCTGTGGTGTCTGCTGGTCGTTCTGGGTCTTTTTTGTTATCTCGGAGTGGTGATGGGCGCATCCAATATGCTCAACACCATTATGCATACAGCGCACGACCTGCTTCTGAACACCTGTTTTTACCTTATGGCAATCTGCGTGCTTATGGGAGCGTTAAGCCAGATACTCGTGGAATTCGGAGCGGTCTCGCTGCTTGAAAAACTGCTCCGCCCGTTGATGAAACCGCTTTTCAACCTTCCTGGAGTGGCGTCGCTCGGTGCAGTTATGACGTTCCTCTCAGATAATCCATCAATCATCACTCTGGCAAAGGACAAGCGCTTTGCCTCATACTTCAAGAAGTACCAGTTCATATCCATCACCAATTTCGGAACCGCTTTCGGAATGGGCCTTATCGTGATTGTGTTCATGATAGGCCAGGGGTATTATTGGGAGCCGTTCGTCGGGCTTCTTGGAGCGTTCGTGGGCGCAATCATATCCACCCGTCTCATGCAGCGGATGATTCTCAAGGACTATCCGCAGTTCAAGGATGAATGGGCTGCTGAAAAGCCGGATACGGTCGAAGAAGAGGAGGAAGAGAACAAGCCGACGATGTTTGTCAGAATCATCAACGCCCTGCTTGACGGAGGAAAGAGCGGCGTTGATGTAGGACTCGCAATCATCCCCGGAGTGCTCATAATCTCGACTCTGGTCATGATCGTCACGTTCGGCCCTTCCGAGAGCGGGGCATATACCGGCGCAGCTTATGAAGGCACGGCGCTGCTGCCGTGGATTGCCGGCAAGATTGACTTTGTCTTTGACTGGCTGTTCGGATTCAAGGACCCGCACCTTGTCGCGTTCCCCATAACTGCTCTGGGTGCTGTGGGTGCGGCCCTCAGTATTATTCCGAACTTTATCTCGCAGGGGTGGATCGACGGCAATGCGATAGCGGTATGCACAGCCATCGGAATGTGCTGGAGCGGTTACTTCAGCACCCATACGGCTATGCTTGATTCGATCGGCTTCCGCAAATTGACATCAAAGGCCATCATCGCTCATACGATAGGTGGCCTCTGTGCCGGGATAGTTGCCCATCTCGTTATGTTGTTTGTCGGAATCTTCTAGCCGAGGAATCCGAGGAGAATACCGGCAGCTACCGCCGATCCGATCACGCCGGCTACGTTAGGGGCCATGGCGTGGGTGAGAAGGTGGTTGGTCGGGTCCGCCTCAAGTCCTACGACCTCGGAAACGCGGGCCGCGTCAGGCACTGCAGAAACACCTGCATTGCCGATGAGCGGGTTGATCTTCTTGCCTTCCGGCAGGAAAAGGTTCATGAATTTGGCGAAGCACACACCGAAGAAGGTGGCAATGATGAAAGAAAGCAGGCCGAGGCCGAAAATCTTCACTGAATTGCCTGTGATGAATACGTCCGCCTGTGTTGATGCGCCCACGGTCACGCCGATGAGGGTGGTGACGACGTCGATGAGCGGCCCGCCGGCAGTTGTGGCGAGACGCTTGGTCACACCGCTCTCCTTGAGCAGGTTGCCGAAGAACAGCATGCCGAGAAGCGGAAGGCCTGAAGGAACGATGAAGGCCGTGCAGATGAAACCGACGATAGGGAAGATGATCTTTTCTTTCTGGCTTACGACGCGCGGCTTGTTCATACGTATCAGGCGCTCCTTCTTTGTGGTGAGCAGGAGCATGATCGGCTTCTGGATTACAGGGACCAGTGCCATATATGAATATGCGGATACTGCGATCGCGCCCATCAGCTCCGGCGCAAGCTTGGAGCTGAGGAAGATTGCGGTAGGACCGTCCGCGCCACCGATGATGCCGATTGCGCCGGCCTCGTTAGGGGCGAAGCCCCAGAGAAGGGCGAGCAGATATGCGCCGAAAATGCCCAGCTGTGCGGCGGCGCCGATAAGGATCAGTCGCGGCTGTGAGATAAGTGCGGAGAAGTCGGTCATCGCACCGATGCCCAGGAAGATGAGAGGCGGATACCAGCCCTGCTTCACACCTTGGTAAAGGATGTTGAGCACGGAGCCTTCCTCATAGATTCCGACCTTCAGCCCGACACCTGTCACCGGGTCGAAGAAGAGTGGGATATTGCCGATGATCATACCGAATCCTATCGGTACGAGAAGCAGCGGCTCCCATTTCTTGACAATACCCAGCGTGATGAATATCAAGCCTATGGCTATCATCACAAGGTGCTGCCAGGTGCAGTTCGCGAAGCCCGTGAACTGCCAGAATTGCTGTAAGCTGTTGACTACGTTTTCCATTAGGCTATGGTCACGACTTTATCGCCTTCAAGAACCGAATCTCCCTTGTTCACGTGGATTGCGCTGATGGTTCCGTCGCATTCCGCGAGGATTTCGTTCTCCATCTTCATCGCCTCGATGACGGCGACCTTCTGACCGCGCTTGACCGCCTGGCCTTCCTTTACGTCAACGGAGATGATGACGCCCGGAAGCGGGCTGCCGATTATCTTGCCGCCTGCCGGAGCGGCTGCTGCAGGCGCTGCCGCAGGTGCGGCGGCCTGAGGAGCTGCTGCCGGAGCGGCAGGGACAGCTGCAGGGGCATTCTCGAGTTCGACGTCATAGTTCACGCCGTTTACAGTCACTGCGGCGTTCTTGCCTTCGATTCCATTAACGGCTACCGTATAATCCTTGCCGTTGATCTTGAACTTGTATTCTTTCATATCTTTTGATTTTATTATCTTGGTAAACGCCTGAATGTTAGTGATTTGTCTGACCATTTACCGCTTGTGCGGCTGATGGTGACGATGCCCGGCTCAACGTCGTGGACGGAGTCGTTCAGGTACAGGTAAAGTGCCACGGCCGCGGCGACTTCGTCGTCACCGGCGAGCTCGGCGTCAAGAGCCATTGCGATTGCCGCCGCCACTTCGTCATTCATCCTGCCCGCCTTCGCCTTCTTCGGCTTGCGCTCTCTCTTGTATTTTCCGGAGAAGATGTTGCCGGAAAGGCTGTAGAGGAAGTAGAGGATGATCAGTGCCGAGAACACCACGCTGACGCTGATGATTGTCAGCGTCCAGCCGTGAGGGTCAGTGACGGCCATCTTGTCGCTTCCGACTGTGAGGATGGAATTATAAAGGAAGGTTGTCATGTTTCTTCGCTGGCATTTCCTGACGCTTTCCGTCAAGTGTTTCGAGAGCCCTGATCACGCGGAAGCGGGTGTTGCGGGGCTCGATGACATCTTCGATATAGCCCTTCTGAGCGGCCTGGTAAGGATTGCAGAAGAGGTCGTTGTATTCCTGTTCCTCAACTCCCTTGAGGATGCCGACAGCGCCTTTGGCGCCCATCACTGCAATCTCTGCTGAAGGCCAGGCGTAGTTGACGTCGCCGCGGAGCTGCTTGCAGCTCATCACGATGTGCGCTCCGCCGTAGCTTTTGCGAAGTGTGACGGTAACCTTCGGGACTGTCGCTTCTCCGTAAGCGTAGAGAAGTTTTGCGCCGTTGGTGATGATGGCGCCGTATTCCTGCTGCGTGCCGCAGAGGAAGCCGGGCACATCGACGAGAGTTACAAGCGGGATGTTGAATGCGTCGCAGAAGCGGACGAAACGGGCGGCCTTGCGGCTGGCGTTTATGTCGAGTACGCCTGCGAGCACGCCCGGCTGGTTGGCCACGATGCCGACGCTGCGTCCGCCCATATGGGCGAAGCCGACGATGATGTTCTTCGCGAAATCCTTGTGGATCTCGAAGAACTCTCCGTCGTCAACCACGGCGCCGATGACCTTGTACATATCGTATGCCTTGTTCGGGTTGTCCGGGATTATCTCGTTGAGGGAGTCGTCCGTGCGGCCGGCAGGATCGTTGGTCGGACGCTCGGGAGCGGCCTCCATATTGTTTTGAGGAATGAAGCTGAGCAGCTTCTTGATCGTTTCGATGCCTTCCTGTTCGGACTCGGCGCAGAAGTGCGCCACGCCGCTCTTGCCGGCGTGGACTGATGCGCCGCCGAGCTCTTCCTGGCTGACCTCTTCTCCGGTGACGGACTTGACGACAGCCGGACCGGTCAGGAACATATAGGATGTGTCCTTGACCATAAGGGTGAAGTCGGTAAGGGCGGGGGAGTAAACCGCTCCGCCTGCGCAAGGGCCGAAGATGCCGCTGATCTGAGGTACAACGCCGCTGGAGAGGATGTTGCGTTCGAAGATTTCGCCGTAGCCGGCGAGGGAGTCGATGCCTTCCTGTATGCGTGCCCCGCCGGAATCGTTGAGACCGATGCAAGGGGCGCCGTTACGTGCGGCCATATCCATAACCTTGCAGATCTTCTCGGACATTGTCTTGGAAAGGGAGCCGCCGTTGACGGTGAAATCCTGTGCGAACACATACACAAGGCGTCCGTTGATGGTGCCCTGGCCTGTGACTACGCCGTCGCCGTCGATATGGCTTGCGTCCATTCCGAAATTGGTGCAGCGGTGCTGCACGAACATGTCAAATTCCTCGAAGCTGCCGGCGTCGAGAAGCAGGTCAAGACGCTCGCGCGCCGTGAGCTTGCCTTTCGAATGCTGCGCTTCTATACGCTTTTCACCTCCGCCAAGACGTGCGGCGGCTCTGCGCTCCACCAACCTGGCGATGTTGTCCTGTTGAATGCTCATAAAAATACTAAGAAAGTGGCGCGGAAAGCGCCGGATTAACCAACAAGCAAATATAAGTATTTATTTTCAAAAATACTATTGCTGATGGGCAGGTCTCAAAAGATCCAGCACTACCTTGACAGGATTGAACGTCTCCACCGGAACTTCTACGAAAAGGGTGTTCCAGTCCGACATGGAGCCGTTCCACAGTCCCGGAAGTTCGAGGGCCTTGAGCTCACGTCCCTGGTAGCTCTTGGAACTTATGAACCCGGTCTCTTCGTCAACGTACTGCAGCAAGTCGAATTTCTCACCTTCGGAGTCCTTTATTATACATATCAGGTCCACGGGATTGAAATGCGTCGCTGATTTCAGGGCTGCCACTGCGTGAGTGTCATCCGGATTTATCTGGGCGCCTTCGAGTATCTGCAGTGAAGTGCTGCCGTCCTTTGCGCGCACGATGAAAGGCCCGCCGCCAGGCTCGCCTTCGTTCTTCACCATTCCGCACACGCGGATAGGGCGGTCAAGTTTCTCCAGCAGGGCCTCTGCGCGGTCCTTGCAGGATTTCGACTCGGGAATCTCTATGCAGAGCTCTTCGTAGAGGAATGTCTCTATCTCGTTGCACAGGGCCTGGACTTCATCGCTGGCCCAGACATCGACCTGCGGTCCGAGATTTGCCGCAAGCACGGGAGTGTATCCGAACGGGAGGACTTCGGTGGAAGCGATCTGCCTGAGTGCATATATGTATCCGAATATCCTGTCCCTGAGCTCGAGGGCACGGCCCATGAGGACCTTTTTCCAGAGATATGTGGCCGGCTGCATCCGTTCCACGCATACGTTGTCGATGTTCTTGATCGACACGAGCTCCGCATCAACCTTGTTCAGGTTGTAGATGAGGGCGCCGTGCCCGGCCGGGCGGAAAAGGACGGTGCCGTCGTCCTTCAGGAAAGGCTTGTTCTGCATATCCACGGCAACGGTGTCGGTCTCCTTGTCCTGGTATGTGAAACTGATGTTGTATCTTACATTGTAACGTTTTTCGTATTCGTCCTTGATTTCGGCGACAGCTGCTTCGAAAAGGGCTTTGTGCTCCGGAGAAATGGTGACTACAAGGTTCACGCTGCCGTCGGCGTTGCGCATATATGCCTGGCCCTCCACGAAGTGCTCGGCCAGGGCGGTGCGTGTCTCCTGCGGGTAGCGGTGGAACTTGAGGACGCCTTTCGGCTTGCTGCCGTAGGCGAGTCCGGCTTCGGAAAGAAGCTTGCGGGCCGCCTCGGTGGCGCTGAATGGTTCTTTGCCGAACACTCCTTCGTCGTAGAAAGCGAACTTAGGAAGTTCGGATGCCAGCTTGCGCGTGGCGTCGTTGGCGCTGTCCTGTCCTGCAAATATGTCCTTGAACATTCGCGAAGCGGCTCCTGATGCCGGTACGAACTTGCATTTCCCCGCTACGGTGGCGGAGTCCGCGTATGCGGCGGCCTCTGCCTGACGTTTTTCGGAAAGGACTTCTATTCCACGGCCCGGGGTGGCGGCCGCAACTATATCAAGCCAGGGGAATCCCTTGCGGAAGCGCTCTATCTGAGCATTCATTTTCGTGTTGTCCATAGTATCATTGTGGTTTTATTCGATATAGAATTCTCTTCGGTACTGGTAGTCCTTCCGGAGCTGTATGAAATTCTCCGGTGCCATACGGAACATGAAGTCATCCGTAAAGATAGGGTAGTTGTATTGCAGGGTCGCGGCAAGCTGGCCCTGGGTGAGGTCGCGGAAGTCGACTTTCACAGCTTCCAGGTCCTTGACCGTGGTTTCCGGAAAATAATCGTAAAGGTCCTTGAGACCGAAAAACCTCGCTATTGTCCTTACGGCATATGATGTGCCGTACTGCTTCCCCTGATATGAATATCCGGCTATGTGCGGAGTCGCTATGTCGGCAAGATGCAGCAGGGTGTGGTTGACGAACGGCTCGTTTTCCCAGGTGTCGATGATCACCGGTCCGAGTTTCGGCATTGCCGCAATCAGGTCTTCCTCCACGACGATTTTGCCTCTTGATGTGTTTATGAAGAAGGCCCCGTATTTCATTTTTGAGAAGAATGATGCGTTGACCATCCCCATGGTGCTCTCGGTGAGCGGGACGTGGATGGACACTATGTCGGATTCGTGCAGAAGCGTATCCAGGTCGCAGAAGGCTGAAGGGCCTTCGGCGAGGGCGCGCACAGGGTCGTTCAGAAGCACCTTGAAGCCCAGCGTGCGGGCCGTGTCGGCAACCCTGGTGCCGCAGTTGCCCGCACCGATGATCCCGAAAGTGGCACCTTGAAGCTGTATGCTGTGGCGCGCAGCAGTGCCGTAAAGCGCGGAAATCACGTAGTTCATCACGCCACCGGCATTGCATCCGGATGCGTTCTTATGGAAAATGCCGTGCTCCAGACAATATTTCTGGTCGATGTGGTCGGTGCCGATGGATGCCGTTGCGATGACCTTGACGGCCGTGCCGTCAAGCAGCTCGGCGTTGCATTTGGTACGGGTGCGTATGACCAGACCGTCGGCGTCACGGATGTCGTCCCTGCCCATAGTCATACCGTCGAGGTATTCGACCTCGGCGTATGGCTCGAAAACCCCTTTTATGAAAGGTATGGAACGGTCTATGACAAGTTTCATTTGAGTATAAGTTCTTTGACGAAATCACCGGTGCTGCCGTCACCGGTGAACAGTTCCTCCGATGAAAGTATCCCGTTGATCCTGTCTTTCAGGATGTCTTTCTGAAAGCTGAGCTGGGTGCGTACAACGGATGAACTCAGGGTTATGTAAAGCTTGCCTTCGCGGAAGTATTTCTTGAGAGTGTACTTGCCGGCGCCGGAGGCCTCGTCCCAGGCTTTGAATATCAGTTGGGTGTTCAGGCCTGAAGCGAGCTTGTACTGCTTCAGGAAATCCTTGATGGCGTCGCCGACGCTCAAGGCGGTCTTGCGCGGCATTCTACTCATCTATGCGTGTGAAGACGCCTCCCGCCGTCTCGAAATATGCTCTTTCCGTGGTGATCGCATCGACTATCCCGCGGATGCGGACCTTGTTGGAGTCTGTCAGGAAAATCTGACCGAAGGAACTGCCGGCCACCATCGAAAGAAGGTTGGCGACCCTTGACATGTCAAGTTTGTCGAAGAGATCGTCAAGCAGCAGGATAGGGGGGAAGCCGTAGGCTGTCTTCATGATGTCGTACTGGGCGAACTTGAGAGCCACCAGGAATGACTTCTGCTGGCCCTGGGAGCCGCACTTGCGTATCGGGTGCCCGTCCATCGTGAATATGAAATCGTCCCTCTGCACGCCAGCGGTGGTGAACTTGAATATACGGTCCTTCTCGCGGTGCTCCTTCAGGATTTCGGCGAGACCGGCCCTCTGGAGGTCGGACCTGTATTCTATGCCGACGTTTTCGTGGCCGCCGGAAATTTCCTTGTAGTATCTGCGTACGATGGGCGCAAGCTCCGCTGCAAAGTTGCTGCGTTTCTGGAAAACAGGGGTTGCCAGTGCGGAGAGACGCTCGTCGAACGTTGTCAGGAGGTCTTCATCTATGATGCCCGCCTTGAGCAGTTTGTTGCGCTGCAGCAGCAGCCGGTTGTATTGGATGACGGCCGCCAGATATTCGGCATCCATCTGTGAGAGTACCGAATTGATGAATTTGCGGCGCTCGTCGCCGGACTCGCTGACGAGAGTTATGTCGGCGGGGGAAACCATCACTATAGGCAGTACGCCGATGTGGGAGGAGATCCTGTCGTATTGCTTGTCATCACGTTTCATCTTCTTCTCCCCGCCTTCATCCGTCTTTACGCTGAAGCGGGAAGTGCTGCCTCCCGGCATGTCGTAAGTGCCGCTGAGAGCGAAGGAACTGCAGCCGTGGCGGAAGTTGTAGCGGTCCGAGGCGCTGAAGGCGCTCTTGGTCATAGAAAGATACCAGATGGCGTCCAGAAGGTTGGTCTTGCCCTCTCCGTTGCCACCGCTGATGCAGTTGATGTTGGATGAGAACTCGATCTCCTGCAATCCTATGTTGCGGAAATCCTGGATCACTATTTTTCGGAGACAAGCCATCTCAACAAAGATAGCAATTATCCTTTGTATTCCGTGTTGTAAAGTTTAAGTTTTTTGGTTAATTTTGCGGACTTTTAAAAGGAAATATAAATCAACAGATATGGCAAAGGTTAACACTAATGACAAGGAAGCGGCTCGCAGGGAGAATATCGAACAGACCGTTTCTGCAACTGAACAATTCTACAACGAAAACAAAAAGACCATTTGGGGCGTTCTCATCGCCATCGTGGTGATCGGTCTCGGAGTCCTTGCTTACAGCAAGTTCATCTATCAGCCTAAGTGCGCTGAGGCCATGCAGCAGATGTTCCCTTCAGAGAATGCTTTCCAGGCAGGGGAGTACGAGCTTGCGCTCAACGGTGACGGCAACGTCCTCGGTTTCGCAGAGATCATCAGCCAGTACGGCGCAAAGGCCGGCAAGTCAGCATTCCTGTACGCAGGCCTCTGCGAATACGAACTCGGCAACTACGAGCAGGCCGTCAACTATCTCAAGAAATACAACGTCAAGGATCCTATCCTCGACTCAAAGGCGCAGGCCTGCATCGGCGACGCCTATGTAGCTCTCGGGAATTATGGCGCAGCTGCAAAGGCTTATGAGGCGGCCATCGCGAAGGGCGACAACCTCCTTACCGCCAACTATCTTCTCAAGGCAGGTCTCGTCTATGAGCAGCTCGGCGACAAGGCTGCGGCACTCAAGGCTTTCAAGGCTGTCAAGGACAATTACCCTCAGGCACTTGAGTCTTACGATATCGACAAGTACATTTCAAGAGTAGCAGAATAATATGGGAAGAGCGTTTGAATTCCGCAAGGAAAGAAAAATGAAGCGTTGGGGTCATATGGCCCGCACCTTCACCAAACTTGGAAAGGAAATCACCATCGCCGTCAAGATGGGCGGCCCTGACGTAACCGGCAATCCGCGTCTCCGCGCCCTTATCGCAGAAGCCCGCACCGAGCAGATGCCTAAGGACAACATCGAGCGTGCCATCAAGAAGGCGACCGAAAGCAAGCAGGGAGACTTCAAGGAGATCATCTATGAAGGCTACGGCCCGTTCGGCATCGCATACCTCGTAGAGGCCGCTACGGACAACAATACCCGTACGGTTGCCAACGTCCGTTCATATTTCACCAAGTGCGGCGGCAGCCTCGGCACATCAGGTTCCGTCAGCTTCATGTTCGACCGCAAATGCACCTTCACCATCAAGGAGAAGGATGGCATCGACCTTGAGGAACTCGAGCTTGAAATGATCGACTTCGGCGTCGAGGAGCTCTTCGAGCAGACAGAGGAGGACAAGGAAGGCAACGAGTACAAGGTGATCGTAATCTACGGCGAATACAGCGCATACGGCCAGATCCAGAAGTACATCGAGGAGAACGGCTATGAGCTTATCTCCGGAGGTTTCGAGCAGATCCCTAACGTCGAGCTCAAGGAGGTCACCCCTGAGCAGCGCGCGACCCTCGACAAGCTCACCGGCTTGCTTGAGGACGACGAGGACGTCACCAACGTCTATTCAACCCTGAAACCAGAGGAATAATCACAATCCTTATATATTGGTGAGGACGGCCTTCGCGGCCGTCCTTTTTTTATCTTTTCATAAAATCCGAAGAAAAATTTGGAGATTAAAATAATTGTCGTACCTTTGCAGTGTACTAATGAACTAATACAGCAAGCAAAGATATGGTAATTATTAAGAATTTGGCTTTCAGTTATGGAAGCAAAGAGGTTCTGAAGAACATTTCGATGAACCTTGAGTCCGGAAAGATTTACGGACTGTTGGGAGAGAATGGAGTGGGGAAGACCACGCTCCTGACCCTTCTTGCCGGTTTGAAGAGTACTCAGACCGGGTCTATCGACGTAGACGGCCGCAATCCGTTCCACCGCGAGCCTTCGCTTCTCGCAGACCAGTACTATCTGCCTGACGAGGTGTCGCCGATTCATTCCAAGGCAATCGCCTGGGCGAAGTCTGCGGGCAAGTTCTGGCCGAATTTCTCTCTCGATAAGTTCCTGCAGATAATGAAGGAGTTCGAGGTGGATGAAAATCAGATGATGAACACGATGTCAAACGGTCAGCTCAAGAAGACCTATATCAGCTTCGGCCTCGCTTGCGGAACCAGGTACCTGTATATGGACGAGCCTACCAACGGACTCGACATCCCGTCAAAGGCGCAGTTCCGCAGTGCGATAATGAAATATACCGGCGATGAGTCCACGATCGTGATATCCACCCACCAGGTGCGCGACCTCGAGAACGTCATCGACCCTATCATCATCCTTGACAAGCAGGATGTGCTTTTGAATGCATCGGTTGAAGAGATCTCCGACAAACTTTATTTCGATTACGGCACGACCCTCAATCCGTCAAGCCTTTACACCGAACAGTTGCCGGGCGGGTTCATCCAGGTATACCAGAATGTGGAGAAGAAGGACAGCAAGGTCAACATCGAGGCGCTGTTCAATGCGGTACATAAGAACAAAGAACTTGTAAAGGGAATTTTCAGCCATGAATAATGTATTCGAACCAAAGAGATTCGGCAACTATATGCTGCACGATCTCAAGACAGCGAAAGACAACTATCTGTATTCGTTCATCATCACGGCAGGCTTGCCTGTGCTTACTTTCATACTTGTGGAGCTTTTGGGGGTGATTTTCAATAGTGATCACACCTTCGTCGAATACCCTGTCGCCGTGCAGATCCTATCTGTGATTGCTGCTGTTGCGTCTGCGATGATTGTATTCCCCATCAAACAATATGGCCAGATTACCGATAAGCGATACGGCTCATCCTGGGTGATGCTCCCGGCATCCGGCTTTGAGAAGTGGCTTTCGCTCATCATCATGACCTGCGTGGTACTTCCGGTATGCTTGTTCACGGTATATCTTGGTCTCGACTGGCTTATGAGTGTTGTCGCCCCGGGTTTATACCCGAAGTCTCTTGCTTCGTACGAAACGGTCAATGAGATTCAAAATGCATTCAACTACGAGGGCGTGTCTTTCAATGCCATGAACCTTGGCTGGTTGAGCTGGGTTGAGAACATTCTTACGTTCACGTTGGGAGCAGTGTTCTTCAAGAAGTCCAAGTTCCCGAAGACTCTCCTTTGTGTGATGGCGTTGGGAATCATATTGTCTTTCATTACAATGGCTTGCATCGGCACCGGACATATCGGTACTGACAATGTCGAGGAGCTTTTCAAGGAGTTTTCCAACGGTGATCCCGAAACCGCTATGAGAAGGTTCAAGACTCTTGTACATATCATAGCATACGCTTGTGTCGCTGTTCTGGCAGGCGGAATCTATTTGAGAATAACCAGTATCAAGCACTAGAAGCATATGGAGTTCGACAACAATAAACCGATATATATCCAGATAGCGGACAATATCTGCGACAGAATGCTCTCAGGAGAATTCAAGGCTGGGGAGCGCATCCCTTCCGTACGAGAATGGGGCGCTGCCATCGGGGTGAACCCGAACACCGTTGCGAGATCCTATGAGATCCTTTCCGACAGGGGGGTCATCTCGAACCAGAGGGGAATCGGCTTCTTCATGTCGGAGGACGCCCTCGATAGAATCGGCAGCAGCGAACGCAAGAAATTCATCGAAGAGGAGCTTCCTGCATTCATCAGGAGGGCGGAACTCCTTGGAGTGAATCTCAAGGAATTAGTGTAGATTTCTGTGAAGCAGCCGACGCGAGGCTTTCTCATTGGCAATCAATGATTCGTGCTCGTTCTTCGGAACGGTGGCTTCAACGAATTTCTCCCAGATATAGCTGACAGCTGCGGGACTTGGGTGCACCAGATCTTCTGCGTGGAACCTGTAGTCCCGCAGTTCGTCATTCAATATCTCATAGGCAGGGAAGTAAGCGGTGCGGGGACGGTCGGAAAGCGACGCCAGCGCCAGCTGGAGAGTCGCTTTAGACAGGGTGTTCGCGTGAGCTCCGTCACCCAGATGGCGGATAGGGGAGACTGTGAAGATGACCTCTTTGCCGCAGGCCAGTACGCGATCCAGTTGCAATCTGGTTTCTTCTACGCTCAACATATTGTGGGTAAACTCGTTGCCCGGTCTCTTGAGGCAGTTGGCGACGATTGCGTCCTCCGGCTGGTGCCGCCAGACGAAAGCGGTGCCGAGTGTGACTATGAGTTTGTTGCAGGCGCGCCAGAAGTCACAGGCTTCTGCGAGCCTTGCATTGGCGTTTGCGAGGAAATCGCCGGCGTTTGCGCGGGCGAAGGAGGTGTGATGGTGAAACGAGCAAATCAGACCCGCGCCGGCGCCCATTTTCACGCAGTCCTCCGAAGCGAAGGGCGCGCCGCTTTCCAGGCGTGAGACGGCAGCGGCGATTGATGCCGGGTTGTAGAGAGTGCCGAAAGGATTTGCGCAGACGTCGAAACCTGACGCCAGCAAGCGTGCTCCGATTTCGTCGGCAAAGCAGCTCCCGAGAACCATCACCTTGTCTTTCAGGCTGATGGAAACGGGTGATTTCACGATATTTACCTCGGTGAGTAGTTTCATTTGTCACAAAAATAGTTATTTTTGTATTATGAATCGCCATTACACAAAACTAATACTGATCTTAACCTGCCTTCTTGGCTTCGCTGCCGGACCGGCTTTTTCGCAGAATACGCGCCAGATCCACATCGTGGAGACCGGCGATATCCATGGAGCATGGTTCGACGAACCATATGTCGACGGCGGCCAGACCAAGCCAAGCCTGATGTCCGTAAAATACTATGTCGACAGCCTCAGGGCGGCAGTCGGTGCAGACAACGTCATCCTTGTGGATGCCGGTGACTGCCTTCAGGGAGACAATGCCACCTACTATTTCAACAATATTGCTGACCGGAGCCAGCCGCATCCGTTCCCGCGCCTTGCAAAAGCCATGGGATATGATGCCGTAGTAGTGGGTAACCATGACATCGAGACCGGCCACGATGTCTATGACAAGGTGTTGGCCGAGATGAACGCCATAGGAGTTCCATGGCTGGCCGGAAACGTCCTCCGACAGGCTGACGGAGGTACTTATTTCCCTCTTTACAAAATGGTCAGAAAGGCCGGTGTGAATGTCGCTGTCATCGGCTTCGGCAATCCGAATATCAGGGAGTGGCTTCCGGAGAACAAATTCACCGGAATGGATTTCCTTTCACTTGCACCTTATGCCCAGGCGCTGATTGACTTCGTTGTCAAGAAGGAGAAGCCTGACGCCGTTGTCGTCGTGACGCACAGCGGTACGGGTGCCGGATCCCCTGAAGAGCTGGAAGCCCAGTCCCTTTATCTCTTCAACAACCTCAAAGGGGTTGACGTACTTGTGGGCGGCCACGACCACGCACGCTACATCGCTTCAAAGCAGGGCATGGTCTATCTGAATGCCGGAGCAAAGTCGCGATATGTCGGCCACGCTGTCATCGATCTGCATTTTTCTGGAAAGAGGATCATTTCCAAGGATGTAAGCGGAGAAATCTGTCCGATCGACAAGAACAAAGTCGATTGGGTCCTCAAATCCCAGTTCGAGAAGGAGTTCGAGGCAGTGAAGGATTTCACGAACCGGAAGGTCGGCACCCTGCAGACCACATTCCGTTCGAGGGACGCCTTTTTCGGGATGAACGATTACGTCAGTCTCGTGCACTCCGTGCAGCTCAGCGTTCCGGAGGCGCAGGTCTCTTTCGCGGCGCCGCTCACATATGACGGAACCGTCAATGGCGGCACTCTTGTCTATAACGACATGTTTACGGTCTATCCGTACGAAAACGAGCTTTACATAGTCAGGATGAAGGGCTCTGAGATCAAGGCTGCCATGGAGTTCACATACAATATGTGGATTACGACGCCCGGCGACCACGTCCTTTATATCGAGCCTCAGAAATCAGACCGCTATGGGTCTTCAGACTGGTCTTTCGTGAACCGTTCCTATAATTTCGATTCCACCGGCGGGCTCAATTATACCGTTGATGTAACCAAACCGTATGGTTCGCGTGTCAATATCACCACACTTGCAGATGGAAAGACTTTCGATATGGACGCTTACTACAATGTGGCGATGACGTCATACAGGGCCAGCGGCGGAGGCGGTTCCATCAATGAAGGCGCCGGCCTCACTCCTGAGCAGGTGGCTGAGCGCACCATCATGAAATACCCTGCGATCCGCGATATGGTATATGACTTCTTCAAGAGCCACGATGCGGTTACGAGCGAACTGATCAATGACCCGTCCGTCGTGGGAAGCTGGAAATTCGTTCCTGAAGACATAGTCGGACCTTTGCTGGAAAAAGACAGAAAACTTCTGTTCAAATGATGACAAGAAAGAGGATGACCGGACGGCCATCCTCTTTCTTACTTTCTGATTCCCATGATTTCCTTGCGGTACTCTATGGGAGTCATCCCCGTCTCTTCCAGAAACTGTCTCCTGAAATTAGACTTGTCCGTTATGCCCACCGAATAACCGATGGACGCAATGGACTTTTCTGGATTTTGGGCAATGAGCACCTGGGCGTCCCTGATTCTCAGTTTCTTGCGCCAGGTCTGGAAGCTCTGTCCTATGACTATTCTGAAATAGTAGGCCAGCTGCAGGGATGATATCCCGATGTCTTCCGCGACATCTTCCAGGGTGCTGTCAGGATTTGTGTACTTGCGCTCTCCGACCCATTTTTCAAGGCAAATTTCGGTGTGCGCGTCTGCAATCTGAAGCGTTTTTCTCGCGGGCGTCAGTGCTGTTCCTGCAAACAACCGTGAGAAAAAACATACGGTCTTCTTTCTCTTGGCTCGCATTAGCTTTAGTTGTTATGGCTAAAATAGTAAAAATAAATGAATTATATTCATAAAAATTGTTATTTTTGCGGTCCGAAATTCAGAACCATATGTTTGAGAACCTGTCAGAAAGGCTGGAGCGATCCTTCAAGATCCTCAAGGGCGAAGGAAAAATCACCGAGGTCAACGTAGCGGAGACCCTCAAGGAGATACGCCGCGCGTTGCTCGATGCCGATGTGTCCTACAAGGTGGCCAAGGACTTCTGCGACAGAGTGAAGCAGAAGGCTATGGGCGCCAACGTCCTTACCGCAGTCAAGCCTCAGCAGATGATGGTCAAGATCGTCCACGACGAACTGGCCGAATTCATGGGTTCCGAATCAACCGACATCAATGTGAAGGGCAACCCCGGCATCGTGCTGGTTGCGGGTCTCAATGGTTCAGGTAAAACTACCTTCAGCGGCAAACTTGCACTCAATGTTAAGAGCAAGAAGGGTATGAGGGTTCTCCTCGCTGCGTGTGACACATTCCGCCCTGCCGCTATAGACCAGTTGAAAACTCTTGGAGAGCAGATTGCCGTTCCCGTATATAGCGAAGAAGGGGAGAAAGACCCCGTGAAGGTTGCAAAGAACGCAATCGCAAAGGCGAAGGCTGAAGGATTCAGCGTCGTCATCGTCGATACAGCCGGCCGTCTGACCGTCGATCAGGAACTTATGGACGAGATACGTACTCTCCATAAATCCGTCAACCCTACTGAAACCCTGTTCGTAGTCGATGCTATGACCGGTCAGGATGCCGTCGAGTCTGCGAAGGCATTCAATGAGGCCATAGACTATGATGGTGTCGTAATCACCAAGATGGATGGTGACACCCGCGGAGGTGCAGCTCTTTCCATCAAAGCCGTAACCGGCAAGCCTATCAAGTTCGTGAGCACGGGCGAGAAGATGGAGGCTCTTGATGTCTTCCATCCGTCCAGAGTGGCTGACAGGATACTCGGAATGGGTGATGTCGTCTCCCTCGTTGAGAAGGCGCAGGAGCAGTTCGATGAGAAAGAAGCGCGCGCGCTCAAGAAGAAGATCGCTCACGACCAGTTCACGATCAACGATTTTTACAACCAGCTCCAGCAGGTGCAGAAGATGGGCAATATGAAGGACCTTGTAGGCATGCTGCCTGGTATGGACAAGGCGCTGAAGGATGTGGATATCCCCGACGATGCATTCAAGCCGACAGAGGCCATCATAAAGTCGATGACGCCTTTCGAGAAGGAACATCCGGAATGCATAAACGGCTCGCGCCGCCAGCGTATCGCCGCAGGTTCAGGCACAACCATAGCTGACGTCAACAAGCTCCTGAAACAGTTCGAGCAGACCCGCAAGATGATGAAGATGGCGGTTGACGGCTCGCTGCAGGCAAGGCTGAAGAACTTGAGGCATTAGAAGAAACCTTTTGTTTAATTTTCAATAGTTAGTGTATTATGAAGAAGATTTTCACTTTCATGGTTATTGCACTCTGTGCAATGGCAGTTGTATCTTGCAAGAACAGCAACAACAATGAGGCTGCAGCTGAGGAAGTTGCAACTGAGGAGTGCTGCGCAAACTGCGCAGAGGGCGAGTGCGATGGCAATTGCTCAGAGAGCGAGTGCGCAAACTGCGACTCTACCGCTTGCGCTGCTGCTGCCGCCGCTGACGAGGTAGCTGCTGAGTAATTTTTACTCGAACAGAGAAATCAGAGCCTTTTCGGTTCCGGAGTTTATCGCCAGGTCTTCCGGAGAGGCTCCTTTTTGTATTGTAAGTCCTCCGCAGATGTCCACTCCTATTATCCGCGTGGACTTCTTCAATTCCAGAACCGCTTCTGTCAAGTCGTCCAGGCTCATTGTCCCCTGGTCCCAGTCAGTCCTGGCGAACTCTTTGGACAGAACATCAAGATCGATGGACAGATATACTGTCTTTCCTTTGCATCCGGAGAGTCTGGCGCGAATAATCTTCGCTACGCTCATCCCTCCCAAGCTCTCGCTTGGGCCCCTCCCGTTCACGAGGCCACGGGCGGCCACGGATTTTCGCACCAGACTCTCCGGATGCGCGGAAATCCAGTAATCTTCACTGCAATACTTGAGTTTTCGAGCCTCGGCGACCCAGGAGCCGCAGCTGAGGGTGTCGGGGGAGAAGGCGGACGGCTGGTCGTCCGGGTGATTGTCAAAAAGGACAAGGGTGAATGGCTCTTGAATGCGTTCCAGCCAGAAAAGGGAGATATAGTGGTAATCGCCTGTGCCTATCATGTGCACGGCGTTCAGCGGCAAGCTTGAAACGGCTTGCCTGATATGTGCCGCGCTCTCCTCGGAACAATAGCAGTTGGTGCCTTCAAGAGCGGAAAAGTCTGACCGGATGACTTTCATTATAATTTGTTCTGGGTGTTCCAGACCTTGTCTTCGGTGCAGGTGACCGTGATGCCGAGCCCGCCGACGGACAGGCGGAAATCGCCCGCTTCAAGCCGCCATTTGCCATCGGCGCCCACAAATGCCAGGTCATCGGCAGGAAGGGCGTAAACGATGGTGGTGCTTTCGCCCGGTTTGAGGTCGACCTTGTAGAATGACCGTACACGCTTGACGTCAGGCATGAGCGAGGCTACAAGGTCGCTCGAATAGAGAATAGCGGATTCCTTTCCGGCAAACTTGCCTGTGTTGGTGACATCGACGGTGACGGTGATGACGTCACCGCTCTTGAAACTGGTTTTGTCAACCTTGAGGTCGCTGTATCCGAAAGTGGTGTAGCTGAGTCCTGTGCCGAACGGCCACTGGACATCCATTACAGCATCATAATTGTATGCGCCTTCCATGACTTCCCGGTGTTCGCTGACCTTGAAATCATATGTGTGGAGAGAGTTGACGTATTTGGGATAGGTGAAAGGAAGTTTCCCGCTGAAATTGGCGTCGCCGGAGAGCAGCTGCGCAAGGGCGTCGGCGCCATAATTGCCCGGGAGCATGATGTCCACAATGGCATCGGCAAGCGGTTCTATTCCGCGGATGATACGGGCGCGGCCTTCGTTGAGAACGAGTACGACCGGTTTTCCTGTCCCGGCAAGGGCATTGACGAGGTCGATCTGGTTTTGCGAAAGCGTGAGGTCGTCGATATTGCCCGGAGTCTCGCAGTAAGTGTTTTCGCCCACGCAGGCGACTATCACGTCGCAGGCGCGTGCGGCTGTGACGGCAGCGGCAATGCCCGACGCGTCTTCATCCTGCCACGAAGAAAATCCGTCGGCATATCTGACGCCCTGGGAGAATCTGACGTTCCCGGCACCGAATCTGTCGGCAAGCGCTTCGAAAATGGTGTTGAACCCGTCGGTCACGCCGGGAACCTCGGAGCCCTGCCAAGTATATGACCAGCCTCCGTTGAGGGTTCGGATCGAATTGGCGTTGGGGCCGGTGACGAGGATTCTTGTCCCCGGCTTGAGAGGAAGTATGCCGTCGTTCTTGAGAAGCACTTCCGATTCGATGGCGGCCGCGAGAGACGCGTCGATGAAGCGCTGTGCGCCGAAGTCCGGATAATCTGTTTCCCAGGTCGGGTTATCGAAGAGCCCCAGGCGGTATTTGACGCGGAGAATGCGGCGGACCGCATCGTCCAGACGGTCCATTGTGACCTTGCCCTCCTTGACGAGCTCAACAATCAGTCCGGCAGCGGTAGGGTCGTAGGTCTCCATGATCATATCGATTCCTGCGTTCAGTCCTATGCGGATGGCGTCCTTCTTGTCGGTGGCGATGTGGTCGCGCTCGAAGAAATTGTTTACGTCCGACCAGTCGGTCACTATCATTCCGTCCCAGTTGAGGCCTTTTTTCAGCCATTCGGTAAGCAGTGTGTAATTCGCGTGGGTGGGGATGCCGTTGATCGAAGCGGAGTTCACCATTACGGTGAGGGCCCCCGCATCGATGCAGGCCTTGAAAGGAGCGAAGAATTTTTCGCGCAGGTCGCACTCCGGGATATATGCGGGGGTGCGGTCCTTGCCGGAGGCGGGGGCGCCGTAGCCCATATAGTGCTTGATTGAAACGGCGGAATGGAAACGGTCTATGTGGTTGGGGTCGTCACCCTGTATCGCACGCGTCTCATTTGAAGCCATTATGGACTGGACATACGGGTCTTCGCCGTAACTCTCCCAGTTGCGCGGCCAGGCGGCGTTGCGCGTAAGGTCCATTACAGGGGAGAACACCCAGGGAACCATGCCGGCGCGCGTCTCGTAGCCTATGGCTTCCCCCATGGCGCGTGCGTAAGCCGGCTGGAATGTCGCCGCAATGTTGACCTCCTGAGGGAAGAATGTCCCTTCAAGATAATAGGATGCACCGTGGATCATATCGAGACCATAGAGGCAGGGGATGCCTGTCGCTGATATCGAGCGGTCCTGTATGCCCCTGACGATTCCGGCCATCTTGGAATAGGGGAGGGCGATTCCGGGGACATTGAGAATCGAACCGACCTTGTACCGGTCGAAGACGAGTTCCATCGCCTCTTCGTTGAACTCATCCTTCATGGCATTGTATATTATGTCAAGATTTATCTGGATTACCTGCCCCGCCTTCTCTTCCAGCGTCATTGACCTGAGGGTCTTTTCAACGCCCGCTTCAATTTGTCTGTCCTGCTGGATGGCCGGTGTGCCGTTGTATCCGTTGCCTTGGGAACTGCATCCGGAAAGCGCGGCCACAATAGCGGCCGCGACAGCCGATTTTGCGAAGAAATGTGCCATATAGATTAGTTTGTGGCATAAAGATAGTGGATTTTATCTAAAATATCCATATATTCTCGAGTTTGACACTTCGATTTTGAGATATCAAGGCCCCAGACCGCTGT
>JAUNNZ010000046.1 GCA_030537315.1 Bacteroidia bacterium
TCAAATTGAAACATCTCTACCCTATATTGAACTTTTAAGTGTTACAAGATACTAGTAAATCATAGCAAGCGATAATCAGTAATTGAAAGGATAGTAGTAAGAATAGTAGTAGCAATAGCAGTAACAGCAATATTAGCATTGTCGGTGTGCACATGGTTTATATGCGGGCAATTGGGGGTTACTGCGGGTATATATATGGACAGGCTAGTCTTCCTTTTTGAGGGGAGGGGCCTGGGAGTATTTGCGCTTGGCCATTATCTGGTCGAAGAGGTAGATGGGCATTTCGCGGAGGGTGGAGAGGGCGTCGATGACGGATTGTTCTTCTTCGACCTGTTCGTCGATGAACCATTGGAGGCGGCTGAGGGTTGCGAAGTCACCTTCGTTGCGGGCGAGGAGGGCGAGGTTTTTGATCATTTCCGTGACGTTTTCTTCGTGGGCGAGGGCGTCGTCGAACATTTCGAAGACGTCGTTCCATTCGTTAGGGACGGCCTCGATGGGGCTGAGTTTTACTTTTGCGCCGCGGGCGTTCATATATTCCTGGAGGATGCGGGAGTGGTCCTGCTCTTCGAGCCATTGGATGAAGAACCAGTTGGCGACGCCCTTGAGGGCTTTGTTCTCGGCGTCGAGGGACATTGCGAGGTACAGGTAGGCGGAGAGGAGCTCTGCGTTGATCTGCTTGTTTAGGGCGTTTTGCATTTTATCTGAAATCATTTTTGTTCGGTTTTATAAAGTTGTTGTCTGATTAAATAGTGCGTTGCGTTCGGCACTTTGCCGAAGGGAGCGGGGGCCTGCGGTTATTTTGTGCGACAGCGGGAGAAGCAGGAGCGGCCTTGTTTTGCGGTGGTGCAGGAGGAGTTTTCGGCGCAGGCTGACTTTGCGGACTTTTCGCAGTCGTCGGGCTGGTCGACGGGGAGTTTCCAGAGGCCGTGGAGGTTGCAGTAGGCGTAGATGGCGGTCACCTTGCCGGTGCAGCCGTAGAATTCGACCTTTGCGGGGGCGTCGGACTTGAGGTACTGGAGTTGGCAGCCGTTGGTGGTCTCGAGGTAGATGAAGCAGATGTGGTGGGAGTCGGTCGCCGGGTGCGGCTTGGCGCCGATCTCGACCACGATGGTGCCGTGGTCTGTGTGGTGGAAGGAAGGGACGTGATGTTCCTGGGAGGCGTCGACGGTGTTGGGTTCAACCTCGGTCATGGTCTGGCCGCAGCAGACCGGGGTGACGTTGCCGTCCTCGATTTTGAGAATCAGGTTGCCGCAAATCGGGCAGAGGAAAAATTTGGTACTCATAATACAAAATGGTTAATTGGACACCGGCTGTTCGGTGGGCCGGCATTGCAAAGGTTGAAAGATTTTTATGTTTTGCAATTGATTGTTTATATTATTTTTCTATTTTTGCTATTGAGAACATCAATAGTTGTATGCACGGCGGCTGAAATCGCAGGGGTGTACAATAAATTGTACAGGGCTATGGAACTTAGACAGTTGAAGTACTATATCGCAGTGGCCGAGACGCTGAATTTTTCAGAGGCGGCCAAGAAACTGTACATCACGCAGGGGACGCTCTCGCAGCAGATCAAGCAGCTGGAGGGGGAACTTGGGGCGGAGCTGTTTGAGCGGAGCTCGCACAGTGTGAGGCTGACGGAGGCGGGAGAGGAGCTGCTGCCGCTGGCGAGGAAGATGATGGAGGCATCCGACGAGTGTCGGATGAAGATCTCCGACCTGCGGCAGGCGTTGTCGGGGACGCTGCGGATCGGGGTGACGCATTCATTTTCGCACCTGCTGCCGGAGCCGGTGAAGATCTTTCTGAGGGCGCATCCGGGGGTGAGGCTGAAGATATTCTACAAGACTGCGTCGGAGCTGATAGACATGCTGCTTGCAGGGACTGTGGATTTCATCATAACGTTCAAGCCTTCGATGGACTACGAGTGCATCTCGTGGGAGTCCATCCTTATGTCGCAGTTGTCCGCCGTGATGTGGGACGAACACCCGCTGGCCGACAGGAAAATGCTGACGGTCAATGATATATCGCGCTACGGCATAATTCTGCCGAGCGCCGGGCACCAGTCCAGAAAGGTCTTCGACCGCTTCACAAACGTGGACACAAGCGCTCTTGACGTAAAGGTTGAAATCGACGAGCCGAATATAATTCTGGACATGCTTTACGGCACGCAGATGATAGCGATACTGTCATCGCTGGCAACGCGCTTCCACAAATCGCTCGTGGCGGTTCCGGTGGAAGAGTTCCAGCAGGGGCTGACGGGATGCGTGCAGTGGCTGAACACGACTTATAAGAAGCGTTCGGTCAATGCTTTTCTCGAGATTTTCAGGGAGAGTCTTCTGTAGGGTTATGGCCGGATCCGGGCGGGTTATTGCCTGGAGAGTTCTATGGCCATAATGTAATCGTTCATATAGTAGCCGTTGCCGATCGGGAAGTCGCCCGAACGGGCGCGGGTCATCCCGAGGTGCTCGTAGAAGCCGAGGGATGGGTTGTAGCGGTTGACGTTGAGTTCAAGGAGAGCGGTGGCTTCGTGGCTTTTCACCCAGTCGCAGACGGTCTCGAAAAGCTGTTTGCCGAGGCCGGTCTTCTGGGCCTCGGGCATAACGTAGAGCTTTTCGAGATGGTAGCGCGGCGTGCCGTCGTCCGCGGCCCCGTCGGGCCGCGCGGACGCGTAGCCGCGCCCCTCATCGATAAAGAACACCCCTTCCTCCAACTGCCGCTGCAGGCTTTCTTCGGAGTACATCATATCCATCATATACTCCATCTGTTCCGGACTCAGGATTTCCTTGTAAGTCCTCCGGAACACCACATCCGCCATCACCCTGATGGCCGGGATGTCCTGTATGCCAGCCTGCCTTATCATTCGTACACACGCGAGTGACTCGCGTCCGTTCAACTATTTGCCGGCGATGGCGTCGATCTCGACGAGGGCGCCTTTAGGGAGTGCCGCTACCTGGTAGCAGACGCGAGCCGGCTTGTCTTCAGGGAAGAACTCGGCGTAAACGGCGTTCATCGCGCCGAAATCCTTGATGTCGGCGAGGAGGACGCAGGTCTTGGCGACGTCGTTGGAGCCGAGACCGGCCTCCTTGAGGATGGCGAAGACGTTCGTCAGGGACTGACGGGTCTGAGCCTCGATGCCTTCAGGCATCTCGCCGGTGGCGGGATTTACGGGGAGCTGGCCGGAGACGAAGAGGGTTCCGTTAAGCTCGACGGCCTGTGAGTACGGGCCAATTGCCGCCGGGGCGGCTGGAGATACTATTGTTCTTTTCATAAATATTCGTACAAGCACGAGTGACTCGCGTCTGTTCAAAGGGTGTTCAGGAGGTCGAAGACGAGGGCGCGGACCTGCTCGATGGACTTGCCGTCGCCGTTGAGCTCGTGGTATTTGCCTGCGGCTTTGTAGAAGTTGATGAGAGGTTCGGTCTTCTGGTGGTAGGTGGCGATGCGGTTGGAGATGGTCTCCTCGTTGGCGTCGTCGGCGCGGCCTTCGATGGCGGCGCGGCCTTTGAGGCGCTCGCGGATGGTGGAGTCGGAGATCATGAGGGAGATGACTGCGTCAACCTTTTCGCCGCGGGCGGAGAGCATCCTGTCGAGGTCTTCGGCCTGGCCGAGGGTGCGAGGGAAACCGTCGAGGAGGAAGCCGTCGACGCCCTTGAGGGTGTTGAAGAGGTTCTCGATCATTCCTTCGACTACGGAGTCAGGGACGAGATTGCCGGCCTCGATGAGGGTCTTGGCCTGCTGGCCGAGTTCGGTGCCGGCGGCGATTTCCGCACGGAGGAGCTCGCCGGTGCTGACGTGCTTCAGGTTGAACTTTTCTGCGATTGCGCCGGCCTGTGTGCCCTTGCCTGCGCCCGGAGGGCCGAAGAGGATGTAATATTTCATAATATCAGTTGAAAATTATCGTTTTATTCTTGTAAGTCAACACTTTACGCTCGATGTGCTTGGTAACGGCGCGGCTGAGGACGATCTTCTCGAGGTCGCGGCCTTTGAGCTTGAGGCTGTCAGGGGTGTCCTTGTGGGTGATGCGGACGACGTCCTGTTCGATGATTGGGCCGGCGTCGAGTTCGGCGGTCACGTAGTGACTTGTGGCGCCGATGATCTTGACGCCGCGGTCGAAGGCCTGCTTGTAAGGGTCGGCGCCGATGAAGGCCGGGAGGAAGGAGTGGTGGATATTGATGATGTGGTGCGGATAGGCGGCGACGAGTTCGTCGCTGAGCACCTGCATATAGCGTGCGAGCACGCAGAAGGTGACGTTTTCCTTCTTGAGAAGCTCCATCTCGGCGGCTTCAACTTCGGCCTTGTTGGAGTGGTCCTTGTTGATGGACCAGACGTGGTAAGGGATGCCGAAGCGCTCCGCAATCGGGCGGAGGTCTTCGTGGTTGGAGATGATGCACGGGATGTCAACGGCCCATTCGCCTGCTTCGTAGCGGGCCAGGAGGTCGTAGAGACAGTGGCTCTGGCGGCTGACGAAGATGGCCATCCTCGGCTTGACGTCGCTGAAGTAGATGTTGAATTCCAGGCTGTAGCGGGCGCCGAAGAGGGTGTTTATGTAGTCCTTGATCTTTTCGCGCGGGATAAGGAAGCCGTCGAGTTCCCATTCGATGCGCATGAAGAAGCGGCCTTCGATGCGGTCGACGTATTGGTCGAGGTAAACGATGTTGCCGCGGTTGTCGGTGACGAATTTTGTTATGTCTGCGATGATGCCCTGCCTGTCGGGGCAGTGAAGGAGCAGAATTACGGTTGGGTTCATAATAGGTTCACTACTAACTCTTACAAATATAGTCAAAAGTTCTTAATTTTGTGTTGATGAAGGTATTTGTTGCGATAGATTCGTTCAAGGGGGCGGTGGGGTCGGCCGCGGCCTGCAGGGCCGCGGCTGACGCGCTGCGCGAAGCGTTCGCGCTGCGCGAAGCCGGCGGGCGCCTTTCTGCGCCCGCCGGGTCCGGCCGCTCCGCGGCCTCCCCCGCCGACGTCCGCGAGTTCCCGGTCTCCGACGGCGGCGAAGGCTTCTGCGAATGCATCCACCACTACCTCGGCGGCACCTGGATCCCCCTCCCCGTCACCGGCCCGGATGGGCGGACGGTGGAGGCCAAATATCTGATAGCCAATGGTAAAGCACCGGCAAATGGCAGCATTTTCGGGACCGGCGGCACCGCCGGGACTGGCAACACCTCAGGGACCGGCGATGCCTCCCCGAAAACGGCTTTCATCGAGTCCGCCTCAGCATGCGGTTACACCCTCGTCTCCGGCAGCAGCCTCGACCCCCACGAGCGTGATACTGACAGCCCCGACCGTCCCGACCCTCGCGAGATGACTACCGCCGGCGTCGGCGAACTTATAGCCGACGCGGTCTCCCGCGGCTGCACCCGCATCATCCTCGGCCTCGGCGGCACCGCCACAATGGACGCCGGCCTCGGCCTTTACAACGCCCTCCGCAAAGCCTTCCCAGCCGCGCCTGATCCCAACCACTGCGCAACCCTCGGCGACATCGAGTTCACCGTCTGCGTCGACACCTTCGCGCCCCTGACAGGCCCCGCCGGCGCAGCATATATGTACGGCCCGCAAAAAGGTCTCCGCAAAGACCAACTCGCCGAGGCCGACGCCTGGCTCTCCCGCCAGGCCTCCCGCCTCGGCCTCTCCCCCGTCTCCGCCAGCACCACTGCCAACCATTGCACCTCAGCCCCATTGGCCTCAACTGCATCTGCCTTTGCCACCCCCACCCGGTTCACCACCTCCACCCCTGGCTTCGGCGCCGCCGGCGGTCTCCTCTGCGGTCTCACCGCCGCCCTGAGCCTGGCCGCATTTTCGCCCGATTTCGTGCCCACCCCCTCTCCAGATACCAGGGGTAGTCACATTTTCGACCATTTTTGCGACCAGCATCATCCAGAGTCCGAAGGCACGGGCCCGACGCTAAAAATAGTCTCCGGCGCCGAATACCTGATAGAAATCTCCGGTCTTAAAGAGGCAATCCGGGAAACCGGCAAAGATAACATACTGATAATCACCGGCGAAGGCCGCGTCGACGAGCAATCCCTGACCGGCAAGCTCACCGGCCGCATCGCCTCTCTCGCCTCCTCCCTAAACCAGGACAACAACCAGGGCAACAAACAGGAAAACAGCCATCCGGTCAACCACGCCCTAAACCAGGGCAGCACCCAGCCTACGAACCAGTCCTCTCCTCTCCATTCAACCCTCCCGCGCTCAAAGGTGCTCTGCCTCGCCGGCTCCATCGGCGAAGGGCTCGACCCAAAAAACTCCATCTTCGACGAGGTCCTCATAATCACCCCTGAAGGAACCCCTCTCGACAAAGCCCTTGCCGGCACCGCCACCAACATCCGCCGCACCCTCCTCGATTATTTCTCCAGCAAATAATCCCATCTCTGAATCACCTTCACCGGCAACGCCAACCACACTTCACCAGAACCACATCATTGGTGAAGGTGAGGCCAAATCGCCTCACCTTCACCACCAATCATTCACAGAGCACCATCCAAGTCATCTCTCCGGTGAAGGTGAATTAGAGAAGACTGCAAGTCTCACAAAATCGCAATAAGTCATCATAAACTGCTGCGACTTTGCAGTAATCTGAAGAATATTTCTTAAATTTGGAATAAGGTACCAAGTGCCCAATTAAGAAATCCCAGCCAACCAACACTTCAAGACTATGACACCAAAGCAGATCAACCTTTCAGACTGGACCCACTTCGGCGGAGGCGGACAGGGCGACAGCTACAACCACAAGACAGACCCGAAACTGATGCTGAAGCTTTTCCTCGCCGAATATCCTGTCAAAGCAGTCACCGACGAACTGGAGATCGCCCAGCGCATCTACGACCTCGGCATCCCTACCCCGAAGCCAGGCGAATTCGTCATGGCCGACGGCCGCCCCGGCATAGTCTTCGAGCGCATCCAGAACAAGAAATCCTTTTCCCGCGCATACGCGGATGACAGTTCCCTCCTTGGCGAACTTGCCAGTCGCTTCGCAAAAATCGGCCGCCAGCTGCACGCCACCAAGGCCGACCGCGAGCACTTCACCAGCATGCACAAGCTCTTCCGTTTCTATTTGGACGAAGATCCTATTCTGACCGAAGAACACCGCGAGCTCTGCGAGCGCGCCCTCGCCCTCATCCCCGAGGGCGACACCTGCGTCCACGGCGACTTCCACATCGGCAACGTCATCACCGACGGTCAGCACGATTATCTCATCGACCTCGGCACCTTCGGCTACGGCCGCCCTGAGTGGGATCTCTCGATGTTCTGGTTCGTATCCAATATGACTCCGGCCTACAAGACCGACGAGCTCTTCCACCTCACACCCGAGCAGATGCAGATCTTCTGGAGTGCCTTCGCCGACGAATACTACGGCGACAAGCGCCCGGCCGACGACGCCTTCCTCCCGATGTTCGCTCCGTACATCGTCCTCCGCACCCTCTTCTTCGACGTCTCCTGCGGCGGTCGCGACCCTATCCCGCCGAAGGTCCGCGACGGATTGGCGGAACTCATATAACGAAAATGGCCTCGAGCTTCCGCTCAAGGCCATTTTTGTATATCATTTCGGCCAGAAAAACGGGATTTCCTGGCCGGAGGTTAGTCGCGCTTGAAGATGTCGCGGGTGTAGACCTTGGAGGCGACGTCGTCGAGGCAGGAGTCGTAGCGGTTGGCGATGATGGCGTTGCTCAGGGATTTGAACTTGGCAAGGTCGTTGACGACTTCGCTGCCGAAGAAGTGGGTGCCGTTCTCGAGGGTCGGTTCGTAGATGATGACCTTGGCGCCCTTTGCCTTGACGCGCTTCATTATGCCCTGGATGGAGCTCTGGCGGAAGTTGTCGGAGTTGGATTTCATCGTGAGGCGGAAGACGCCGATGACGACTTCGTGCTCTTCGGAGGCGTTCCAGGAGTTCTGGGTTGAGTAGCTGTAGTAGCCGGCTTTGCGGAGAACCTGGTCGGCGATGAAATCCTTGCGGGTGCGGTTGCTTTCGACAATCGCCTTGATCAGGTTCTCGGGAACGTCGGAGAAGTTGGCGAGAAGCTGCTTGGTGTCTTTCGGGAGGCAGTAGCCGCCGTAGCCGAAAGACGGGTTGTTGTAGTGGTCGCCGATACGCGGGTCGAAGCCGATGCCGTCGATGATGGCCTTGGTGTCAAGGCCTTTGACCTCAGCGTAGGTGTCGAGCTCGTTGAAGTAGCTGACGCGGAGGGCGAGGTATGTATTTGCGAAAAGCTTGACGGCTTCCGCTTCCTTGATGCCCATTATGAGGGTCGGGACATTCTGCTTGATGGCGCCTTCCTGGAGGAGGGCGGCGAAGTCGCGGGCTTTCTGCTCGAGGTCAGGGCTGGCGATTGCCTGGATGGCGGCGTTCTCCGCGTCGAACTCGGGGCTGGCGAGGATTTTCGGGTAGCCGACGATGATTCGGGACGGGTAGAGATTGTCGTAGAGGGCCTTGCTCTCGCGGAGGAATTCCGGGGAGAAGAGGAGGTTGAGCTTGCGGCCGGCGAATTCCGGGGTGCAGGCGAACTTCAGGGCGTAGCGGACGTAGAGGCTGCGGCAGTAGCCGACGGGGATGGTGGATTTGATGACCATCACGGCGTCGGGGTTGACGCTGAGGACCAGGTCGATGACCTCTTCGACGTGGGAGGTGTCGAAGAAGTTCTTCTGGGGGTCGTAGTTGGTTGGGGCCGCGATGACGACGTAGTCGGCGTCGCGGTATGCGGCGGCGCCGTCGAGGGTCGCCGTCAGGTCGAGCCTGACAGGCGCGCCGGCGGCATCGGCGCCGCCGAGATATTTCTCGAGGTATTCGTCCTGGATCGGGGAAATGCCCTTGTTGATCTTCTCAACCTTTTCGGGGATTACGTCCACCGCCGTAACGTGGTGATGCTGCGCCAGAAGTGTGGCGATGCTGAGGCCCACGTAGCCTGTACCTGCTACTGCAATCTTCATATTGCAAAGATAGTCATTTTACTTGGACCAATCCACCGATTTCACGAGCTTCTCGTAATTCAGCGGAAGGAAGCCGTTGAGATTGTATTCTATCAAGAAGCACTTGAGGGCCTGGTATGGGATGATCAGGGCGTCTGCTTCTTCTACAGTAAGGCGTCCGCCGAAGTATTCGTCAACGAAGGAGGCCCAGACTTTCGCGCCCATCGCGGCGTCGATGTGCATTTCCTTCTGGCGGAATTCATCGTCGGAGGTGACGCAGATGCAGCGCATCATCCCGAGGTCGAGCAGCGGGCAGCCGCGGGCGAAGTAGCCGAGGTCTATGAAATAGATCTCGTGCGGATGAGAGAGCGGCGCGCCCGGCGGCAACGTGCTGATCAAGTTGCCGATATGCATATCGCCGTGCAGCGCCGTCGTGGCATCGGGGATGCGCTGCAGGAAGGCCGACGCCTGCGCTTTCTGCTCTGCGGAAAGATAGACGTCGGCGTCCAGCAAAGCCTTGAACTGCGGCTTTGCGTCCGGGAACATCCCGTCAGGGCATTCCGTCGAATGAATCTTCAGGCAGCAGCGTGCAAATTCACGCGCCAGCTCGTCGTAGCGCTCCGGCTCGTCCGCGAGCATACGCGAAAAGCTCCGCTTCCCGACTATCCTCCGGAAGCGGATGCCGAGCCGCTCGCCGTCCGTGACCAGCTCTCCCGGCTCCGGCGACGGAATGCCCAGTTCATAGACCTTCCGTGCCACCTCCAGTTCACTGTATATTGTATCTGTCGGATAATCAACGTTATAAAGCTTCAGCATCACTGAGCTGTCGGCTATGCAGTCATAGCTCGCGCCATTGGCTCCGGCGCCCGATTGCTTATAATCGGCCAGATTGATTTTAGTGATATTCATACAACAAATATACTAAAAAATCAGGGAGATGAAGCCGATGAGAATGGCGGCGGCGAAATTGATGAGCTTGGCCTTGAGGAAGGAGGTTTTGCTTTCGGCGAGGAGAGGGAGCGAGGCGTGGCCGTCCTGGCTGATGCAGCTTGCGAGGAGGACGGGCAGCGGGATTACGCCGGAAGCGTAGAGGGTGACGAAGATGAGGTGAGGCCCTGATTCGGGGATGCAGCCGACGAGGGCTGCGAGGATTATCATCAGGGCTGTATTTGAGCTGATCCAGTTTTCTATGTTGAGATAGTGGAGGCCGAAGCCGAGGAGGATCAGCACACCGAAGGTCCAGGCGAAGCAGGACGGGAGGTGCTTGGCGACTACGTGGCGCCAAAGGTGTTCTTCGACGAAGTGGTCTTCGCCGAAAATGAGTACTGCCAGGACGATGATGCTGAGGGCGCCGAAGAGCCAGTACATCCACTCCTCGGAGAGGAGGTTGATGCCGCCGAGGCGGGAGCCGGCGGAAGCCGGCGACGAGGCCTCGGCCAGGCCCGCCGCCTCGGCCTCCTCCTCTTCCAGGAGGCCCGTCAGGAGGGCGGCGATGAAGGCGGCCACGCCAAGGAACATCAGGAGGCGGCGCCAGGAGAAGTGGCGGCTTCCCTTGGCGTGGCCGTGGCCGTTGTGGCCGCTGTGGCCGGGCACCCCGCCGGCGCCTTCAGCGCCGTGCCGGTGCCCGGCATCCTCCTCGTGCAGCGCATACGACGGCTCGCAGCAAACTGCCTGAGGATGTTTCGGATGATATACCGCATCTACCAGGAAGCCGATGACAATGGCTATTCCGAGCAGAAGAAGGGTTATCCACCAGGCCTTGTCCGGCATCATCGCGAACATCACGAACGCTTCGTCGCCCGAAGACGCAATCATCATCGCGATGAGGGCGCCGAAGCTTATGATACCGTGGGTGTAAAGGGAAACCGAAGCGAACCCTCCCATACAACCGGGCACGGCGCCCAGCGCGGCAGATACCAGTATCTGCCCTGCGCGGCTGCGCCTCAGCCCGGAGAAGAAATCACCGTGCGAGGTGATGTTCATCGACTCGATGAGCATCATCATCACCACCACCAGCCCCGACACGAGTATCGAGGTTCTGAGCGCTTCTATGATAATCTCCCAGACCATAATTTTCGGACCGCAAATGTAGCCAAAAAATCTCATTCTTCCACCGCCGTTCCCGCCGCCTCCGCAAAGT
>JAUNNZ010000020.1 GCA_030537315.1 Bacteroidia bacterium
GTTGCCAACAAGAAGAAGGCAACCAAGTAAAAATTGATGAATTATGGCAAAGAAAACTACAACATCCAAAAGAGTTGTCAAGGTTGAAGCTTATGGCGAGGCTCATATTTCATCAACCTTCAACAACGTAATCGTTTCGCTTACCAATGCACAGGGCCAGGTCATCAGCTGGGGTTCTGCCGGTAAGTGCGGTTTCCGTGGTTCCAAGAAGAACACTCCGTACGCTGCTCAGATGGCAGCCGAGGATGCAGCCAAGACTGCATTCGACGCAGGTCTCCGCAGAGTAAAATGCTATGTAAAGGGTCCTGGCGCTGGCCGTGAGTCAGCTATCCGCACCATTAACAATGCTGGCATCATCGTAACCGAGATCATCGACGTTACCCCAATGCCTCATAATGGTTGTCGTCCTAAAGGCCGTCGTAAAGTTTAATCCTATTAAATCAGAATTACTATGGCAAGATATACAGGTCCAAGCACCAAAATCGCACGTAAGTTCGGTGAGCCTATCTTCGGCGCCGACAAATATTACGAGAAAAGAAATTTCCCTCCGGGACAGCACGGTCTTGCAGCAAAGCGCAAGAAGCAGAAGGAGTACGGTGTCCAGCTTAAAGAGAAGCAGAAAGTCAAGTATATGTACGGTGTTCTCGAGCGTCAGTTCCACAACACTTACGACAAGGCTTCCCGTATGGCAGGTCAGAAGGGTGAGAACCTTATCATCCTCCTCGAGACCCGTCTCGACAACGTAGTTTACCGTCTTGGTATCGCTCCTACCCGCGCAGCTGCCCGCCAGCTCGTATCTCATCACCACATCACCCTTAACGGAGAGGTTTGCAGTGTTCCTTCAACCTTCGTAAAGGCCGGTGACGTCATCGCTGTAAGAGAAAGATCCAAGAGCCTTGAGGTTATCCAGGCTGCCGTCGCTTCAACAACCAAGTACTCTTGGCTTGACTTCGACAACAAGACCCTCGTAGGTAAGTTCCTCAATATGCCTGTAAGGGCTGAGATCCCAGAGAATATCAACGAACAGCTTATCGTCGATCTCTACTCCAAGTAATATTTAACACCTAAATAGAAGAATATGGCAATCTTAGCATTTCAGAAACCAGACAAGGTGATAATGCTCGAAAGCACCGACACTGTCGGCCGTTTTGAATTCCGCCCTCTTGAGCCGGGTTACGGTGTGACTATCGGTAATGCTCTCCGCCGCATCCTGTTGGCCTCTTTGGAAGGATTTGCTATCTCTCAGATCAAGATCTCCGGCGTTGACCAGGAGTTCGCCACCATCCCGGGTGTGATCGAGGGTATGCAGGATATCATCCTTAACCTGAAGCAGGTCCGCTTCCGCCGTATGGTTGAGACTGTTGACACAGAAACAGCCAATATCGTAATCAGCGGCAAGCAGGAGTTTACCGCAGAGGAAATCTCCAAGGGATTGTCTTCATTCAAGGTGTTGAATCCGGAGCAGCACATCTGCTCACTTGAGCCTTCAGTAAAGCTCGAAATCGCCATTACCATCACAAAGGGCCGCGGTTTCGTACCTGCTGATGAACTCAGGGACGAGAATACTCCTATCGGAACCATTCCGGTAGACGCCATCTACACTCCTATCCGCAAGGTCAACTGGAGCGTGGAGCCTTGGCGTGTCGAGCAGAAGACCGACTTCGACAAGCTCAATCTTGAGATCGTAACAGATGGATCCATCTCTCCTAACGCTGCTTTGCAGGAAGCTGCAAACATCCTGATCTACCACTTCAAGCTCTTCACCGACGACAAGAAGATGTCTCTCGAGAGCGCTGTGGAATCAGACAGCAAGGAGCTCGATGAGGAGTCTCTCCGCATGAGGCACCTCCTCCTGACCAAGCTCTCCGACATGGGACTTTCAGTACGTGCATTCAACTGCCTCAAGGCAGCCGATATCGACACCTTCGCTGACCTCGTCTCATACTCACGCGCTGAGCTTATGAAGTTCCGTAATTTCGGCCGCAAGTCTCTCAACGAGATTGACCTCCTGGTCGAGAAGATGAAGCTCTCATTCGGTATGGATGTCACCAAGTATAATATTGAACCTAAGAAAAAGAATATCTAAAGATGAGACATAATAAAGCTATCAATCATCTCGGACGCCAGAGCGGTCACCGCAAGGCCCTCCTCGCCAATATGGCAACTTCTCTTATCCTCAATAAGAGAATCACCACCACAGTGGCAAAGGCCAAGGCTCTCAAGAGCTATGTTGAGCCGCTCATCACCAAGTCCAAGGACGACACCACCCACAACCGTCGCGTCGTGTTCAGCTACCTCAAGAGCAAAGAGGCCGTCTCTGAACTCTTCCGCACAGTTGCACCTAAGGTCGCTGACCGTCCGGGCGGATACACCCGCGTACTTCACGTAGGTTTCCGTCAGGGAGATGCCGCCGAAATGGCTTTGATCGAGCTCGTTGACTTCAATGAGGCAGCTCTCGCTTCCTCTGCAAAGGCAGCAAAGAAGACCACCCGCCGCAGCAAGGCCAAGAAGGCCGAGGCTGCAGCAGAGGCTCCTGCCGCTGAAGCTCCAGCAGCTGAAGAAGCAAAGGCTGAGTAATTTCAACTCAATAGAAAAAAGGCGTTCGCTTGCAGCGGACGCCTTTTTTGATTCTCAGAATTCCAGAGTCCCGAAGAATTCGGGGCGGTGGAAGTCCGGTTTGTCGGTACCGATCGGGCTCCAGCTGGCGAAGTGCTTGTGGGCGGTGAGATTGCCGCACTTATAGATGTTTGCGCCGACGGAAGGAGGCAGGGCGTTGCCGTCGAGGCCGAGCAGATCGAATGGAATCAGCGCGCAGACACGCCAACTGTACGGGCCTCCCTCAAGGTCATACGTCCTGTGCTCCAGGGAGCTGCGCCTGATCACACGCGCCAGGTCGGCGGGCGTGAGTTTTCGGCGGCCTTCGCGGCCGGTGCCGCAGGCCATCAGTATGCTGCCGATACAGGTGATCTCGACGTTGAAATACTCTTTCCCGTCAGGCGAGATGAATAACTCGACGCAGCTGTCCTCCCAGCTGTTGCCGTTGTCTTCCAGATAGCTGGCGCGGAGGTCCAGCCCTTCGACCTCGAAGGAAATGGCAAGATGCGTGCGGCTGCGCGCGATGCGGAAGGAACAGGCCGGCGCATAGGGGAAAGCTTCCGGCCAGTTGATGCAGTCAACCGGGTTTGACGGACACTTTGCGCCAAGCGCGGCGTCGAAAACCTCGCCGGGCATACTTTCAAGCGCCTCTATTAGTGGAACGTGGATTAATCTTTTCATTGTTATGTAAAATTAGATATTTTTTCTCTCTTTTTGCTACATTTGCAAGTTACACTCGCTGTAGTGTTTGTTAAATTTCAACACAAATGAAAGTAGTTATCAGAAATAGTGCGCTGGAGGCCTCTGTCTGGGCCGCGCACTATATCGCAGCGAAAATCAACGAAAAGGCTGCCAAGACATCAGAACCGTTCGTGATCGGACTTTGCACAGGATCTACACCTATCGAGACTTACGCGGAACTCGCGAAGCTCGTTAAGGCCGGGAAGGTTTCCTTCAAGAACGTCATCTCATTCAACATGGACGAATATGTAGGACTCCCGGAATCGCATCCGGAAAGCTATCACTCTTTCATGCACAAGTATCTCTTCGACAACATCGACGAGCCGAAGGAGAACATCCATATCCTTAACGGTAACGCAAAGGACCTCGATGCTGAATGCGAGGCATACGAGAAGGCGATCAAGGCCGCAGGCGGCTTCGACCTCTTCCTCGGCGGCATAGGCGAGGACGGGCATATCGCTTTCAATGAGCCTTATTCATCCCTCAACTCACGCACCCGCGTCGTTGACCTCACCACCGACACCCGCATCGTGAACTCACGCTTCTTCGACGGCGACATGAACAAGGTGCCTGCACAGGCGCTCTCAGTCGGCGTAGCTACCGTGACCGACGCCAAGGAGGTCATTCTTCTCGTTATGGGCCCTAAGAAGGCACGCGCCCTCAAGGACTGCGTCGAAGGCCCTTGCAGCCACAAGTGCACCGCTTCAGCTCTCCAGCTTCACGAAAATGCGTGGATTGCCTGCGACGAAGCCGCAGTCGGTGAACTTATGGTCAACACCTACCGCTACTTCAAGGATCTCTATTAGTTGAAGACGGAAGGCAACAGACTGCTGATCACTGAGATTGTCCTCGTGGTACTGCTGACTCTGCTGAACATTGTCTACAATGTAAGCAGCAGGAGTTACAAGTTCTTTGCGGCCTCTGACTGGAAAGAAATCGTAACACAGCCCGATGATATGGACAAGATAGTGCTGGCAGACCTGTTCAGTATGGAAATTCAGGAAGAGCAGGCGCCGGAATCAGAACCGGCGCCCTCTTTTGAAACCACAAGGGAGGCACAATCTGAACTGCCGCCCGAAGAGGATGCTCTGACGGAAACGGCCCCGGAAGAAGCTCCTGCAGAGACTCCGAAGTCAATGATAGAGCCCCCTAGATTCCAGGGGCAGGACTATGCAGCCTTCGGCGAATGGCTTGCCGAACGCGTCGAATATCCCGACGAGGCCGCAGAAAACAATCTCTATGGTGTAGTCCACGTAAGTTTCATAGTGGAAAAGGACGGCAGTCTTTCAGACATCAAGATTGCCAGAAGCATAGACCCGCTCCTTGACAACGAAGCCCTGCGTGTCGTTGAAATGTCCCCGAAATGGACTCCGGCCAAAGCCGCCGGCAAGCCGGTCAGCGTCCGCTTGACCTTTACGGTTGATTTCAGTCTTGAAGAAGAATAAAGTTGAACACCCGCGAGTCACTCGCGGGTGTTCAACTTTATCTGGTGCCCGAGGCCGGGATCGAACCGGCACGTCTTTAAGGGACAATGGATTTTGAGTCCATCGCGTCTACCATTCCGCCACTCGGGCAAGTGGTCGGCGACGCCGAACGTGGAGTGCAAAGGTATTGAAAAAACGCGATTAATCAAATTTTTCAGTAACTTAGCATTTCGCTTTAAATCCCGCAGGAATGGACACACTCAAATTCTCTCTTTTCAAATACAAGAACATCTTCATGGTGTATGACCGCAACGTCGAGCAGTATGCCCTGAAGCTTGGCAAATACCCGTCCTATGCCATCACGGCCGACGAGGCCCACAAGACGATGGACACCGTGACCGACATCTGCCGCTGGCTTCTGGAGCAGAAGGCGGACAAGGGTGCCCTCCTGCTCGCGGTAGGCGGCGGCACCACCACGGATATCGTCGGATTTGCCGCCAGCATATACAAGAGAGGAATACGTTATGCCAACATCCCTACTACCCTGCTTGCACAAGTGGACGCCGCCATCGGCGGAAAGACCGGGGTCAACCTTGACGGTTTCAAGAATATGCTTGGCGTGATACGCCAGCCGGAGTTCGTGCACATAACCCCGAAGCCGCTTGAGACCCTTCCGGAGGAGCAGTTCCTCGAGGGCGCAGCCGAGATGCTCAAGACCTTCATCATCTGCAACAAGGACAACAACTACCACCACGCGGTCAGCGCCCTCAGCGCCCCTTATGACGAAAAACTTATGACTCCGCTCATCAAGGCTGCCGGCGCTATAAAGAAGAAGATTGTCAAGAAAGACCCTGACGAAAAAGGCTCACGCCGTGTGCTCAATCTCGGACACACCTATGCCCATGCCATCGAGTGGTGTTCAAAGGGTTCCATCTCCCACGGCAAGGCCGTGGCGATGGGCATCATAAAGGCCGCCGAGAAGTCCGAAGAGAAGGGTATCGCCGTATCCGGCCTTGCAGAAATGCTGCGCGAGGACTTCCGTTACTGCGGCCTTCAGACGGTATGCCCGTACTCTGAAGCCGAACTCCAGGCAGCTATCGAACAGGACAAGAAGACCAGGGATGGGAAGTTGAACTTCGTCTTCATCGAGAAGATCGGCAAAGTCACAGTGAAGAAAATATGATCTGTGTAAGCATCCAGAACAAGACATATCAGGAAATACTTGAGATCCTTGACAATCCTCAGGTTGAAATGGCTGAAATACGCTTGGACCTCTGCGACCTGAAGGATGACGAGATACGTGAACTTTTCAGTGAGAGCGACACTCCGCTCATCGCGACCTGCCGCGGCAACGCCGACAGGCTGGCCGTCGCCATCGAGGCCGGCGCCCGTTTCGCCGACCTCGAAATAGAGGCTCCGGCCGGGAAGAGCCGCTACATCCAGAAGCTTTGCAAGGAATGCGGCACCGAGCTCATCCGTTCCTTCCACGATTTCGAAGGCACCCCGGAGGATGAAGTCCTCCAGATGGCCCTGGCCCGCTGCTTCCGTTACGGAGCCGAAATCGCCAAGATTGTCACGACCTGCAAGAATGCAAAAGACGCCAGGCGCATAGAGTCTTTGTACTCTATAGTGCTGGAGGACGTCGATTCGCTTCAAGGCCGGCTGATAGCCTTCGGAATGGGCAAGGAAGGGAAGAATACCCGCATCGAATGCCTGAAGCGCGGTGCTCCGTTCACTTATGCGGCGCTTTCCGAGGAAGACGCCGTGGCCGAGGGCCAATGGCCACTAGCTGAAATCAGTGAAGCCGTTTACGGCACAAGAGAAGATTTCTTCCGCACCGGACTCAGGATGCCGGCTTCGAAGAGCTTTGCGCAGCGCGCAATCATCGCGGCAGCGCTTGCCGAAGGCACTTCACGCCTCTCCGGCTATACCCCATGCGCCGATTCGGAGGCCGCCATCAAGGTGGCGGAGGCTCTCGGCGCAAGCGTCAGCCGCCAGGACGACACCCTGCAGATTAAGGGAATAGGCCCTGTCGCAGGAAAACTTCAGCTGGAGTCTCTGAATACCGGCGAGTCCGGACTGCTCACCCGCCTGATGATTCCCGTCCTCGCTGCAATCAACGAAGGACCGGTGGAGATTGAAGGAGAGGGCACGCTTCTCAAGCGCCCGCTTGAGGAAGCCGGTGCCATAATGGCCGCCTTCGGCGTCCTTCTCTCTTCCGACCGCGTCCCTCTCAGGGTCAAGGGCAGCCTCATCCCTGGCAACGCAGATATTTCCGGAAAGGGCGGATCACAGCTCATTTCCGGCCTGCTGATGGCCCTGCCGCTGTGCGACAAGGATTCATACGTTTACGTCAACGAACCGAAGAGCATCCCGTATATGTACATCACGCTGGACGTCCTGCGCCATTTCGGCATACAGACTCGCAGCGAGATGGAAGGTGATGCCGAGATGCTCGAGCAGCAGGACTGGACCTACTGCTCCGGTATCAATTTCAAGGTGCGCGGAGGGCAGAAGTACCGTGCGGCCGATTTCAGCATCGAGGGGGACTGGAGTGCGGCGGCGAACTATCTTGTAGCCGGCGCGGTGTTCGGCTCCGCCGAAATAGTCGGCCTGGACACAAAGTCCCTGCAGGCCGACCTGGAAATCATTGATATTCTCGTCGAAGCCGGGGCAGTCGTCTCCCAGTTGGAAGATGATACCGTCTGCGTCCGCAAGGCTCCTCTGGAGGCTTTTGACGCAGACCTGAACCACGCTCCTGACCTTTTCCCTATAGTATCTGTCCTTGCCGCGTTCTGCGCCGGCGAGAGCCATATTGCAGGCGTCGGGCGCCTCGCTGGAAAAGAGTCGAACCGCGCCGAAGCCATATTGTCAATGCTTACGCAGATGGGTGTTGAGGCCGCGATCGACGGCGATGACCTGATTGTCTGCGGAGAAACCCTGTGCAGCCGCCTTGTCAGCGGAAACCTCCTTCGTGGCGGTGACTACACTTCGCGCCACGACCACAGAATGGTGATGGCCCTCAAGGTCGCCTCACTCGGCGCCGACGGTCCAGTCAACATTGACGACGAGACTTGCGTCTCCAAATCCTTCCCGAATTTCAGTCTTTGAAGGCCTTTACTACGGTGTCGAGGAAATCAGCAGGGTCAAAGACCGGGAGTGGAGCGTCCAGATAGTGGCGGCCCCTTGAGATAATGCAGGCACAGCCTGAATCTAATGCACAGGCTACCTGCAAGGCATCCTCAAAATCTTCCATTTTGTATTGTGATGCGTTTTCCCATTGCGCAGCGTTTTGTGGCAGTATGGAAAACAGATCCGAAAGATTCTTCGGGGTGAACTTTGCTCCGAGTTTTCGTGAGACATACAGCACATTGGCAGCTGTAAGCAAGGAAACACACATTTGATAGCAGGGGCTTTTCCCGACTTGAACCAATTTTGCGGCTTTGCCGTCCTTCATCCTTCCCGTCAGAAAATCAAGGACAATGTTTGTGTCAAGAAAGATTTTCAGCGATTCCATATTGCGGCAAGTCTTTCGTCATTTCTCAAATCTGCCTCTGACGGTGTGGGAATGATGCCTGAGAACTTTTCTATATCAGAATCAAGGTCATCAGAAACGGAGACCTTGGGCAATGTCATAGAATTTTTCAGGTCTTGGATTATCAAGTGGTTGACATAACCGTTCAAAGTCTTCCCCATACCTTTTGCACGGGATTTCATTGTTGAAAGCAGTTCTTTGTCGAACCTGAACGCCGTTTGTTCTTTTGCTGATGCGACCGCCATAGTGTTATCATTTTTTGCAAATGTATAACATTTTAAAATGAAATCCTATAGCTACAGTTCCCCATTCAGAATAAACAGGATGTCACCGCGCTGGATGACGGTGTTGCCGTTGGGGATGATGTGCTCGTCGCCGCGCCTGATCATCACGAGTATGGAATCTCCCTTGTATGGATAATCCTTGACGGCGGTTCCGATCCACTGACTGTTGTTTGAAACAGGATGCTCGATGAGATTCGTGTCGTTGTCATTTGAGAAGGCGCGGCTGCAGATGACCACCTTGTCCCCGGTTTTGATTTCGGTATTGCCGCGCGGGACGATCTTGGAGCCTTCGCGGAGTATCATCGTGATCTGGACGTCCTTCGGGAGGAGGAGGTCCTTGATCACCTTGCCTTTCCATTTGTCATTTTCCTTGATGTTGAGGACCCCGAAGGAGACCGACTCCGCTTCGCTGAAGTCGTTGAAGGTCTTCATTACATCGACACTGCTGTCAATCATATTGAACGCCTTTGCGGCGGACGGGATCAGCGAGCCCTGCAGGCTCATCGAGATCAGGACTATGCAGAAGACGATGCTGAAGATATCATTTGCAAGCGGCACGTCGGGGTTCAGGGTCATGATCGCGAACACGATTGACGCGGCACCCCGCAGGCCCACGAAGGAAATGAATCCCATCTGCGGAGCCTCGAATCTCTTGAACGGGGCCAGGATGGCGAATATCGAGGCCGGACGGGCGATCAGGGTGAGGAATGCGAATATCAGCAGGGCCGGAACGATGGCCTTCATAAGATTCCCCGGGATTGCCATTACACCGAGCAAACAGAAAATGAGAATCTGGGTGAAGGAGGTTATACCGTCGAAGAAACTTACCATCTCCTTCCTGTCCCGGAGGTTGGTGTTGCCCAGGATGATACCCACGATGTAGGCGCTCAGGTAGCCGTTTCCGCCGATCATTGAAGGCAAGGCGTATGAGAGCAGGGCGACCGCGACGAAGAACAGGGAGCTGAACCCTTCCGGCAGCCGGACGCGCCTGAGCAGCCAGACCGTGCCCTGTGCTATAAGGGCGCCGAGCAGGAGGCCGAAGGCCAGCTGCGCGAAGATTTTCCAGACTATGGCAAAACCCACGGCTTCGTTCTTCAGGAGTGAGATCATTATCACCGTAAGCAGATAAGAGCACGGGTCGTTGGATCCGCTCTCTATCTCAAGCATAGGGGCGGTGTTGTTCTTGAGGCCCATCTTGTGGCTCCTCAATATCGAGAACACGCTGGCAGCGTCGGTGGAACTGACCACAGAGCCCATCAGCATACTTTCAATCCAGCCCCATTTGAGGGCGAAATGGCAGAACAGGCCGGTGAGCGCCGCCGTGACCAGGACACCGAAGGTGGCGAGGAAGGCGGATTCCCTGATGACGGGCCTGGCCGTTGACCATTTGGTGCCGAAGCCGCCGTAGAAGATGATGAATATCAAGGCGGTCGAACAGGTGGTCTCTACAACCTGATACTGCTCCATCATTCTCGTGTCGTTCCATCCGAGGAATATGCCGAGGATGATGAACAGCAACAGCACCGGAACCCCCATCTTGCTGGATAGCTTGTTGAGGGCGATGCTAGTCAGAATGATGACAACTATTACTATGAGGGTCAGATTCATCCTAAATCAAATCGGCAAGGACTATCGCGGCCATCGCCTCGACGATCACCGGGGTGCGCTGGGCAAAGCACACGTCGTGGCGCCCCTTGATCTTGAGGCCTGCCATCTTTTCCGTCTTGAAATTATATGTTTTCTGCTCTTTCGATATGCTTGATGTCGGCTTGAACGCGACGCGGAAATGAAGCGGCGCACCGTTGGTGATGCCGCCGTTGGCACCGCCGGCGCCGTTCTTCACCGGCCCGTCGGGGCCGAAAGGGTCGTTGTGTTCGGACCCTTTCATCGCGGCGGCCCTGAAGCCGTCGCCGAACTCGATTCCGCGTACGCCCGGAATCGAGAACATCGCGTGCGACAGCAGCGATTCCACGGAATCGAAGAAAGGTTCGCCGAGGCCGATAGGCACGTCGTTCACGACACATTCCACCACGCCGCCGAGGGAGTCGCCCTCCGCTGCTGCGGCCTCGAGCATCTCCGGCCATTTCAGGCGGTTTCCGCATCCGCCGATCTCCACCAGCTTCGCGTCGAAGGTCATTCCTTCGAGGACTTTCTTTGCGACTACGCCGGCGGCGACGACAGGCAGTGTGAGCCTGCCGGAGAAATGGCCGCCTCCGCGCGGGTCGTTCGCCCAGTCCCATTTGACCGCGGCGACATAGTCGGCGTGGCCCGGACGCGGCATCGCGTCGAACTGGTCATAGTCTGAGGACTGTATGTCGGAGTTCTTGAAGACTATGGTCAGCGGTGCGCCAGTGGTGTGGCCCTCGAAGAGGCCGCTGATGATCTGCGGCTCATCCTCTTCCCTGCGAGCGGTTGTACCCTGTGCGCCGGGAGCCCTGCGGGCGATGTCTTCCGCGAAGTCGGCGGCGCTGAGTTCTATGCCTTCAGGCACGCCGTCCAAGGTGACGCCGATCTGCGGTCCGTGTGATTCCCCGAAAATGGAGACCCTGAAAATTCTGCCGAATGAGTTCATTTTGGAAGGTGTTATTCTTCGCTAAGATACGATAAAATCTTGTATCTTTGTAACTGATATGGATGATTTGATCAAAGACCTCACCAGGCAGGAGTACAAGGAAGGCTTCGTGACCGAAGTCGAGCAGGAGTATGTGCCGAAGGGCCTTTCCGAGGACATCATCCGTCTCATTTCTTCAAAAAAGCAGGAGCCGGACTGGCTCCTGGAATTCAGGCTCGACGCGTTCCGCAAGTGGCAGAAAATGCCGAAGCCTGAATGGGGCCACCTGAAAATGCCGGAAATCGATTTCCAGGACATCATCTACTGGGCCGCCCCGAAAAGCGACAAGGACCGTCCGAAGGAAATCGATCCGGAAATTGAAAAGACCTTCGAGAAACTCGGCATCCCTCTGAAGGAGCGCGAGGCGCTTGCCGGAGTGGTCGCCTTCGACGCCGTCTTCGACAGCGTGTCGGTCGGCACGACCTACCGCAAGGCCCTTGCTGAAAAGGGAATCATCTTCTGCTCTTTCTCCGAAGCCGTGCGGGAGTATCCGGACCTTGTGCGCAAGTATCTGGCATCCGTGGTCCCTGCCGGTGACAATTTCTACGCGGCCTTGAATTCCGCGGTCTTCTCCGACGGTTCGTTCTGCTACATCCCGAAGGGCGTCAAGTGCCCGATGGAGCTCAGCAGCTACTTCCGCATCAACGCTTCCGGCACCGGCCAGTTCGAGCGTACGCTCATCGTGGCCGACGAGGGCTCGCAGCTCAGCTATATGGAAGGCTGCACGGCGCCGATGCGCGATGAGAACCAGCTCCACGCCGCAGTCGTGGAGATAATCGTCGAGAAGGACGCCGACGTCAAATATTCCACTGTCCAGAACTGGTATCCCGGCGATGCGGAAGGGCGCGGCGGCATCCTCAACCTCGTGACCAAGAGGGGTATCTGCAAGGGCAGCGGCTCGCACCTGAGCTGGACCCAGGTGGAGACGGGTTCCGCGATCACCTGGAAGTACCCATCCACCATCCTGAAGGGCGACTTCAGCTCTTCCGAGTTCTACAGCGTCGCACTCACGAACAACTGGCAGCAGGCGGATACAGGCACCAAGATGATACACATCGGCCGCGGCACAAAGAGCCGCATCGTGTCGAAGGGCATCAGTGCCGGCCACAGCGAAAATTCATACAGGGGCCTTGTGCGGATGAACCCGGGCGCCGTCGGCGCGCGCAACTATTCGCAGTGCGACTCCCTGCTCATAGGCTCCCAGTGCGGCGCCCACACGTTCCCCGTGATACACAACCAGTGTCCCGGTGCCTCCGTAGAGCACGAGGCCACGACATCCAAGATAAGCGAAGACCAGCTCTTCTACTGCAACCAGAGAGGCATAGGCCCTGAAGAGGCCGTCGGCCTCATAGTGAACGGCTACGCCAAGGAAGTCCTCTCCCGCCTCCCGATGGAGTTCGCGGTGGAGGCCCAGAAACTGCTGTCGGTGTCCCTGGAGGGCGCCGTAGGCTAAACCACCAATGATATGAACGACGTATTACTGGAAATCAGGAATCTCCACGCGGGGATCGAAGGAAAAGAGATATTGAAAGGGGTGGACCTCACCGTCCGCCGCGGCGAGGTGCACGCCATAATGGGGCCTAACGGCGCCGGCAAGAGCACGCTCGGCGCAGTGCTTGCCGGCCGTCCTGACTACAAGGTCACGGAAGGCAGCATCCTCTACGACGGCCGCGACCTGCTGGCGATGGCACCGGAGGAGCGTTCCTGGGCCGGGATCTTCCTCAGCTTCCAGTATCCGATTGAAATCCCAGGCGTCAGCATCACCAACTTCATGAAGGCCGCAATCAATGCGCGTCGCAAGGCGCAGGGGCTCGAAGAGCTCAAGCCCGCCGAGTTCCTGAAACTCCTGAAGGAGAAGATGGCCTTCGTCCAGATGAAGGGGGAATTCGCGAAGCGCGAAGTCAATGTGGGATTCTCCGGAGGAGAGAAGAAGCGCAACGAGATATTCCAGATGGCCATGCTGGACCCGACCTTCGCCATCCTCGACGAGACCGATTCCGGACTCGATGTGGATGCCCTCAAGATTGTCGCCGACGGCGTTAACGCCCTGCGCTCTCCTGAGAAGTCGATAATGATAATCACCCATTACCAGAAACTCCTCGAGTACATCCAGCCGGACGTGGTGCACGTCCTCAAGGACGGCCGCATCGTCAGGACAGCCGGCCGCGAGCTTGCCGACAGGATCTGGGCTGAAGGATTCGAAAGCATAAATGATTGAGCAGACCTACATAATCGGCCGTGACCAGGTGCCTTGCCTCATCCGCCTCGGAGAGGGCGAGAGCCTCCGCTGGACCTTCGTGGTCCTGCCGGGCACAAGCTGCCGCCTCAGCGTCGAGATCGACCTCGACGGCCCCGGCGCCAGCGTTGACCTAGCAGGCCTGTATCTCTGCAAGGACAGCGAGGATGTGCGCATAGACGTGCTGCTGAAGCACAACTCCGGCGGATGCGTGTCCCGCCAGCTCTTCAAGGGAATAGCAGGCGGCACCGCACGCGCATCCTTCGACGGGCTCATTTACGTGAAGCAGGATGCCCAGAAGACAAAGGCCTACCAGGAGAACCACACCATACTTCTGAGCGACAAGGCGGTGGTCGAATCCCGCCCGCAGCTTGAAATCTACGCCGACGACGTGGAGTGCTCGCACGGCGCGACTTCCGGCTTCCTCAATACCGAGGAGCTGTTCTATATGCGCTCCCGCGGCATACCTGAGGAAGAGGCCCGCCGCCTGCAGATGATATCATTCATCGCCCCCGTTGCCGGAAGGCTTTCCGAAGACCTCAAAGCTGAAATATATGACAGTCTGGCCTGACGTAAAACTCAATCTCGGACTGCGTGTCCTCCGCAAGCGTCCCGACGGCTATCACGAGCTCGAGACGCTTTTCGTTCCGTGCGATGCTTTCCATGACGAACTGACCGTCACGCCGGCGGATGAGACTACGATTGAGATCAGCAACTGTGACTGGGACCCCCAGCAGGACCTGACAATCAAGGCCTGGCGTCTGTTGAAGGCGGACTTCCCCGATCTTCCCTGCGTGAAGATACTGCTGAAGAAGAATTCTCCTGTCGGAGCAGGCCTCGGCGGCGGCTCCGCAGACGCCGCGTATATGCTGAAAGCGCTGAACACGATGTTCAGCCTCGGGCTTTCAGATGGCGCACTCGCGCAATACGCTTCCCGCCTCGGTTCAGACTGCCCGTTCTTTGTCTATGACCGTCCTATGCTCGGTACCGGGCGCGGCGAGATACTGGAGCCGTTCGATATCGACCTGAGCGGATATGAAATCAGGGTTGCAGTTCCTGACGGAGTTCACGTCTCTACGAAAGAAGCGTATGCGGGTATTACCCCGAGCGAAGAAGGGGAGAGTGTGCGAGAGTTGCTCAAACTGCCCGCAACGCTCTGGAAAGGGCGCCTGGTGAACGGTTTCGAGGCGTCGGTGTTCCCGCAGCACCCTGAAATCGCAGCCCTCAAGGATAAATTTTATTCGGAAGGGGCGATTTATTCGTCGATGACCGGCTCGGGTTCCGCAGTTTTCGGTATATTTGTAAAAACCATATAATCTTATGAGAACCAATCAGGAATACAAAAACGAGGCATTGTCCAGAATCAAACCGAACTGGGCTCCTCTTATCATCGCGACAATCATTTACATTCTGGTAATCGCTGTTCTCTGCGGCACGAGCGCTCTGCCGGCCCTTGCCAACTCTGCATCCGTGGCCCTTGGCCTCGGTTCAACCGGAGCGACGTTCCTTCTTGCACTTTTCATCGCTTTCCCTCTTGAACTCGGCTTTGCAAACGCAATCAGGGTGTTCTACGAGTCAAATGATCTCGACGTCACCAACAATATGGTCAAGTTCGCGACCACCAATTACCTTCACAAGGTTCTCGGTATGTTCTTCATGGGCTTGAAGGTCGCTCTCTGGTCAATGCTTTTATTTATCCCGGGCATCGTGATGTCATTCGCCTACGCGATGACTCCATACATTCTCGAGGAGAATCCGGAGCTCTCAGCCTGGGAGGCCAGCACCCGCAGCCGCGAGATGATGAAGGGTCACAAGTTTGACCTCTTCTACCTCTACCTGAGCTTCATCGGCTGGTTCTTCCTCTGCATACTCACCGCCGGCATCGGCTTCATCTGGCTCTCACCTTATTTCAAGTCAGCTGAAGTTGCCTTCTATGAGGATCTGAAGGGCGCAACAGTCAGCACCGCGGAATAGTGTGAACCGTATCCTGAAGAATCTCGTCTATCACGCTCCCTGGCTTTTCGGGGATAGAAAATATCTGGAGTTGCGCTGGCAGCTCAAGATGGGCTGCAGGCTGGATCTTGACAATCCTCTTTCTTTTAACGAGAAAATCCAGTGGCTCAAGTTATATGACAGGAAGCCGATATACCATACTATGGTGGACAAGGCGGCGGCAAAAGATTATGTCGCTGGCATAATCGGGCAAGAGCATATAATTCCGACAATCGGCGTATATGACAGTGTGGGGGATATACCTTGGGGTTCGCTTCCTTCCAGTTTTGTGCTCAAATGTACGCATGACAGTGGAGGCAATATAATCTGCCGGGACAAATCGTCACTGGATATTTGCGAGGCTTCCCGTAAACTTCGGACGGCCCTCAAGACTGATTTTTGGTTCAGAGACCGTGAATGGTCGTATAAAGGTGTAAAGCCGAGAATCATCTGCGAGCAATATATGGAAGATCCGTCTCAGAAAAACGGTCTGATTGATTACAAATTCTTTTGTATGAACGGCAAACCGGAATTTCTATACATATCAGAAGGACTGGAAAATCATAATACGGCTAGAATTTCTTTTGCCGATCTTGATGGTATGGAAATGCCTTTCAAAAGAACTGACTACAGGAATTTCGGAGGAAAGCTTCCGATTTGCGCTCATTTCGATGAGATGAAATTGCTTGTCGCCAAGTTGGCGGTTGCTGTCGGCAGTCCGTTTGTCAGAGTTGATATGTATGAGATTCAAGGTCGTATTTATTTCAGTGAGTTGACTTTTTATCCGAATGGCGGTTACATTCCCTTCGAACCAGTAGAGTGGGACTGCAAGCTCGGAGATATGATAAAATTGCGATATGACCGGGGCTGATATATCACACACCAGCAGAAGAGTGGCACGCAATACTATGCTTCTGTATGTGCGTATGTTTGTGCTGATGTGCATCGGGCTGTTCACTTCAAGAATAGTCCTGAGAGCGCTTGGCATCGACGATTTCGGCACCTACAATGCCGTCGGCGACGTCGTGGTGGGATTTACCTTCATCACTTCCGCGCTATCCGCAGCTATTGTCAGATATATGGCGGCCGGTCTGGGTGAAGGGAATCTTGAAAAGCAGAAGAAGATATTTTCCGCCAGTATCATCATTCAACTGGCGCTTTCTGTCCTGATTGTAATCCTTGTCGCGACGGTTGGCTCCTGGCTTCTTCATCATAAGATGCAGATTCCCGAAGGGCGTATGGGTGCGGCAGAGACTGTCCTCGTCTTTTCGACTGTCGTTCTGGTGCTGAACCTTATGTCAGTACCGTACAACGCTACGATAATCGCTCACGAGAGGATGGGAGTCTTTGCTGTCATAAGCATAGTAGAGGGATTGCTGAAGCTGTCGGTGGCATTGCTGCTTCTCTATGGCTTCAAGGATAACTTGATTGCATATTCGGCAATGATGGCCGCGACTGCGCTGATTGTGCGGATGAGTTACGGCATCTATTGCCGCAAATCTTTTGAGGAAGCGCGCGGAATGAGTTCATTCGACAAGCCTCTGATAAAGGAGATGATGGGTTTTGCAGGCTGGAACTTCTTCGGCAGTAGCGCGTTCATAATCAACACACGTTTCGTAAATCTTCTGGTAAACGTTTTCTTTGGGGTCGCCATGAACGCGGCCCGTGGAGTAGCAGCCCAGGTAGAGGGGATTCTCAAGAATTTCGCGACCAATTTCCTGACCGCACTCAATCCGCAGATAACAAAGAGCTGGGCTTCAGGAGACAAAGAGTATTGTTTCGAGCTTGTACGCAAGGGCTCCAAGTACACCTTCTGGATGTTGTTGCTGATGTTCATCCCTGTTGCCATTTGGGCAGAACCGCTGCTGCGCCTGTGGTTGGGGAACGTGCCGGAACATGCGCCATTATTTACCAGGCTCGTGCTTTTGTGCCTGATGGTGGATATGGTGCCAAACACTCTCGTGACTCTTGTTCAGGCCACCGGCAATGTCAAAAGGTATTACCTGATAACCGGTACAAGTTCTCTGCTATGCCTTCCTCTTACCTGGCTTGCATTCAGAAGCGGGACCGGCGCCGAGTGGGCATATATCTGTTTCATTGCGGTTTATCTGTCAGTGTTTGCAGAGAAACTCATCATCGTCCATAGGCAGACAGGCTTTCCTGTTGGACGATATTTCAGGTCATTCTTCACAATTACAGCAGGTGAGATATCCTATATGAAAAGCATATGGAAAAAGTAGCGATTTATACCTGTATCATAGGCAATTATGACAAGCTTCTCCAGCCGGCCCGGGTACGGGAGGGCTTTGATTTCATCTGCTTTGTCGGCAAAGGAGAGAAGACGCAGGACAGGGACGGCGTCTGGGAGATACGGGAGCTTCCGTACGAAGGCAGGACCCGCACGCTGACGGCCAGATATGCCAAACTGCATCCGCACGCGCTCCTGCCGGAATATGAGTACAGCCTGTGGATTGACGGCAACATAAGCATCGAATCGGATGCCATATATGATATCATCTCCGAAAAGATTGCAGCCGGTGTGGAGTTCTCCGGAATGCAGCATCCGTCCCGCGACTGCATATACGCGGAGGCCGAGAAATGCCGCGATATGCGCTACATTTCCTACCTGAAGCTTGCTCAGCTTCATACGATCTATCTGTTTTCCGGCATTAAGCGTCACTCCGGACTTATGGAGGCGAACGTGATTTTCAGAAGGCACAATGCGGAGAAGGTCCTGCTATACGACAGGATGTGGTGGGACAAAATAGAGCACCTCTGCTTCCGCGACCAGCTTTCCCAGATGCTTGTCCTCCACAAATGCGGCCTGAAGCCGGATTACCTTCTTCCGGAAGGGCAAAGCACAAGAAACCATCCGGGTTTCAAGTACCTGCTTCATAAAAAGTAAGTTCTGGTTTTGCTACAGGAATGCTCCGCGGCGCTTGGATTCGGCGCGGAGACGCGTCAGCTCGCCATATCTGCCGAGAAGTGTCGGGATGAACTTCAGAGGGTAACAGGAAGCGTTTTTAACGGCCATGCAAAGAAGTTCGAACGGCTCCGCAATGTAGCGGAAGGCCAGGCAGTTGCACGGGTTGCTGACCTTGACGACGGTGGCGACGCATTTCAGTTTCATCTTCGCCTCTTTCGACACGCTGCGTTCCGCCCTGTCGTGAACGGCCTTCGCTGACGGGACTATGCCAGCCTTGTAACCGAAATAGTGTGCGCGGTGAATCCAGTTGTCATCCTCTCCGTATTGCTTGAATGCCGGGGAGAATCCGCCCACGGTCTCGATGGCCCCGCGGCTGACCAGCCAGTGGGCGGCCATCACGAATCTGACTTCCACGATGCCGTCGCTGAAATCCCCGACGGCCTTTTTGCACTTCTTCCCGAAGCGCCTGTCGATTTTGCCTTTGGCGTCATTCTGGGTTGGACTCAGGATCCCGTACTCCGGAGAAGCGGCCGCCAGCAGCTTGTCCATCGTATCTGCTTCCAGCCAGGCGTCCTGGTTGAGCAGGTATGCGAAATCGTAGTTCCCGTCCAGGGCCTTGCGAAGGCCGATGTTGTTGGCCGCACCGAAGCCGAGATTGCTTCCCGGCTGAACCAGCTGCATTTCAGGGAAATGCTCTGCGATGTATTCCGCCGTGCCGTCCGTCGATCCGTTGTCGATGACAACGGCGTCGAGGCCGGCGGCGCGCACGCTGCCCAGGCAGCGCTCTATCCAGCGCATACCGTTGTATGTGACTATGATTGCGAGAACTTTAGCCATTGAAGTACTTTTTGAAAATCTCCTTCGGCGTGCGCCTGGTGAATATGTTCCTGGTTATGTTGCGGAATGTCAGGAGCTTGATGCGGTTCTCCTCCGACGGATGGAGCAGCAACCGGACGGATGCCTTTATGCGTTTGGCCATTTCAGCCGGCCAGACCCCGCATGCGAGCAGGGCGTAGCGTAAATGCGAACCGCGTGAAAAGAAGATCAGTGAGCCGCGGACCGCCGTCGGCCGTATGGCCGGCGAAATCCGCGACGCGGTCGTCTTCCATTTGTGTATGATGCTCACTCCCCTGTCCACGAAGACCTTGTACCCCTTTTCGCGGGCGAGTGTGGAGAGGGCGATGTCCTCCGGGGTGAAGTAGTAGGTTTCGTCGAACCAGCCGAGCTGCCGGAAGATTTCCGTCCTTATCAGGAAACATGCGCCGGTGATGTTGGAGGTTTCGAACACCTCGCCGAATACCGGAGACCTGCCTGCGGTGTCGTCTATCGGCTCCCTGTAGCAGTGCCATTGCTGGCGGATGTAGTTGACCGAAGGGTATGGCGGGCGGCCGCAGAGCTGGAGGGAGCCGTCTGCGTTCAGCAGGCGGGGGCTCACGATAGCGGCCTCCTGCGGCAGCCGGTCGAAGTCACTGACAAGGGAGTCGATGACCGGGCTGTCGAATTCCGTGTCGTCATTAAGGATGAAACAGTATTCGCCACGTGCCTGGCGGAGAGCCAGGTTGTTGTTCTCGGCGAAGCCGGAAATGTCGTTGTTGACGATGAAGGTGACTTCCGGAAAATCTTCCCTGACCTTTTTCAGATTGCTTTCCTCAAACCTGTATGCGACCACAAGCGTCTCGTGCTCCACTGTAGTGTTGCCCTCGACGCTCTTCAGGCAAGGATACAGATTGTCCAGCCTGTTCATGCATACTATTACGATGCTGACCTTCACAGGTGTAAAGATACAAAAAATCGGCTAATAGAGGCCGGCAGGGAGATCAAGGACGAGCTCCCGTTTCTCTTCGTCGATTGATATGACGAAGTCGTCGTGAAGAGGAATCAGGATTTCTCCTATTGCCAGGCAGGGGTTGCCGGGGATGTCTTCGAAGCCGTCGACGATACCGACCCTGGTGTCGCGGTCATAGACGGTCCAGCCGAGGAAGTCCTCTTCTTCCTCCTCTTCTTCGAAATCGTCGGAATAGACGGCGCGGCCGACGATCTCCTCGGCGTCTTCCAGAGTCTTGACGTCGTTGAGATGCACTATCGCCTTGGATGTGCCTTTCGGGGTGATGTCCTGGATAAAGAAAGGAACCGGAAGTCCATCGAATTCGATGAATACCGGTTCCTTAAGATTGATGTCTTGAGTTTCGATGTCGCGCATTCCAATGAGGATGCCGCCATCGGTGCCGTTAGACTTCAGGATTTTGGCAATCTGGAGCATTAAGCCTCAGCTGGAGCCTCTGCCTCTGCGGCAGCTTCCTCTGCAGGAGCCTCTGCGGCCTCAGCAGCGGCAGCCTCTTCGGCAGCCTTTGCAGCGAGCTCAGCGGCCTTCTTTGCGATAGCCTCTGCGCGAGCCTCGTTGACCTTTACCTCCTCAGCCTTGGCAGCCTTCTTAGCCTCGATAGCGGCATTCTTGATACCGGAAACCTTAGCCTCGATCTTGCTGTCTCTCTGAGCCTTCCAGTCGTTCCACTTCTTGTCGGCCTCTGCCTGGGTGAGAGCTCCCTTGGCTACGCCACCGTCAAGGTGGTGACGAAGGAGAACGCCCTCGTAAGAGAGGATGCGGCGAGCGGTGAGAGTCGGTTCAGCACCTACCTTGATCCAAGCAAGAGCACGCTCTGCGTTGAGAACGATGGTTGCAGGGTTGGTGTTAGGGTTGTAAGAGCCGATCTGCTCGATGTAACGACCATCACGTGGTGAGTGTGAGTCTGCCACTACAATGTGGAAGAATGCGAAATTCTTCTTACCGTGGCGCTGTAAACGAATTTTAACAGCCATTGTGAATCTGTATTAAAAGTTAAACCTTAATTTGCTCTTTCTCGAAGAGCGGGCGACAAAGATACGAAAGTTTTTCGAGTTACCAAATCATAACTCTCTCATTTTCCGGACGCCACATAGCGTCACCCTCCTTGATTCCGAACGCGTCGAAGAAGACCTGGAAGTTCTTGAGGGTAGCGTTTACGCGGTTGACTGAAAGTGAGTGCTCGTCCACCTTGGTGAGGCGTGCTATCTCCTCATCGGTGATGTTGCCGGCCCAGACGTGGGCGAAGCCGATGAAGAAGCGCTGCTCGGCGGTGAAACCGTCGATGTCTGCAGGATGAACACCGTTCCAGCTGTTCTGCATTGCGGTGTAGGCAACACCTACGCCGCCCTGGTCAGCGATGTTCTCACCGAGTGAGAAGGTACCGTTTGCGAAGACTCCCGGAAGTACCTCGATCTTGTCGAACTGGTCGACGAGGATGGCGGTCTTTGCCTTGAATGCCTCGGCGTCAGCCTCGCTCCACCAGTTGTTCATATTGCCGTCCTTGTCGAAGAGGCGGCCCTGGTCGTCGAATCCGTGGGTCATCTCGTGTCCGATGACAACGCCGATGGCGCCGTAGTTGACGGCATCGTCAGCGTCTGCGTTGAAGAACGGCGGCTGGAGGATGGCGGCAGGGAAGCAGATCTCGTTGGTGGTAGGCATATAATATGCATTGACGGTCTGAGGGCTCATGAGCCACTTGGTCCTGTCGGTAGGCTTCTTGAGATCTTCAAGGTTTTCAGCAACGCTCCATTTGCGGGCCTCGATGATATTGTCGAAGTAGCTCTTCTCCTGGTCGATTGCGAGTGTGCCGTAGTCTTTCCACTTGTCAGGATAACCGATCTTGACGGTGAAGTTGGCGAGTTTCTCGCGGGCGTATGCCTTGGTCTCGGCTGACATCCAGTCGAGGGAGTCGATGTGCTGTCCGAGAGATTCCTTGAGGTTGTTCACGATTTCAAGGGCCTTGTTCTTTGATGACTCCGGGAAGTACTTGTCGCAGTACATCTTGCCAACAGCCTCGCCGAGGATGCTGTTAGGGACACCCATTGCGCGCTTCCAGCGTGGCTTGTGCTCGGTGACACCTCTCATCTGGCGGCTGAAGAAATCGAAATCGGTGGCATAGAACTCGTCTGAAAGATATTCTGCCGCGCTGGTGATGATGTCGGCCGCGGTGTAGTCCTTGAGGACGTCGAGGTCTGCCTTTGCATACCACTTGTTGAAGCTGTCGAAGTATGAGAGCTGCTCGACGCACATCTTCTCAGGGCAGCCGATGCCGAATATTTCACCGAAAGTGAGGAAGTCGAATGCAGGGTATTTTGCTGCAAACTCCTTGTAGCTCATAGGGTTGTACTGCTTCTCGACGTCGCGGAGCTGGGCCTTGGTCCAGCAATATGCGGCGAGTTCGTCCTCAACCTTGAGGACATTGGCTGCAGCCTGCTCAGGGTTGGCGTTGCCGCTGAGGGCGAAAAGCTTGGTGAGCATTTCAAGGTAGCCCTGCTTGAGCTGTGCGTTTTCAGCTTCGAGATAATAGTCGCGTGAACCCATTCCGAGGCTGGTCTGGCTGGTATAGACAATCTGCTTGTCACCGTCCATAAGGTCGGCGCCGACACCGATGCCGAACAGGCCGCCCATGCCGATCTTGTTGAGTTCGGCCAGAAGAGCGACGAATTCTTTCTTGTCCTTGACCGCATATATCCGGTCAAGATATTTCTTGAGAGGAGCGGCGCCTTCTTCGTTGAGGCGGACTGAATCGAGGCCCTGTTTGTACAGGTCAACGATTTTCTGCTCGACCGAGCCGGCTTCCGGGGTCATCTCCGACATTTCGGAGAAGAGGTCGTTGATTCTTGTGACATTGTCCTCGCGGAGAGCGTCGAAGGATCCGTAACGTGCATATTCAGCAGTGAGAGGATGTTTTACCTGCCACCCGCCGTTTGCGTATTTGTAGAAATTCTCGCCCGGGGCGACGGTAAGATCCATGTCGGTAGGATCGATGGCAGCAACCTTTTCTGCCTTTGGCTGACAAGCCGCGAGGGCCATAAGTGAAGCCATGATAAGTAATGTTTTTTTCATATGATTATTGATTTTTTGGAAAATTCGCAGCCGCAGTAGGTCTGGTTGTAGAAATTCTGTTCCCGGATGATTTCGGAGCGGCGCGGCTGAAGGCCGCCCTTTCGCCAGTTCATATCCCAGAAAATGTCCGGGCAGACTTCAAGCCCGGCCGAGGCGACCTGCTCCAATGACTTCCATCGGGAGGAAGCCAGCGAGGTCGTCAACACCTTCAAATCGTGCTCGCGCGCATACGCCGCGGCGCGCGAGAGACGGAACATGAAGCACTTCAGGCAACGGCCGCCCCTCTCGGGCTCGTTCTCCAAACCCTTGACAGCAGCCAGCCACGCTTCGTGGTCGTACACGTCGTCCACCACCTCCAGGTCAAACCGAGCGGCATAGCGCAGCACTTCCGCAAGACGCTTGTCGTATTCCTCACGGGTGTCGATATTTGAATTGCTGAAGAAAACCACAGGCTTGATGCCGTTCTCCACCATGCATTCGAGTATTGCGCCCGAGCAGGGAGCGCAGCAGGAATGCAGAAGGATGCGGGAATTTCCGCCCGGAACATCAAGTTTCAGCATATTACAGGATTACACTAAAGAAGTGGAACGCAATGAACGCGACAACCCAAGCGAGAACCAGGGAGTTCACGACCGTAAAGCCCGCCCATTTCCATCCGATCTCCTTGCGCAGCGTCCTGACAGTGGCGACGCAAGGGAAATAAAGGAGGACAAACAAAAGGAAAGCCATCGCTACCGCAGGCGTGAAGGCGCCGGACTGCCGCATGGCCAGAGCCAACGATTCCTCGTTGTCGGTGTGATACAGGATGCCCATCGTGCTCACGATGGCCTCCTTTGCCGGCAGGCCGGTAAGGATGCAGACATTCATTTTCCAGTCGAAGCCGAGAGGGGCCATCACAGGCTCCATCCCCTTGCCGACCATGGCGAGATACGAACTGTCCTCTGCGGCCCTGCTCCCATTGTCTGTCGGGAAATATTCCAGCGCCCAGATGATGACGGAAGCGGCAAGGATGACGGTGGTTATCTTCTGCAGATAATCCTTCGTACGGTCCCATACGTGACGCCAGAACGGACCTGCCGGCGGAATGCGGAAGGTAGGCAGCACGAAAATGTCGTCATCCTTCCCCTTGCGGAAGAAAGGAGTATGCTTCATCAGGAAGGCGAACAGTACTGAAAGGACTATGCCCGTGACGTACAGGGATATCATTATCAGCGCCTTGTGGTTCGGGAAGAATGCGGATACGAAGAGCAGATAGACCGGCAACCTTGCAGAGCAGGACATGAACGGTATCATCAGCATCGTGAGTGTCCTGTCGCGGGGGTCTGATATCTGCTTTGCCGCCATTATTGCCGGCACATTGCATCCGAAGCCGACAAGCATGGGGATGAACGAGTTGCCGTGCAGGCCGATGGCGTGCATCAGCTTGTCCATCAGGAAGGCGGCGCGCGACATATATCCGGAATCTTCCAGCAGAGACAGGAAGAAGAACAGAATCAGAATGTTGGGAAGGAAAGAAATCACCGCGCCGCAGCCCTGTACCACTCCATCGGCAAGCATGCTGGAGAACCATCCGGGAGCAAGAACCCCCTTGACCCAATCGGAGAACCTGTCCACCAGCCCCTCTATCCAGGCCTGCGGATATGCTCCCAGGGTAAACGTGATTTCAAAAATGCCGAAAAGGATGAGGATCAGGATGGGGATGCCAAGCCAGCGATTTGTAAGGACGTGGTCAATCTTGTGGAAAAACCGGCTTTCCTTCGGACCCTGGTTGCAATAGAGACTGCCGCGAGTGAACTTGCAGTTCTCGCAGTCACCATTGCATATATATCGGGTTGATTTCACGGCCATGTTTCGTTTGCCGATGCAAAGGTACAAGATTTTGCATTTTTTTTTGCGTTTTTAAGAAATATCTCTAATTTTGCAGTCCCAAAGTAATGCGGATGTGGTGAAATGGTAGACACGCTACTTTGAGGGGGTAGTGGGCGTTGGCCTGTGTGAGTTCGAGTCTCACCATCCGCACGAAATGAAAGCGCAACCGGATTCGGTTGCGCTTTTTTTATAGTGTGGTCGAAATTTGGTTCTAACGGCATACGTATGCCTGCCGTTAGAACAAAAATCAATAGTTCTGCTGTGGCTTGTCGCCGCAGCCGGCAGGGAATTCGTGGATGCGGTTTATAGCACGGGCCTCTTTTTCGGAGATGCCTGCCTTGTCCCAATCGATTTCGGCTTCGTGTCCGGCATAGTCGCAGATGCGGACGGCGCAGAGGTAGCCGTTCTCGTCGCGTGTATATGCGCTGCAGGCCGACATTGCGATACGGTTCCTGCTTTCTGCTCCTAGGTCGGAGACCACGTGGCACCATTCGATGACGCAGGTCTTGCCGTCATCGATGATGGTCTCATAGCGCATTCCCACACAGGCTGGGATGTATGTCGAGAGGCCGAATCCGAATGAATGCGCGCTTTTGGACATTTCCTCGCCTGAAAGCACACGTGAGTTCTTCGGTTCGTAGCCGCCGAGGATGCACTGCTCGGCGAAACATTCGTGGATCTTGTCCGGGCTGCAGTAAGGTGCGTGGTGAAGCGCCTCGTAGTATGCGCGCATACCGCTTGTTAGGAGCTGCGGGTCTCCCATTTCGAGATGGGCGGACTGCCAGATCGGTTTGCGGTACGGTGTAAGGTCGGGAACGTAAGTGTAGTTCGTGTACATACGCACTTCGTCAAGGAGTACAGGTGTGCGGAGATCGACGCACACGAAGAACGGGGCCTCGTTTATGGCGCCGTCCACCACGAACTTGAACACTCCTTCCAGGCAGATGCGGCCGCCGCCGACCGTCTGGAATACCGGAGTGAACGTGGCGCCTTCGGCATTGAAGCGGGGAAGGAAGCCTTCGGCAAATGCCTTGATGCCGTCAAGGCCTTCGAAGCGGCCATAAGGTGCGTCCACTGCCGGAAGGTCGTCGCGGAAGATCTTTGTCTCGCGGAACAGGGCGGCGACGTCGTCGGCGCGGCCTTCGCAGAGGGCGTTGACGAACCATACGTCAGGTGAGTCAGTATTTATTTCCTGCGGCATATCCTTGTACAGGCGTTCCAGAGTGCAGGAGTCGCGTACGGGGAGCCCGTCGGTGATGTTGTTTCCGGTGGTTTTTGGATTGACAGCGCAGGCTTGCAGTACGATGAGCGCCAGGGCGGATGCTTTCTCGGTGATTTTTTTCAGTGTCATATCGGTAGTGGTTGGATACTGACATCAAATTTACTTCTTTTTGCAACATTTAGGCACGATTTTTCGTTAGCAAATAGAGTTTTTCTTCGTCTAACTGTTGGAATTAAAAAAATCAGTTGTATATTTGCAGCGTATTAGTTCAGTAGTACACTATGATAGATTTAAGAAATGTCAACAAGACTTACTTCGGAGCGCAGCCTCTTCACGTGTTGAAAGGTATTGACCTTCACATAGATAAGGGTGAGTTCGTATCCATTATGGGAGCGTCCGGTTCCGGCAAGTCCACACTTCTCAACATACTCGGAATCCTCGACAACTATGACAGCGGCGAGTATTATCTCGCCGGGAAGCTGATCAAGGACCTTTCCGAAAGGCAGGCTGCGGATTACCGCAACCGCATGATCGGCTTCATCTTCCAGTCATTCAACCTCATCGGTTTCAAGACCGCTGTGGAGAATGTCGAGCTGCCGCTTTTTTATCAGGGTGTGTCACGTCACAAGCGTCACGAAATGGCGATGGAATATCTCGACAAGCTCGGAATCAAGGACTGGGCGGGACATTACCCGAACGAGATGTCCGGCGGCCAGAAACAGCGCGTTGCCATAGCGCGCGCCCTCATCACGAACCCTCAGATTCTTCTGGCCGACGAGCCTACCGGCGCGCTTGACTCAAAGACGTCCGAGGAAGTGATGACGCTACTCAGCGACCTTAACCGCACCGAGGGTGTCACCATAGTTGTCGTGACCCACGAAAGCGGCGTTGCGAACTGCACGAACAAGATCGTCCACATCAAGGACGGCATCATCGGCAACATAGAAGAAAACAGGGAACACCACGCATCCGCCTTCGGCGTCGGCAGCATAATGAAATAATGAAAGACCTCATCACCGAAATATGGGAATCCATCCGGCGCAACAAGTTGCGCACCTGCCTCACCGGCTTTGCGGTGTCCTGGGGCATCTTTATGCTCATCGTGCTGCTGGGTGCAGGCAACGGCGTGCGCAACGCCTTCAACTCCCAGGCCAATGACGTGGCGACCAATACCGTCCAGGTGGGCGGCGGGCGCACCTCAGAGCCTTATGCCGGCTTCCGCGCAGGCAGGCGCATACGTCTTACCGAAGATGATATGACCCGCATCAAGGAAGCCTTCCCGGACATAGTGGATGACGTGACCTCGACCACCAGCATACAGCTGACTTTCACATACCGCGACATCCACGTTTCCGGTGGCCTTGACGGCAATTTCCCTTCGAGGAAAGATATGGACAAGATTGTGATTCTGCACGGCCGGTACATCAATGACACCGATATCAAGCAGAAGCGCAAGGTTGTTGTGGTGCCTGAAAAGGTTGCGGAGAAGTTCCTCGACAACCCCAACATCCCGGTGGAGAGGCTTATCGGCAAGAATATACGCGCGGGCAAGGTCAACTACAAGGTTGTGGGCATAATGAAATCAGACGATACCAACAGCAATATCTGGCTGCCGGCTCCATATACGACAGTGCGTGACGTCTATTCCAAGGGCCAGTACATTGACGAACTGACGTTCTCTTTCCACGGTCTTGAAACGGAAGAAGCTCACGAGCAGTTCGAAGACGGTATCCACGCAGTGCTGAATGCGCGCCACAAGGCGGCGCCGGATGACCGCAGCGCGGTCTGGATCTGGAACCGCTTCACCCAGAACCTTCAGATGAACAAGGCGGGGAATATCCTCAACAAGGCTCTCTGGATAGTCGGACTGTTCACCCTTCTGGGCGGCATTGTGGGTGTCAGCAACATTATGCTCATCACCGTCAAGGAGCGTACGCACGAGTTTGGCATACGCAAGGCCATCGGGGCGTCTCCGTGGAATATCACCAAGCTGATCATTTCCGAAAGCGTCATCATCACGGCCTTCTTCGGATACGTAGGAATGGTCCTGGGTATGATTGCCTGCGATATACTTGACAAGACTCTCGGACAAAGTTCCCAGGACATAATGGGAATGACAATCAAGATTATGGAAAACCCTACCGTCGGGTTCGATGTGGCAATCGAAGCAACGATAGTGTTGATAATAGCTGGTACGGTGGCCGGACTCATCCCGGCACTCAAGGCCTCCAAAGTTAAACCGATAGAAGCGCTCAGGGCAGAATGAAATGGGATTTTGACAGTTTTCGTGAGATAGGCGACGCTCTTGTGCGCAACAAGAGCAGAAGTCTGCTGACCGGTTTCGGCGTGTTCTGGGGCCTGTTTATGCTGCTCTTTATGGTAGGTGGCGGCGATGGTGTGAAACAGCTGCTTCTTCAGAATTTTGAAGGCTTTGCCTCCAATACGACAATCGTTTTCACCAGCCGCACCACCAAGCCGTACAAAGGCAACAAGGAGGGCAGGTGGTTCGAGATGGGGTCGCGCGATGTCGCAAGATTGAAACAGATGGTACCCGAACTGGACATTGTGACTCCGTCACTCGGCTGGTGGGGGATAAATGCGGAATTCGATTCCCATACCCTTGAAATCAACGTCACAGGGGTCTTGCCCGAGTATGTCAATATTGAAATACCGAAACTCAAATACGGACGTTTCCTGAGCCAGAACGACTGCAACCAGGGCCGTAAGGTATGTGTGATCGGCAAACGTGTTTTTGAAACCCTTTTCCCTGATGGCGAAAACCCTTGCGGAAAGATGATAAAAGTGGCCGGAACTTATTTCACCGTTGTCGGCGTGAACCTTTCATCCAGCAATGTCAGCATTCAGGGCAGTCCCGACACAAAGGTGTATGTCCCGCTCCCGGTTCTGCAGCAACTGAGGCACACCGGTGACTATATCGACCTTGTGTGCTGCACGGCCAAGGGCAGCATCAAGACAAGCACGCTTGAAGACAGGATAAGGCAGATCATCGCCCGCCAGCATACCGTAGACCCGACTGACAGGGATGCCATCCAGGTTATGAATACCGAGCAGATATTCCAATTGATGGACAGCCTTATGCGGGGCGTAAGTTTCCTTATCTGGCTGGTCGGCCTCGGAACTATTTTCGCGGGAGCGATAGGCGTCAGTAACATTATGATGGTTACCGTCAAGGAACGCACGACCGAAATCGGCATCCGTCGCGCCATCGGCGCCACTCCGTTTGAAATCCTGTCGCAGATCATAATGGAAAGCGTTTCGCTTACCGTTGCTGCCGGATCATTCGGAATAGTGCTGGCGGTATCGGTGCTGCGCGTGATGGAAATGGCAACGAGAGAGCAGGGGATACCTTTCCAGGTAAGTTTCGGTACCGCGATGCTTGCCCTGTCGCTTCTTGCGCTGCTCGGTGTGGCCGCCGGAATGGCCCCTGCATACAGGGCGATGAAGATCAAGCCTGTGGATGCAATGAGAGATGAATAATAAAAACACAACGATATGAAAAGAATATTCAAGTACATCCTGTTCGCGTTCATCGCGATTTTCATCCTTGGTACTTTCGTGTACCTTTTCAAGAATTCCCGCCCGAAGGTGGAACAGTATGAAGAGCTGACCGTCGAGGCCCGCGACATCGACCGCACCACCATCGTCACCGGCAAGATTGAGCCGCGCAACGAGGTGAACATCAAGCCCCAGATCAACGGCATCATCGCCGAGCTCTACAAGGAGGCCGGCCAGATGGTGCAGGAAGGCGAAATCATCGCCAAGCTGAAAGTCATTCCCGATATGAACCAGCTCAGCTCCGCCCAGTCCCGTGTCCGCCTGGCAGACATCAACCTCAAGCAGGCCAAGACCAACTATGAGCGCGAGAAAGCTCTTTACGACAAGGACCTCGTGAGCGCAGACGAGTATGACAAGATATTCCAGGCCTACAACCAGGCCGTCGAGGAGCGCGCAGCAGCGCAGGACGCTCTCGAAGTCATCCGGGACGGTGTGTCCAGCACCAATGCGAAGGGAAGTTCAACCCTCATCCGCTCGACCATCACCGGACTTATCCTTGATATCCCCGTCAAGGTCGGAAACTCCGTAATCCAGGCCAATACGATGAACGATGGTACCACAGTCGCGACCGTCGCGAATATGAACGACCTCATCTTTGACGGCAACATCGACGAGACCGAGGTGGGTTCACTCGCCGAAGGTACGCCGATGACGATCACAATCGGCGCTCTGCCGGACTATAAGTCACAGGCGATTCTCGAGTACATCTCGCCTAAGGCAACCGACAACAACGGCGCGAACCAGTTCGAAATCAAGGCTGCCGTCGATGTCACTTCAGACCATATGATACGCTCCGGATACAGCTCGAATGCGGAAATCGTTCTTGAAAGCGCCACCCAGGTTCCGGCCATCGAGGAGAGTGCGATCGAATTCGACGGCGACGACTCCTACGTCTATGTCAAGACCGATGACAAGAAAGAGGGATACGAGCGCATCCAGATAACCACAGGCATCAGCGACGGCCTCTACATAGAGGTGACGTCAGGCCTCAAGCTGGGCGACAAGGTCCGCGGCAACAAGATAATTGAAGAGAAATAATACACTATGGCATCATCAATATTGACAATGATTCTGGCAGCGGCCGTGTCCGGCCCGTGGTCACTCACGGACTGCATCGACTATGCCCTCCAGAACAACATCCAGGTCAAGCAGCGCGAGATCAGCGTCGCACAGCGCGAAATTGAACTCAACTCTGCCGAAAACAACTGGCTTCCGGGCGTCTCCGCTTCCGCCGGCGAGAATTTATCTTTTGGCCGAGGCCTGAACGAAGATAACACCTACAGCACCGGCAGCAACACTGCCTCCACCCGCTTCAGCGTGGGCGCCGATATGACCCTGTTCCAGGGCCTCGACGGCGCCAACGGCATCAAGCTCGGCAAGTTGAACCTTGCCGCCGCGATGTCCGATCTTGAGAGGGCGCAGGATGACATCCGCGTGTCTGTTGCGCAGGCTTATGTCCAGATTCTGTATGACCAGGAACTGCTCGTGGTCGCCAACAACCAGGTGGATATCGACGAGCAGCTCTTCGAGCGCGTCAAGGCGCTGCGCGAGACCGGGAAGGCGAGCGCAGCCGAGGTTGCAGCCCAGCAATCGACCCTCGCCCAGTCCCGCCTTCGTGCGACTCAGGCGGAGAACACCTTGAAACTTTCAATCCTCGACCTCTCGCAGTTGCTTGAGCTCGAGTCTCCGGAGGGTTTCAGCATTGTCACTCCATCGGAGAGCGAACTTGATATGCCGCTCCTGCCGTCACCTGAAGACATTTATGCCCAGGCAATTCAGGAGAAGGCAGTGGTGACGGCAGAGCAGATCCGCCTCGAGGCCGCTGAAGTCAGCATCAAGAAAGCGAAGTCGGCATACTATCCGTCACTTTCTCTCAACGGCGGCGTCAGCACCGACTACTATACCAACAGCGCGTACACCTCCGATCCTTTCGGACAGCAGCTTAAAAAGAATTTCAGTCCGTACGTCGGACTGTCCCTGCGGGTGCCTATCTTCAACAAGATGGCGACGCGCAACAGCGTACGCAATGCGCAGCTTTCGTACAACAACCAGAAGCTGCAGCTTGAGAGCGTGAAGAAGACACTCTACAAGGAAATCCAGCAGGCTTATTACAACGCGGTCGCCGCGCAGAGCCAGCTCACCAGCAGCAAGGATGCCGCCGACAGCGCTGAACATTCCTTCAATCTCACCAAGGAGAAATACGAAAACGGAATGTCCAGCATAACAGAGTACAACGAGTCCAAGAACCGTTATCTCGAAGCCGCTTCCAACTACCTGCAGGCACGTTATAAATGCGTTTTCCAAACAAAGTTGCTTGATTTTTACCGGGGACTCGATCTGAGTTTCTAATTCTCGGATAAAAATTGCAACTTTGCAATATGAAGAAAACCGTACTTGTATCCGGCGGAGCCGGATTTATTGGCAGCCACGTCACAGTCGAACTTGCACAGGCCGGCTACGACGTGGTCATTGCTGACAATATGTCGAACTGCGACAACACGAACTATTGCGGAGTATGTCAGATTCTCGGAAAGAAACTACCTTTCATCAAGATGGATTTCTGCGACGAGAACGCCGTGAATAATCTTTTCGCGGATTTTAAGATCGATGCGGTCATCCATTTTGCGGCATTCAAAGCCGTCGGCGAGTCGGTGAACGAGCCGCTCAAGTATTATCGCAACAACCTGCTTTCGTTCATAAATGTGCTGGAAGCCGCGCGCAAGCAGGGCGGCTGCAACGTTCTGTTTTCATCTTCAGCGACAGTATATGGCGAGCCGGAAGAACTTCCGGTGACCGAAAAGTCTCCGCGCCAGCCGGCGACTTCGCCTTACGGCGACACAAAGCAGATGTGCGAAGACTTCCTCCACGATTGCGTCCGTGCATATCCGGGAGTCAAGGGCATTGCCCTGCGTTATTTCAATCCAATCGGCGCCCACCCATCCGCGCTTATCGGAGAACTCCCTCGCGGCGTCCCTAACAATCTCGTCCCGTTCATAACCCAGACAGCCATCGGCCGCCGCGAGTGCCTGTCGATCTTCGGAGACGACTATCCTACCGAGGACGGCACCTGCAAGCGCGACTATATCGATATCGTTGACCTTGCGAAGGCCCACGTTAGCGCAGTGACGCGTATGGTTGAGGGAAGGATGAAGGAAGATTACGAAATCTTCAACGTAGGCACGGGCCGTCCGGTATCCGTTCTCGAACTTGTGAACGCGTTTGAAAAGGTTAACAATCTGAAATTGAACTATAAGATAGCGCCGCGCCGTCCGGGTGACGTGGTTGCGATATGGGCTGACCCTACCCTCGCCAACGAGGAACTGGGCTGGAAGGCGGAGCGCAGCGTTGAGGAGACCCTCGCAGCAGCGTGGGCGTGGGAGAAACACCTGGCAGGGAAATAGGATGTACGTCGGCCTCATCAGCGATACGCACGGAGTGTTCAGCGACGGGTTCAGAAGTTTCTTCGAACCTGTCGACGTGATATGGCACGCCGGTGATTTCGGAGGAGGGATATCGTTCGTTGACAGCATCAGGGAGTTCAAGCCTCTGGTCGGTGTGGCAGGCAACTGCGACGGGCAGGATATACGGCTTGAATTTCCTCAATATCAATATCTTGAAGTCCAGGGAAAGAAAATCCTGTTGACTCATATCGGTGGATCGCCGGGTCACTATGATGTACGGGCATATGCCTTGATAGACAGATATAAGCCTGATGTGTTCATCTGCGGCCACTCGCACATACTGAAGGTTATGAGCGACAGGCAGAACAATCTCCTGTATGTCAATCCGGGTGCTGCCGGACTGCAGGGATGGCAGGTCGTACGCACGGCACTGAGATTCAAGATCGAGGCTGGAGAAATAAAGGAAATGGAAGTCTTCGAACTTCCGAGACAATAGGATATGGCAACGAAAGCAAAGACAAGTTGGTTCTGCAGTTCCTGCGGCAATGAGAGCCCCAAGTGGATGGGGCGTTGCCCCGCCTGCGGCGAGTGGAACACTATGGTCGAGGCTCCGAAGGAGGACTCGAAGAAATCTTCCGTCTCTTCTGCAAGCAGGGCCTCTTCCGACCGTAAGCCTTTGTGTCTGAAAGAGATAGACTATTCAAAGGAACCGCGTCGCTCGTTGGGGCTCGGCGAGGTCGACCGTATCCTGGGAGGTGGCATAGTGCCTGGTTCGCTGGTTCTCATAGGCGGAGAGCCTGGTATAGGCAAGTCCACCTTGTCGCTGCAGATTCCTCTCGGGTGTCCGGACCTCAGGACATTGTATGTCACGGGCGAGGAAAGCGCCAAACAGGTCAAGATGAGGGCCGAAAGGCTTGGCGGCAAGGATGATTCCTGCCTCATTTTCTGCGAGACGATGATAGAGTCCATCCTTGACGAGGCGCGTGGCATAATGCCAGACCTGATGATAGTCGATTCCGTGCAGACAATGTACTCCGACGGCATCGATTCCACTCCCGGCTCGGTGTCGCAGATCAAGGAGGTGGCGGCGCTGTTGCTGCGCTTTGCGAAAGAGACCGGCGTGCCGGTGATTCTCATCGGCCATATAACGAAGGACGGCTTCATCGCAGGTCCGAAGATACTCGAGCACATCGTTGACGTCGTCCTTCAGTTCGAAGGCGAGAACCGTGGCTCGTACAGAATACTCAGAAGCATCAAGAACCGTTTCGGAAGCACTTCCGAGCTTGCGGTCTTCGAAATGACCGGAACAGGACTCCGCGAAGTCCTGAATCCGTCAGAAATGCTCATCCCTTTGCATCAGCAGGGCCTCAGCGGTGCCGCCGTTGCAGCTACGCTGGACGGCACCAGGCCGATGCTCTTCGAGGTTCAGGCCCTTGTCAGTTCCGCCGTTTACGGCACGGCGCAGCGTTCGGCCACAGGCTTCGACACCCGCAGGCTGAATATGCTGCTGGCGGTGCTGGAGAAGCGCGCAGGTTTCCACCTGAGCGCCAAGGACGTGTTCCTCAATATGGCCGGCGGACTGAAAGTGTCCGACCCGGCCTGTGACCTGGCGGTCATCTGCGCCGTGCTGTCATCCAATTTTGATTTTGCAATCCCATCGGATGTCTGCTTTGCAGGCGAGGTTGGCCTGAGCGGCGAGATACGCCCTGTCGGGCAGACGGAACGCCGTATAGGCGAGGCGGAACGCCTGGGATTCAAGAAGATATTTGTCAGCGCCTTTACAAAACTTGACCGCAAGCCTCAAGGCATAGATGTGGTAAAGGTCGCTGACGTTCCCGCGCTGGTCAAGGCGCTTTTCAAGTAAATTCAAAATGCGATAAATATGAAAAGAAAATTACTGTATCTGATCTTTGCCGGAATCACTCTTGTTCTTGGCACGTCATCCAAGCCTGTCACATTCTTTTATGAGAATGATGTGCATTGTTCCGTTGACGGTTATGCCAAGCTGGCATACCTTAAAAAACAGGCCTTGAAGGATAATCCGAACGTCCGTGTCGTTTCCAGCGGCGACTATGTACAGGGCGGAGGACTTGGAGCATTGTCAAAGGGCGAGTATATCATTAATGTGATGAATGCAGTCGGATATGATGCCGTGACACTCGGAAATCACGAGTTTGACTATGGCATTCCTCGCCTGAAAGAACTTGCAGCTATGCTGAATACGGATATCGTAACCTGCAATCTCATTGACTTGAAGACCGGGACCAGAATGTTCGCCCCTTACAAGATGATGAAGTTCGACGACGTAAGGATTGCTGTTGTAGGTATCTCTACGCCGTACAGTTTTGTATCTGCCCGTCCTTCATATTTCCAGGATGCCGAGGGCAATATGATGTATTCGCTGTGCGCAGAGACATTCTACGATTCCATTCAGTCTGTCATCGACCAGGCAAGAGGTGAGGGAGCTGACTATGTGATAGCCATCGCCCATATCGGAGACGACGCATTTGATGAAATCAATTCCACCGAAATGGCTCAGCGCACACACGGCCTTGACGTCATCCTCGACGGTCACTCCCATACGGTGCTTCCCGCACGCTATCTCAAGAACAGCGAAGGAAAGGAAGTTCTGGTTACTTCAACCGGTTCCAACTTCCAGTACGTGGGCAAACTTACCCTTTCAGACAAGGGTGAATTCAAGTCCGAGCTTATCCCTACGGAAAATATACCTTCCGATCCTGATGTCCTCGCTGTCATCAATGACGTCAAGTCAAAGTATGACAACCTTACGAAGCGCGTGATCGGCACCTGTGAGGCTGAACTCATAGTTGACGATGAGGACGGTCCACGTCAGGTACGTTATAAGGAAATGGGCATCGGTGACTTCTGTGCAGATGCTGTCCGCGCGTGTATGAACACCGACGTCGCCTTTATGAACGGAGGTGCTATCCGCGCCGCCCTTCACAAGGGAGACATTACTTACAGTGACATTCTTACTGTGTTCCCGTTCGACAATACCGTCGCCACCGCATTTATGACGGGTCAGCAGATTCTCGATATGCTTGAATTCTCAGTTTACGTGCTTCCTGTAGAGTTCGGGGGATTCCTTCAGGCCGCAGGCCTCAAGTTTGACGTGGTTATAAAGAACGACACTCCTGTCACCGTTGACGTGAACAAGAATTTCTCCGGCTTCCAGGATGGACCGCGCAGGATTCAGAACGTTATGGTCGAGGCTGCCGATGGAACTTATTCCCCGATAGATCCGGGAAAGACATATTCCGCATCTGCATTGTCATTCCTGCTTAAGGAGCACGGCGACGGATATGGCGTTCTTGACGGTGTTGCTGCAACCGATACCGGAATGATCGATGTCGATATGCTTGAGTCATTCATCGTTGAATACCTCAAGGGTGTCATTCCGGCAAAATATGGTGAGGCAGAAGGCCGCATCAATTTGATCTATTGATATGGAACTGTTCTATTCTGCTGACATAGAAGGAGATCTGGTCAGGCTTGACCAGGAGGAATCAGGCCATTGCGTCCGTGTCCTGCGTCATCGCGCAGGTGACGAAGTGTCCGTGATTGACGGTCGCGGCAACCTCTACGGTTGCCGCCTGATAGACGCCGACCAGAAATCCGCTGTCGCAAGAATAGAATCCCGTACGGAAGGGTTCGGCGCACACCCGTACAATCTGACAATAGCGGTGTGCCCGACGAAAAACACTGACAGAATAGAATGGTTCGCGGAAAAAGCCACAGAAATAGGCGTAGACACGATTGCTCCGGTGATCGGTGAACATTCAGAAAGGAAGGTGTTCAAAACCGACAGGATAAAGCGTATCGTGCTTTCTGCGGCAAAGCAGTCGCTTAAGGGATCCATCCCTGAGATCTTGGAACCGGTCTCCGTGAGCGAGTTTATAGAAAACTCCGACAATGAAGCATTAAGACTTATTTGTTATTGTTTTGAGGGCGAAAATAAAAGGATTTCCATCAAGGAAGAATTGCTGAAAAACAGCGACAACAAGAATGTTGTAGTATTGATCGGACCAGAGGGAGATTTCTCAGAGAACGAGGTAAAACTCGCCCTAAATCACGGCTGGAAGCCTGTTCACCTCGGCAATTCACGCCTCCGCACCGAAACTGCAGCTCTCACTGCCGTCTCGGCGGTCTATTTTTACCACTCTACTTGCTGACCGATCACATTGGTTTTCTATGAACGGTATGGATAACTCGCATTTGCCCGCTTTCAGTTAAGCAGGCGGACGATGCATCAGATGCTTTTAGACCGAAACCTTTAAGTTTGCGGCTCTCTCGCCACTCTATAAAAAGCAATCGCACCGTCCGGGAAGGACAGTGCGATGATGCTTTAAAGTAAACGGGGTAGGTGATTATTCTGCTTCTGTCACGAGGCGGACACTGTAGCCGCTGAAACGATACTCTTTGTAGACAGGGAGGACAAGGCTGTTACGGAAGAATACGTAGTACGCGTAGTCGCTGTCGACCGCAGATGAAGACCAATAGAAGCCGTAGCTGCCGACATTGCCGATACCGGAATTAGTGCGGTAGCCCGCAGCGGGAAGACATACCACACCGGCATTCTGTGCGGCTGCCCATTCCTCCGCCGTATCATATGACGTTGTATCGCCATTGCTTACTTTTGTCCCGGTGAATCCGTCAGGGTACAGAACTACACAATTGGTCTTGTCCACTACCGTTACCCCGTATGCATAAAGGCCTGCGCGGGTAGCATTGCTATAATCTGACCCGCCGGATTCTGTTGAATCATAATTGAACAGATACTGCCACTCTGCTGTGGAAAGAGTACGGTATTTACCCTGCACGCCACCTACGGTGAAATCAGACTTGGCGGTCTCTGCTGTTGTGTTGGTAAAGAATACGTCATCACTTGCGCCAGAATCACTGTGACTCTCTGCATAGGCTACTGATGCGGTCTTACTCCAATAGAAATGACTTACGTGAGATGTGTCCCAACTGCTCGCGAAATCGTACTGATTGGCCTCGAACTTGAATGCGCTGTCATCGTATGTAAGGTTGCCCTGCGAGAAGTAAACCATTTTGGAATCACTTACGCTGAATGCGCCGGAGAGTGAACCGGTAGGAAGAGATGGAGCAACAAATTCCGGGGTCCAGCTGAAAGTGTAGATGTTGTTACGGGCAATCGTAACGGCCTTGGTGGTGGTTGTTTTGTAAACCTTACCGTCTGTGGCGGTGATGACAATCTTCATTCCGGCAGTGTATGAAGACTTCGGAGGAAGATAGACATAGAAGTTTGTTGCGGTGGATCCGTTCAGTTGAACTCCTGAGCCGCAGCCAAGGGTTACGGTCTTGCCGCCGAGGCCGGAAAGGATAACCGAAGTATCGTCAGTATCTATCGTGAAAGTTCCGCAAATAGGCTCATTGGCTGTGACGGCAATGCTCTTAACCTTGGCGGTGCCCTTGAGTGCGAAGCAGATCACGCCGCAGATGTTCTTGAATGAAAGGCTCTCGGTTGTGCTTGTGGCGTACATCGGAGCATTGAGCTTGCCGGACTCGTATGTCTGTGTGGCAGGGAATTCAAAGTGGTCCGTCACATAGAGAGAAGCCGGATAGATGGCCTTGTATGGTGATGAAGGATCTGACCCGCTCACTTTGGTGAAAGTTGCCTTCGTGGCATCTGACTCATCTGGTGTAGCGGAATACACTGCACCGTTGATGTTAATCTGGTCACTGGACTCCCAATACACCTTGGATTCATTGGTGAGTGTGGTCTTGGTAAGTTCCTGGTCGATGGCTGCGGTAAAAGCCTTGCCATCGCTCTTGAGTTCAGGCTGCTTGTAAGTAGTAATGCAGTTTTCCGCCAAAGTGGATTTAAAAAAGGGACCACCAG
>JAUNNZ010000021.1 GCA_030537315.1 Bacteroidia bacterium
GGCTCCGGTTCAACAACCGGCTCCGGCTCAGCCACAGGCTCCGGCTCCGGTTCTGCGACAGGTTCCTCCTTCTTGGAGTTGATGAACGTATTGCTCTTGATGATGGTCTCCTTGGCCGGTTCAAACTCCTCGTCCTCATCTGAAGACTTCTGCTTGCGGCCGGTCTTTTCAAGGATTTCAGTCATCTTGATGTCGACCTTCTCGGCGGCACGCTTTGCCTCGAGATCCTTGCCGAACTGTTTTTCGATAGCCGGAAGATATTCTTCCGACACTTTGGCATTCGGGTTCTCCTCGACCTCGACGCCCTGTTTCTGAAGGAAATCAACAAGGTCGCTGAGTCCGATATTGAACTGCCTCAATAATTTGCTTATTCTGATTTCTGCCATTAATTACCCCTTTATCATTTTAGTCTTCAAATTCTGCACGGAGGATATTGAAAATCTCCTCTACGGTTTCATCCTCGAGGTCAGCGCGCTTGGCGATGTCCTCAGGAGTCTGCGCGAGCACGCTCTTTGCAGTGTCGCAGCCGATGCTCTCGAGCTTGTCGATGATCCACTGCTCGATCTCATTCGAGAATTCGCTGAGCAGTACATCCTCCTCATCAGCATTCTCATCCTTCGCAAGCTCCCTCCAGACCTCGATCTCGCGGTCGACGAGCATACCTGCAAGCTTGATGTTCACACCGTGGCGGCCGATACCCTTGTTCACCTGGTCAGGCTGCATGAACACCTTGACCTTGTCTTCAGGGCTCTGTCCCATATCGATGGAAGAAACGTGCGCCGGGTTGAGAGCGCGCTGGATCATAAGGGTCGGATTCGACGTCCACTGGATGACGTCGATGTTCTCGTTGCGGAGCTCGCGGACGATACCCATGATGCGGCCGCCCTTCACGCCGATGCAGGCGCCGATAGGGTCGATGCGGTCGTCATAAGACTCGACCGCAACCTTCGCGCGCTCGCCCGGTACGCGGACAACCTTCTTGACGGTGATCAGGCCGTCTGCGATCTCAGGAACCTCCTGCTCGAAAAGTCTCTCGAGGAACTCGTTGGACGTACGGCTGAGGGTGATGTATGGAGTGGTGTTGTTCTTCATCTCCACGCTCTTGATGATGGCGCGGACTGAATCGCTCTTCTTGAAACGCTCGCCCTGGATCTGCTCGCTCTTGGGGATATGGAGTTCATTGCCGTCCTCATCGAGGATGAGAACCTCCTTCGACCAGGTCTGATAAACCTCACCGCTGAAGAGTTCGCCCACCTTCTCGGAATATTTCTTGAAGACGTTGGCCTTCTCGATATCCATGATGCGGCCCTGGAGATTCTGGCGGATATTGAGGATACCGCGGCGGCCGAAGGCTGCGAGAGGGAGTTTCTTTGCATACTGGTCGCCGATCTCATAATCGTCGTCACCGCTTTCAGCCTTGACCTGATCAAGGGTCATCTCGGCATTGGGATTCTCGACCTCCTCCACGATTTCGAAGTTCTGATAGATTTCGCAGGTACCCTTGTCAACGTTGACGATGACGTCGAAGTTGTCGGCTGAACCGTAGGTCTTTGCAATCTGTGTAAGGAACACGTCCTTGAGCACGCCCATCATCACAGGGCGGTCGATGTTCTTCTCTTCCTTGAAATCCTTGAAGGCGTCAATGAGAGTGATTTGTTTTTCTTTTTCCATTTGGGTTATTTATTCATTTATTGATTTCAACATTTCATCAGCCTCTGCGGCATCGATTCCCAGCGAACCGACGGTAAGGGAATAATCTTCAACATTGCGGTCGAACGCGGCGAGAACGGCGCGGTGCACGAACTCACAGTCCTGCAGGTCGACGTCTCCGTCCGGCTTGTCTATGGTTACGTCAAACACATTGTCGTCATCGTCCCACTTGATTTCGACGAGCACACAGCCCCGCTCCTGCGAAGCCGTTTCCACAATTTTCTGAAATTTATTCTTATCCATACCGTTATAAAAAAAGAAGAAGACCTCCCGGCCTTCTATCTCGTTCACTGATGCAAAGATAATTATTTTATTTTAAATAGCAAAGGGATTCCGGGCCCTCATTGAAAAGCAGGTCCATAATGGACAGCCCCGGCACGAATCCGAACTTCTCCCTGAACACCTGCCAATACGGTCTTCCCTCATAGGAGGAGGCCTTCTTCGGGTGTATCTCGACGGTCGGGCCCTGATAGGCCGCCGTCTCCTTCAACTCCGGCCGGATACCAAGCTTGCTGCAAAAGAACCTGATCAGACTGAGATTGAGCTCCCACAGCGTTTCAGGCCTCGAATCCAGGATGGCGAACAGTTCGTCCCTATAATATATGAAGAACGGGGAGTTGTAGTATGCCGATTCTATGGCATATTCCGTCTGCGCCAGCCAGGGTGTCGAATAGTCGATCCTGACCTCTGACATTTCCGTATGGAAAAGGTCTTCGCCGTGAATCACCGGCACCCTGAGATCCAGTGGGCCGTTTGCCGAAAGGATGCGGCAGCGGTTGCGCCAGCTCTGCTTCTGGTAGCGCTCGTGCGCTTCCAGGAAAACGACAGAGTTCTTCGCGAGGATGGCGAAGAACTCTATCGGAGGGAAATATGCAGTGGTAAGAATCACTACTCGATTCCGACCTTTTCACGCGCGTCTCCGCAACGGGCGATTCCGCGCTTTGAATTCTTTATGAAGTCGAGGATGGTCCTCTTCTCGACTGAATCAGGGAAACCGGACTCCACCCTGTCGCAGGCGTCAGCGAAGTTATATCCCTGATAATAGAGCATATCGTAGATATCCTTGATGTTGCGGATGACATCGGAATCGAATCCGCGGCGGCGGAGACCTACGAGGTTCACGCCGGCGAAGACAACCGGTGAACGGCCGCAGAGGGAATATGGCGGGATGTCCTTGTTGACTGCGGTGCCGCCGCCGACCATGGCGTGGGCGCCGATCTTCGAGAACTGGTGCACCTTGGTGCCGCCGCCGATGATGGCCCAGTCATCCACGTCTGTTTCGCCGGCTATGCCGACGTAGCTTACGAGGATGCAGTGGTTGCCGACGCGGCAGTCGTGCGCAACGTGGACATAGCTCATGATGAGAGTGTCGCTGCCTATCCTGGTAACACCCTTGCCGCTGGCCTTGGTGCCGCGGTTGATGGTGGCGCACTCGCGGATATTCACACGGTCGCCGATCTCGACATAAGTTACTTCTCCCTCATACTTGAGGTCCTGAGGAATGGCTCCGACGACTGCTCCCGGGAAAACGTTGCAGTTCTGGCCAATCTTCACGTAAGAGAAGATGGTGGCGTGAGGGAGGATCTTGGTACCCTCACCGATTTCGACATTGTCGTCAATATAGGCGTATGGCCCGACCTCTACGGAGTCTGCCAGCTTCGCGCCCGGATGTACGGTTGCCAAAGGATGAATCTTTGCCATATTATCGTTTTGTTTCTATTTTCTTTGCCGCCCTGGTATTGATGGAGTGACCGGGCTTGTATGCTATGACCTTAGCCTTCAGGAATCCTCCCGCGAGACGAAGGTCTCCTATAAGGTCAAGGAGCTTGTGACGGCCGCACTCGTCCGGGAACCTGAGCGTGAGGTTGCTGAAATATCCCTCGGGGGTGACTTTCAGCTCGGGCTGGTTGAAACGGCGGGCCATGCGTGCAATCTGCTTGTCTGAAACAGGCTTTTCGACCACTACGATCGCATTTTCGACATCTCCGCCTTTCACGAGGCCGAGGGTTGCGAGCAGCTGTATCTCGTGGAAGAAGCAGAACGTGCGGCAAGGCGCAACCTGCTCTGCATAATCCCCGTCAACAATATTCCAGGTCACGGTCTGGATTCCGAGAACCTTTGAATTGAAGTCGATGGTGACCTCATAGCCGGGTTCGTCGGAAGGAATGATCCTGACATAAGAGCCGGTGTTCTCGTTCCTGATCTCGACTTCCTTGTCAAACTCGACCCATCTGCGTTCCGAATCCTGCTCCAGCAGGCCGTCTTCCGCAATGGCTTCGACATATTGTCTGGCGCTTCCGTCAAGGATCGGGACCTCCTTGTTGTCTATTTCCACATACACGTTGTCTATGCCGAGTCCCGTGAGGGCGGACATCAGATGCTCGATGGTCGAAACCGAAGCCTTTCCCTTGGAAATGGTGGTGCTGCGGGATGTGGAAGAGACGTTGCAGGCCAGAGCCTGGACTTCGAGGCCAAGGTCAGTACGGACAAAAACGACACCGGTATCAGCCGGGGCCGGCTTCAACGTCATATGGGAAAAGCAACCTGTGTGAAGCCCCTTCCCTTCGAATGAATATGTCGTCTTGATTGTCCGCTGTTTCATTAGTCTGCAAAGATAAGAATAATATTTGATTAGTCTAATCTTCTGCTGACTGCTTGAACTTTGCGTATGCCCTCAGATATGTCCTGTGCGCGATTGCAGGGGAACCGAACAGCGTACTGCCGGAAGTGCGGACATTGCCCATCACACCGGACTGGGCGCCGATGGTGGTGTGGTCTGCGATATTGATATGGCCCACGACACCCACCTGCCCGGCGAGAATGCAGTTCTTGCCGATTTTGGTAGAGCCGGCAATACCGGTCTGGGCCGCCATCGCAGTATTTTCACCTACGACGACATTATGCGCTATCTGGCACAGATTGTCTATCCTGACGCCTTTCTCTATGATGGTCGACTCCATCGGAGCCTTGTCAATAGTCGTATTTGATCCTATCTCGACGTCATCACAGATTATGACGTTGCCGACGTGCTCGATCTTTTTCCAGCTGCCGTCAGGCTGAGGCGCGTTGCCGAATCCGTCGTCACCGATGATGCAGCCCGCGTGGAGGATCACACGGTCGCCTATGACCATCCCCGGAAAAATATGGACACCCGGATAGATGATGCAGTTCTTGCCGATCACCGTGCCTTCGCCAATAGTGACATTATCATAGATTTTTGTGCAGTCGCCGACCTTGCATTTCTTTCCGATGGTCACAAAGTCGCCGACCCAGACACGCCTGCCTATCCTTGCGCTGCAGGCGATATGGCAGCGGCCGCGGTGGCGGCGGTACGCCTTCTTCTGCGAAGCGGTGTAGTTGAGAAGTTCCGCAAGGGCGGAATAGGCATTCTCCACCCTGACAAGGGTCGGAGTGACGGGAGACTTCGGCACAAAATCAGAATTTACCAGCAGGATCGACGCCCTGCTGGTATAGACATATTGTTCGTATTTCGGGTTTGCGTAGAAACACAGCTGGCCCGGCTTTCCGTGTTCGATCTTTGCGAAGCCTGTCGCGATTGCGTCCGGGTTGCCTTCAACCGTTCCGTGAAGCACTTCCGCCAGTTGCCTTGCAGTAAATTCCATATGGTTCAAGCAGGTTTTAGAACCTCCATCCGAGGGTCAGTGAAACATTCCAGAGAGAGCGCTCGATCCTTGCGCCCGGGGCATAGGAAGCCACCAGTTCTCCCTGAGCGTCGTCTGCATAATAATTGTCGTACAGGATGTATGTGTCGGAAGCGTACGTGGTTCTCTTCGCGGCAATGTCAGCGAAGAACGAGCCTGCAGAAGAATAGCCAAGGCCGAATGAGAAGAACCTGGTCCTGTCTCCGGTGTATTTCTTGTCCGTCACCGGCTCGGAACCGCCTGATTCGATTATGCTTTCATACTCGGACGCGTCAATCCAATAACCGCTTGAACTCTTCCTGAGAAGAGAAGGATCCGTGATGAATCCATAGCCTCCGCGGAGGGAGAGGCCGGCGCCGACCCGGATTTCCGCGCCGAGACGGAGCGCATGGGAAACGCCGTAGAACTTGGAAATGGCATCATTGGTCAAGCCGAAAGTGGAATATGCCGAACCTACATTATAGTCACCGTGACGGTCACGGAAGCTCATTATGCTGTAATCGGCAAGTTCGTAGTCAGCGCTGATGAAGCCGAGGTTCCCGAGGGTGAGGGCGGCGCCCACGCTGAACTGGTAAGGAGACCTGAGGCAATATGAGTACTGGCCTTCAGGACTGGTGGCCGAACCGTTGCTGTTGTTTTCGAACCTTACATTAGAGGTATAACTCCAGAACTCGTTGATGGCATACAGGGTAGGGCTCTGGAAAGTCAAGCCGAGTCTGAGGAACTTCACGGGACGGTAAATCAGGCCGAGCTTGGCATATATGCCGTCATAGTTCGCCGCATAGTCATATCCGTAGGTAGCGCTCTTGAAATAGGTGGCGCTGCCGCTGTCGAACTTGACAGGGAAGCTGAGCGGATTTTCCGCCGCCTCATAGACGTTTGATGAATATCTGTATCTCGATACAGGGATGCCCAAGGTCATTCCGACGTACAGGTTGTCATTGAAATTGAATGCCGTGTTGAGCAGGATGTCATTCTTGGTGCCGTAGTAATATTCCTCGGAGTTCTGTGACAGATAGTCCGGGACATACTTGATCGTGCGGCCCTGGCTGTCCGTACCGTCCAGCTGGTTGTTTCCGATGTAGTAATTGCGGTACATATTGCTGACCTGGCCCGATCTGTATGCGTTCACGAGGTCCCAGCTGACGTGGTTGTCCATGGTATAGGCGTCAGTGGCGGCGAACCATTCCTCGGCGATGCCGTCCATCCTGGCGGCAAGGGAGCCGAGCATGGAGGTTTTGTTCGTACGTCCTGATACACTGCTGAAATTCAGGGAATTGTCGGTCTGGGTGCAGATGATGGAGAACGACCATCCCTTGAGCCCCTCGTCGTCGCTGTTGAGAATGAGCACGGCGCCGGCGTTAGGCATATTGAACTGCTTCTTGGTGGTCGATGACATCGGGCCGAAGGCCATCTCCCCTTCCGGAGAATAGCTGGAGCCTACGGAAGAGATGGAGATGCCGGGCGTGAGCGACACCACGCTGTAGTTGAAGACCGCTGAGCCGGCCGGGTTCAGGACGACGGCGCCGATATCACCGCCAAGAGCGGTCATCGCATTGCCCAGCGACATCGAACGCGCTGTTCCCGCGTAATTGGTCTTGCTGAAATTATATGCATCGAATGCTGTCTGTGCGCCTGCCGTCAAGAATGCCAGCATAAGCGCAGATGCCATTGCTATCTTTTTCATCGTTATGGTCTTATTATGTGAGTGACAAAACTGAAGACGCGCGTCTTTTACCTTCGGCCGCCGCTGCCGCCGCTGAATCCTCCGCCGCCTCCGCCGCCTCCGCTACGGCCGCCGCCGCTGTAGGAAGAACTGCCGCTGCTGTATGAGGATCCACGGGAAGAGCTGCCGCTGTATGAAGAGCCGGAACTGCCGGAAGACGTGCTTCTCCTGCTCGTGGTCATTGACCCGGAGCTGGAAGTGGTGCCGGACGTTGACGGCCTGTATGTTCTGCCGGAACCGTTGCGTGAACCGCTGCCTGCAGCGGAGCCGGAACCAGAGACGGTGCTGCCGGAAACCCTGCGAGGCGTATATTTGTATTCTCCTGAAGACCTCGGAGCCACGCTGCTGCCGCCGTCATAGCCGCCACCGCGGACCGCGTTGCCGGAACCGCGATAGCCACCGGCAGGCTGAGTGGTGTTGCGAGGGGTATAGTAGAGGTTGTTGCGGAAACCGCCGCCACCGCCGATATAATATGCCGGACCGTAATAGCCGTAACGGGAATAGTACGGTCCGTAGTTCCAGGTCCAGTTCCAGAACGGGTCGTAGAACGGATACCAGTCCCAGCGGCTGCCAATCCAGAACGGGTCGTAGAAACCCACCGGTCCGTAGCCCGACCAGCCGAGGTGCCAGCGGCGCCAGTACCAGTTGTTGAAAGCCCAGGAGTAGCCCGTGGTCAAAGCGAACAGAGGGACTATGTCGAAATACATGCTGTACTCCATGGTTCCGGGATAAACGTCACGGTATTCCACCTTGAGCGAATCGAAGGCTTCGAGCATCTGTTTTTCACGGATGTTTCTGAGCGCCTCGAGCTGGAAGTCCTCTTCCGTCTTGAGCCTGGCGCTCTCAGTAGGATATGCTGAAACGTAAATTCCGTCCTGGTACATCTGCTGGGAGAACCGGGCGGAGGTACTGCACGATGCCGTCACGACGAGCAAGGGCAGCAAAAGTGTAATACTCCATTTCATAATAGCCTCGTTTTGTAATAAAGTTTGTATCTTTGCCAACCGGCATCCAGGACCGGTATGAAGATACTGTATTCAATCTTTATACCTATAGATGCAAATTTCGAAAAAAAACGCAGAATTTCAAGAAGAAAATGGCAAAAGAGGTTACTACACGCGCAGAGAACTACTCTCAGTGGTATAACGATCTCGCCCTCAAGGCGGATCTTGCGGAGCAGTCCGCGGTAAGAGGATGTATGGTGATCAAGCCTTACGGATATGCAATCTGGGAGACCATGCAGGCAACCCTTGACAAAATGTTCAAGGAAACAGGCGTCCAGAACGCATATTTCCCTCTTTTCATCCCCAAGTCCTTCTTCAGCCGTGAGGCCGAGCACGTCGCCGGCTTCGCCAAGGAGTGCGCGGTAGTCACGCACCACCGTCTGATGAACGATCCTGACGGCAAGGGCGTCGTCGTGGACCCGGCCGCAAAGCTCGAAGAGGAACTCATCGTGCGCCCTACCTCGGAGACCATTATCTGGAGCACATACAAGAACTGGATCACATCCTGGCGCGACCTCCCTATCCTCTGCAACCAGTGGTGCAATGTCGTCCGCTGGGAGATGCGCACACGCCTCTTCCTCCGTACGGCGGAATTCCTCTGGCAGGAAGGCCACACGGCCCACGCCACCGCGGCTGAAGCCGAGGCCAAGGCAAACGAGATGGTCCAGGTATATGCAAAATTCGCCCGTGAAGTTATGGCCCTGCCGGTCATCGTAGGCCACAAGAGCCCGAACGAGCGCTTCGCAGGTGCGCTCGACACCCTCACCATCGAGGCGATGATGCAGGACGGAAAGGCCCTGCAGGCGGGAACATCCCATTTCCTCGGGCAGAACTTCGCCAAGAGCTTCGACGTGCAGTTCACCAACAAGGAAGGGAAGCAGGAATATGTCTGGGCAACGTCCTGGGGTGTGAGCACCCGTCTTATGGGCGCCCTCATCATGGCGCACGGAGACGACAACGGTCTCGTGCTTCCTCCGAAGCTCGCGCCTATACAGGTGGTCATGGTCCCTATCTACAAGACGGACGAGGAACACAACGCCATCCTTGACAAGATGTACGAAATCAAGAAGCAGCTCGAGACCCTCGGCCACAGCGTCAAGGTCGATGACCGCGACACGCTCCGTCCGGGCTTCAAGTTCGCCGAATGGGAGCTCAAGGGCGTGCCTGTACGCCTTGCCATGGGTGCGCGCGACCTCGCGGCAGGAACCGTCGAGGTGGCACGCCGCGACACCCTCACCAAGGAGACAATGCCTCTCGATGGCATTGCCGGGCACATCAACACCCTTCTTGACGACATCCAGCAGAACATATACGACAAGGCCCTTGCCTTCCGTGAATCCCACGTGGAGAAATGCGACAGCTGGGATGAATTCCAGGAGAAGATCCAGACCGGAAAGTTCCTCCTCTGCCACTGGGACGGCACCGTGGAGACCGAGCAGGCCATCAAGGACGCCACCAAGGCGACCATCCGCTGCATCCCTGTCGACTCATTCGTCTGCGAGGAAGAAGGAAAGGACATCTTCTCCGGCAAGCCGTCGCACCGCAGGGTCGTATTTGCAATCGCATACTAATTAACCCGAATAATGAACAAACTATTCTTACTCCCTGTCCTTGCGCTGGCAGGAATCTCCGCCTACGCGCAGGACGATGTCCGCGACGCGGCTATGGAAGCCGCCTCGGCCATCATGAACGCCCCGAAGCCGGAGGAAGTGGTCGCAAAGCCCCAGTACTGGGCCACATCAGCAGATTTCGACCTCGGCTTCAACCAGACAGCCCTTTTCAACTGGGCTGCCGGCGGCAACAACACCATCACCCTCGGCGTCGGCCTCGACGCCAAGGCGAACTACGCCAAGGACCTCGCTTCCTGGAACAACCGCCTTCAGCTGAACTACGGTTTCCTCTGGTCTTCCGACAAGCACGGACTTCTCCAGAAGAACAATGACCGCATATATCTGGAAAGCAAATATGCAATGAAGTTCAAGGAGGACAGCAAGTGGAATTACACTGCCGCCCTTGACTTCAGGACCCAGTTCACGGACGGTTTCAAGGACTCCGGATGGGAAGAGGTCGACGGACAGTGGGTCGGACAGAAGATCTCAGGATTCTTCTCACCTGCATACCTCAACCTCGCGCTCGGTATCGAGTGGGTGCCGAATGACTGGTTCACCCTCAACATAGCGCCGGCCACCGGCGGTCTCGTATTCTGCAACGCAGCGGACCTGCGTTCTTCATACGGTATGAAGCCGATTGCAGGCACAACCCCTACCCTGTACAACAGCAGCCTCTTCCAGCTCGGTGCCCAGGTCAAGGCTGACGTCAAAGTGAGCATCAACGAGAAGTTCGCCTTCGAGACCCAGCTCGTACTCTTCTATGACTATCTGTACGATTACAAGGCAGAGAATGCCAGCAAGTTCCCTATCCGTGTGAACTGGGACAACAAGATTTCCTGGCAGGCCGCACGCTTCTTCAAGATCGCCCTCAACACGTGGATGATCTACGACCCTATCGTTGTATTCATGGACGAAGGACAGACGGTCGGCGACCACAGGGTACAGTTCAAGGAATTCTTCTCGATTTCCTTCTCATACGCAATCTCAAACAAGAAGAAATAATGCGCATCCTTCTCGCCATAAGCGGCGGGATCGATTCGATGTATCTCGCAAACAGGGCTTCGGAGTTATTCCCCGAAGCCTCTTTTGCTGCCGCGCACTGCAATTTCCAGCTGCGCGGAGAAGAGTCCGACGGCGATGAGCGCTTTGTGCGCGAATGGTGCGCCGGGCACAATCTGCCGCTGTACGTCAAACGTTTTGACACAGCGGCCATTGCCGCGGAACGCGGAATCAGCATCGAGATGGCCGCCCGCGACCTCCGCTACGAATGGTTCGGAGAACTGTGCGCGGCCAACGGTTTCGATGCACTGGCCACAGCCCACAATGCCAATGACAACGCGGAGACATTGATTCTCAACCTGCTCCGCGGCACAGGCAGCAGGGGGCTGAGAGGCATAGCCGACGGGCGGAATCTGGATTCGACCGTAAGGATACTCAGACCTATGGTCGGAATCAGCCGGAAGGAAATCAGGAAATGGATGGAAGCCAACGGATGCGGATGGCGGGAGGACAGCACGAACAGGGAGTCCGTCGTCAAGCGCAACGTCGTCAGGAACGAAGTCTTCCCTATCTTCGAAAGGATCAATCCCAAGTTCGTGGACACCCTGAATGCCGACATCAAGCGCTTCTCGCAGGTGGATGACATCGCTGACGACTATTTCCTGTCCGTCAAGGACAGCGTCTGCGACGAGCGCGGCATCAGGATCGACGACATCCTCAAGCTGCGGCACTGGGAATACGTCCTCTGGCGTTTCCTGGAGCCTTGCTCCTTCAGCCAGGAAACGTTCGAGAAACTTACCGCCCTGATGGGCAGGTTCGCCGCAGAAAAAAGAGGGACGGTGACCCTCGGCGGAAAGACCTTCGAATCACCATCCCATATCGTAAAAGCCCTCAGGGGGCGTCTTGTCATTTCTCTTCGGAATCCACAAGAGCGGTAGTGGCCTTCACGGTCACGGTTGTCGTGTAGCATTCAAACATCTCTTCAACCTTTTCCTTATTGCGAACCTTGGTCACAAGGCTGACAAGAGGAACTATCACGAGGCCTGCAAGCATCGCGAGGACACCTGCGTTGATAGGTGATGAGAAGTACGGAGAGATGAATACCTTTCCGGTGAAGGTGCAGTACATGCATCCGCACATGATTGCGATACCGCAGATGAAGCTGGCCCAGACAGCGGCAGGTGTGGTCTGTTTAAGGAACAGGCCATAAAGGAACGGTGCGAGGAACGCGCCTGCGAGGGCGCCCCAGGAGATACCCATCAGCTGGGCGATGAAGGTGACGGAGCTCTTGGCCTGCACGATTGCTATGATTGAAGATACTGCAATGAAGAAAAGGACGAGAAGACGTATGCAGAGGAGCTGGCCCTTCTCCTTCATCCTGTTTCCTGTGGCAGGGTTGATGATATCAAGTGTCAGGGTTGAGCCGGAGGTCAGCACAAGAGATGACAGGGTGCTCATCGAGGCGGAAAGTACAAGGATGATGACTATTCCTATCATCAGGTCAGGAAGAGTCTGGAGCATTGACGGAACGATGCTGTCATATACAGGGGTTCCGGCAGGAGTGTATTCTATGACGTTGCTGTACAGACGGCCGAATCCGCCGAGGAAGTAGCATCCGCCGGCGACCACGAAGGCGAAAAGCGTCGAGATGACCGTTCCCTTGCGGATGGCGGCCTCATCGCGGATGGCGTAGAATTTGCCGACCATCTGAGGGAGTCCCCAGGTGCCGAGAGAAGTCAGGAGGATTACGCCGAGGAGCATCAACGGCTGAGGACCGAAGAACGACACGAATGCGCCCTGGAGAGCCGGAGCCGACTCGCTCGGAACAGTCGAAAGGTTCTCGATGGCGGAAGTGAAGCCGCCGTTGCCGTTCAGTACCGATATGATCACCGCGACGATTCCGATGAGCATTATCATTCCCTGGATGAAGTCGTTGACCGCGGTTGCCATATATCCGCCCACAAGTACATAAACTCCGGTCAGCACAGCCATTCCCACGACACACCAGACGTAGTCGATATTGAATGCCATACTGAAAAGCCTTGAGAGTCCGTTATACAGCGAAGCGGTATAAGGGATGAGGAAAAGGAACACGATGGCGGATGCGGCGACCTTGAGCGCAGGTGAAGAGAACCTGCGGCCAAAGAAGTCAGGCATCGTGGCGCTCTGAAGGTGCTGGGTCATCAGGCGGGTGCGGCGTCCGAGGATTTTCCACGCGAGAAGGGAACCGATGAGGGCATTGCCTATACCTATCCAGGTAGATGCGAGGCCGAAGCGCCAGCCGAACTGTCCGGCGTAGCCGACGAAGATGACGGCTGAGAAATAAGAGGTTCCGAATGCGAACGCTGTAAGCCAGGAGCCCACATTACGGCTTCCGAGAACAAAGCCCTGCACAGATGACGCACTGTGACGGCAATAGACGCCCACGCCGATCATCACGGCGAAGAACACTACCAACAACAAAATTTTAAGTAACATAACCAACAATATTTATCAGATGGTCTTCCCTGAAACTAGAAGACCTTTATTCCATCTCCGGAACAGGCCCCCGGAAGAAGTGTCCGCTTGATCTTTCTCGTGGACGTCTTCTCATAAGGTCTGTCAACTATCTCTATATAATCGATCCTCTTGTAGGACGGAAGCAGGCCGTTTGCCTTCTTGATGTCGGAAAGGATGCCGTCACGGTCAGCGCGCTTTGCATCATCACTGATATACAGGCCCACGCACAATACCGGGCGGCCATCATATTCCGGATGATACACCACAACCTCATCAGCATAGCTGAGAGCCGATTCAATCACATTTTCGACTTCTTCAGGACAGATGTTCTTTCCGTTCTCGAGAACTATGGTGTTCTTCTTTCTTCCCACAAGGAAGATCTTGCCTTCGGCATCGATGCGGGCGCTGTCTCCCGTATTGAAGAACCCGTCTTCCATGAACACCTTGCGGGTGGCTTCCTCATCCTTGTAGTAGCCCTTCGCCACACTCTTTCCGCGTATGCAGAGTTCGCCCACACCTTCCTCATTGACATTGATGAGCTTCGCCTCGAGACCCGGGCAAGGCTTGCCGACGCTGAGATGTTCGGTGAGAGTCTCGCTGTTCATTGAAATGAGCGGTCCGCACTCCGTGATACCGTAGCCGTTTTCCATACGTACGCCGAGGTCGTTCATACCCTTCACGACCTCAGGGTTCAGCATCGAGCCGCCGCAGACGATGAATTCCAGATTCCCTCCGAACGGGGCGAAGAGGTCCGCGAACATCGAATGGGTCTTGTCCTTGCCGAACTTGCGCAGCAGGTTGCTTATCTTGATGCCCTTCTTGAGCTTTTCAGCCTTGCCCAGCTTGGCCGCATTGGTCCAGATGCCCTTGTAGAAAGCGTTGGCGATCATAGGGACGATGGTTATGCAGTTAGGCTTGAACAGCTTCATGTTGGCCATCATGTTGCGCATGTTGTCGTTTATGTAGGTCAGGCGGCCGGAAGCGACACGCGTCATGATATGGGTGTTTATTTCGGTGGCGTGATGCATCGGGAGCACGCTCATCGCGGTGTTTTCCGGTGTCGCCATAATGGTATCCATACAGTTCAGGATATTGGCTGCAAGATTCGCGTTGGTCAGCACGACGCCCTTGTTGGCGCCGGTGGTGCCGCTGGTGAAGAGGATCTTTGCGGGAGCTTCAAGATCGAGCTTGATGTTCCTGTAGATGCTTTTGTCCTTGAGAGCGGCGCCCCGCTTCACGAGCTCGTCGTAAGACAGGTACCCTTCCTTCTGCTTGTCTATGGTGATCAGCGTTTTTACGCGCGGGCACTTGTCCATCACCTCTTCGAGGGTCTTCACGATCTTGGCATTGCAGATGACCGCGTCGGCGTCACATTTGTTGAGAAGTGTGACGAGCAGATCCACGGGAGCTTCGCGGTCGATAGGGGTGACAACACCCACGCCGCTCGAGATACAGATGTCAGACAATACGTAGCGGACCGAATTTTCGGCGATGATTGCTATATGTGCATCCTTCAGGCCGGCGTCGATGAGGCCGTCACCGAGGTTCATCACCTCTTCATAGATATCCTCGCTGGTATAATATACAATATTCTTGTCCTGGTCCAGTTCGGCCAGGATCCTGTGGTCGGGAAGGATGGAGGCTATCCTCTCAAGTACCTGGCGTATGCTTTCGTAGTCGCCGTCTTTGAGGAGGATGTTCTTGTTCATCTGCCTCTCTGTCATAAAGGTCCTTTTCATATGTTCAAGCAGGTTTTAGTTCAATTTGTCACGGAGTGCGGTCAATGTCTTGTAATCGTCCTTGTCAGTGCTCGTATGGCGCTGAGACCTGTCGTACAGGCCTATGGCATAGTCAACAAGCGCCTTCGCCTCCTCCCTGTCGCTCATGCCGCCGAGCGGTTTCGAGGACCACGCAGGCACGTGGCCGCTTCCGAGCGAGCCGGAGAAATACGAGTATTTCGTAATGGTTTTTGAAGTCTGTGCAAACTTTGCCTTTTCAGCATCGAAGGCGGCCGCGCGCTTTTCTGCGGTCCAGCCGCGCTTGGAAAGTATTTCCGCCAGCAGGGCATAGGTGGAGAGCCTCAACTCACCGGAAGGGATGTTGGCAAGAGCGGTGCGGGTGAAGTTCGCCGCAGCGTCGTTGGATTTCATCGGATGGTTGAAATATATCTCGGCAAGGGCCTGCCAGGCTTCAGAGCACTTCACGAGTTTGAGGTCGTCGAGGATGTATGTGAGGTCCTTTGTCATGACAGGCACTGCCGATGCCTGTTCGAGCAAAGGCTTGGTCTGGCATTCGCGGCCTACGTTGGCGCAGTGCCACATATAGCACTGCGGATTGTTAGGATCCGCCTCGATAGCGCTGGCGGCGTACTCTATGCCCTGGCCGAAGACAGCCTTTTTGCCGTCCTTCGTCTTTTCAAGCTGTCCCTTCGCGACACAGCCTCTGGCAAGACGCCAGAGAACCTCCGCCTTTTCACCTGATGATTTTGCCTGGGGAAGCATTCCCTCGAGGAGCTGCTGGCTTTCTGCAATCTGCCCGTTACCCAGCATGGAATCAACTTTCCTGAAGTCGAGCGACCAGGACGCTGAAGCAGCAATTGCAAGCCCGATCAAAACCGTCAACAATCTTTTCATAGCCAACTTAAATTTTACAAATTTAGCAATAATGCAGGAATTTCACTATTTTTGGATGTTAATTATAATAACCAATGAAACTGAAATCCTCAATTCTCGCTCTTGCAGCCATCATTTTTGCAGCTTGCACACAGAGCAGCCCCATCCTCACTATCGAAGGTGGCCAGGTCCAGGGCGTCCCTGGCAAAAAAGCAGGTGTAACCGTTTTCAAGGGTATCCCATACGCAGCTCCCCCAATCGGAGACCTCCGCTGGAAAGAGCCTCAGCCGGTGATTCCTTGGGAAGGTGTCAAGGTTGCCGATACATACGGCCATCCGGGCTTCCAGGTCACACACTATCCTGGCGGCTACACTACGGAATGGGGATATGGCGACGAACCAGCATACAGCGAGGACTGCCTCTACCTCAATGTCTGGACAAAGGCCCCGGGCCAGACCGACAAGAAACTTCCTGTCGCTCTCTGGATACACGGCGGCGGCCTCCGCGAAGGCTGGGGTTTCGAGCCTGAATTCGAAGGCGACGAATGGGCGGCGAAGGACGTCGTCCTGGTTTCAATCAACTACCGTCTCGGAATGTTCGGCTTCTTCTGCCACCCTGACCTCATCGCGGAGAATGAGCACGGAACATCCGGCAACTACGGCATACTCGACCAGATCCAGGCGCTCAAGTGGATCAAGGCCAACATCGCCCAGTTCGGAGGCGACCCTGACAATGTGACCATCTTCGGCCAGTCAGGCGGCGGACGCAGCACCAGGACACTCTCAGAGTCTCCGCTCGCACGCGGTCTTTTCCACAAGGCTGTCATAATGAGCGCACAGGGACTTGCAGTCGCTCCTACAGAAGCGGTCAAGGGCGGAATGCCTCCTATGCCTGCAATGCCTGCAGCCACCCTTGAAAGCCAGGCCGAGAACTACAAGACCATCATGGACTGGGCCGGCCTCACCGACCTCCAGAAGATGCGCGCCTGCTCTACCGAAGAGATATTCTCAATCGTGAACATTTACAACAGGGTACACGGCATCCGCGCTTTCGGAATGTTCGCCCCTGTCATCGACGGCTACTGCTGCAAGGAGACCTTCGACGAGGCCGCCGCTTCCGGCAATCTCGCAGAAGTCCCTTATATGATCGGCTTCACCCTCAACGACGCCGGCAACATGGCTCCGGGAATCGCGGCGTTCGGCAAGAACCGCGAGGAGCACGGAGTCAAGGCTTACGCATATCAGTTCGCACGTCCTCTTCCGGACGACGGCAGCCATCCCGAGGACTACCTCAAGGGTGCATTCCACTCATCAGACCTCTGGTTCGTCTTCAAGACGCTCGCCAACTGCTGGCGTCCTTGGACCCAGGGCGACTGGGACCTCTCTGAAAAGATGCTCACCGCCTGGACCAACTTCGCCAAGACCAGCGACCCGGGTCTCGGATGGGAGCCTTGCACTGCTGAGAATCCTAACTTCATGGTATTCCGCCTGGATGAGAATGACGCCGAGGCATCCTTCTTCGGCCAGCCTCTGAAACCGTAATGAAAGCCCTCCTGCTTGCATTTCTGCTGCTCGCCGGACAGGGCGGGCCACGGTTTGACACCTACGAATGGGACTTCGGCCGGATAAACGAGGCCGACGGTGCCGTCAGCCACACTTTCGTGCTGATGAACGACTCCCCTTCCCCGGTGACGATAAGCCGTGCCATCCCGGGATGCTCGTGCATTATGGCAAGCTTCCCCCAGGAAGCCGTCGCCCCGGGGCAAGTATGCGAGGTGGAGGTATTCTATTCGCCTTCAGGCGCAAGCGGAGTCACCTACCGCAACATCGAGATAATGGCCGTGGGAGGCCGCAGCCTGGGCACTTTGAACGTCAAGGCCGACGTGGTGCCGGCGGACAGGAGCATTCAGGAGCGATATCTCTACACTGTCGCCGACCTGATGTACATCAGCAAGAAGAACATCCCGTTCGGCTATCTGGGACACGGGAAAACGCTCTCAAAAGTGATTTACCTTGCCAATGCGGCAAAAGAGACAATGGAGCTCGAGGCATCCGCTTCCGGCTCTCAATACTTTTCCGTGACCTGCCCCGCCGCCGTCGGCGCGGGCAAGGAAGTGCCTGTCCTGCTGACCTGGACGATGCCGTCCGACCCGTCCTTCCTCGCGACCTGCCGTGATACCGTCTGGTTCAGTGTGGACGGAAGGCGTTCCGGCACTCCGGTCGCCGTTTCCGCCATCTGTCTGGACGTCGCGGAGCCGTCCGCAGATGCGCCACGTCTGCAGACATACCCTTCGCAGGCGCAGCTCAAGAAGGGTCTGCTCTCCCGTTCATGGTCCGGAGAGATTTCTCTCGAGAACGTCGGGAAATCGGATCTTGAGATACTTGCTGTAGAAGCGCCGGACGGCGTTGCCGTCGATCTTGGAGCAGGGACCACGATCGCTGCCGGCAAGAAGGCGAAAGTGTCCGCCAGCTGCCGCAGCGCGGCCGAATTCCGCGTCAATCTGTTCACCAACGACCCTGTCCACCCATACAAGGAACTAATTTACAAACCATAACCATTTATGAAATCACCAAAAATCCTGATCGCTCTCGCAGTCGTCTTCGCCGCCGTTTCCTGCGGCCCGAAGCAGACCTACGAGTATCCGTTCCAGAATCCGAAGCTTTCGGTTGACGAACGTGTAGAAAACCTTATTTCCCTCCTCACTCCGGAAGAGAAGGTCGGACTCATGATGAACAAGTCCATCTCAGTCGACCGTCTCGGCATTCCGTCCTATAACTGGTGGAGCGAGGCCTGCCACGGCGTACGCCAGGACGGTTACACCGTTTATCCGCAGCCTATCGGTATGGCTGCCGCCTTCAACCCCGAGCAGATGTACGACGTCTTCTCAACCGTTTCCGACGAGGCCCGCGCCAACTGGAACCGTTCAGACCACAACGTCTTCAATGTCCCTATGGGTGTCACCTATTATCCGGGCAACCCTGAACTCACATTCTGGTGCCCGAACGTGAACATCTTCCGCGACCCGCGCTGGGGACGCGGCCAGGAGACCTGCGGTGAGGACCCTTACCTCACCGGTGTCCTCGGACTTATGACCGTCAAGGGCATGCAGGGCAACGACAAGAAGTACTTCAAGACCCACGCCTGCGCAAAGCACTACGCAGTGCACAGCGGTCCGGAGCCTCTCCGTCACACATACAACGCATCCGTTTCGATGCGCGACCTCTGGGAGACCTACCTTCCTGCATTCAAGAAGCTCGTGATCGAAGGTGACGTCCAGGAAGTGATGTGCGCATACAACCGCTATGAAGGCGTGCCTTGCTGCGCAAGCGACCGCCTCCTCGTCGATATCCTCCGCAACAAGTGGCACTACGACGCAATCGTCCTCACCGACTGCGACGCCATCAACAACTTCTATACACGCGGCCAGCACGAGACCCATCCGGACCCTCTCAGCGCAACCGTAGATGCAGTCCTCAACGGCACCGACCTCGAGTGCGGCAAGGTTATGATGAACCTCGTCCAGGGTCTCGAGAAAGGTCTCATCTCAGAGGCTGACCTCGACAAGCACCTCCGCTACACCCTCAAGGGCCGTTTCGAGCTCGGTATGTTCGACCCTGCCGAGATGCTTCCTTGGGCTGACCTCGGCGAAGACGTGATCAGCAGCGAGGCCAACAACGCCCTTGCAGAGCAGGCCGCACGCGAATCAATGGTCCTCCTCAAGAACAACGGCGTCCTCCCTCTCTCAAAGGACATCAAGAACCTTCTCGTAGTCGGTCCTAACGCCGACGACGTGGCTCTCCTCAACGGAAACTACGGCGGCACCCCTACCGACAACCACAAGCACTCACTCCTCGAAGGCATCAAGAACGCCCTTCCTGAGGCAAACGTACTCTACAGCAAAGGCTGCGAGCTCACAGACGAATACAACACCATCTACCACCTCGGTGACTTCAACGAGGGCAAGGGCATCCAGGCCGAGTTCTACGAGAACAACGACCTCGCAGGCGAGCCTAAGGTTGTCGGCAACTACGATGCCGTCAACTTCAGCACCTTCGGTGCATACGGCTTCGCGGAAGGTGTGGGCACCGAGAAGCTTTCCGTACGCCTTTCAGGCAAGTACGTCGCAGACTTCGACGGTCCTCTCAGCTACTATGTAACCTCTGACAACGGCTATGTCCTCAAAGTAAACGGCAAGGTCGTCGAGAACGCCAAGCCTGGAATGGGCGGTATGGGCGGCTTCGGTTTCGGCCGCCGCGGCGGTCAGGTCTACAAGACCTTCGACGTGAAGGCCGGCCAGAGCTATGACATCGTCATCGAGTACAAGAAGGGCAACGGTCCTTTCGCTATGCTCCGCGCAGATTTCTGCCAGCGCAAGTATGCTGACTTCGCAGAAGAGAAGGCAATGGCTGAAAACGCTGACGCCATCATCGTCATCGGAGGTATTTCCGCACAGATGGAAGGCGAAGGCGGTGACAAGTCCACCATCGAGCTCTCCAACGTACAGCAGCGCCTCCTCAAGGCCATGCGCGCTACCGGCAAGCCGGTGGTATTCGTAAGCTGCTCAGGTTCCTGCCTCGCATTCGCAAGCGTCGAGAACGAGTATGACGCTCTCCTTCAGGCCTGGTATCCGGGTCAGGGCGGCGCCAAGGCTCTCGCAGATGTCCTCTTCGGTGACTACAACCCTTCAGGCAAGCTCCCTGTAACGTTCTACGCTTCCAACAACGACCTTCCTGACTTCCTCGACTACAGTATGGAGAACCGCACCTACAAGTATTTCCGCGGCACCCCACTCTACGCATTCGGTTACGGTCTTTCATACACCACTTTCGAATACGGCCAGCCTAAGATCTCAAAGGCTTCGATGAAGAAGGACGGCAACGTCACCGTAAGCGTTCCTGTAAAGAACACCGGTTCAGTTGACGGCGCAGAAATCGTGGAGGTTTACGTAAAGGCCCTCGACTACCCTGAGGCTCCTATCAAGTCTCTCCAGGGCTTCAAGAAGGTCGAGCTCAAGGCCGGTGCGAAAGCCACTGTCAAGATCGAGCTCAACGGAGCTTCATTCGAGTACTACGACGCTTCTATCGACGAGCTCTCAACCCGTCCTGGCAAGTACCAGATCATGGTCGGCAGCTCATCCCTCGACAAGGATCTCCAGGTTCTCGACTTCGAGGTGATCTAATTGACGGCAAGGAGGGAGCTCATGATGAGGCTTCCCGTCGCAAGGCCGAGCGTGCCGAACTGAGCGACAATTACGTCCTTGTATGTTCTGCTTCAGCAGATTTCCGACGGGAAGAGAGATAGGGAGATAGGAACAACTGCGCACGCTTGAGGGCCGGGATGATGTGAGGCTGGATGCAGCCGTCAGACAGCTTCTCATCGATTCCGAATTTGTGAAGCGCAGCCTGGACTTCCGGATTGACACCGGAGAGGATTACCTTCACGCCGCGGCGGTGGTTGCGGTCGATGATGTTCCTGAGGTTGTTGATTCCCGTGGAATCCACGAACGGAACGTTTCGCATACGGATGATGCGGACCTTGGTGGCGGCTTTGCGTTTCTTATTCTTCTTGTCTTCGAACTCATCGAACTTGGAGGCCAGTCCGAAGAAGAACGGACCGTTGATCTCATATACATCGACGCCTTCAGGGATGTCGAGGTACTGGGTGTCGTCAGGGTTCACGATTTCATTTGCCTCGGTGCCGGCGATCTTGGAGTCGGCGTCAAGGACGTCGATAGACGAAGTCTGCATCACGCGGCGGACGAAGAGGATGACTGCGAGAAGCAGTCCGACTTCGATTGCGACGGTGAGGTCAACTATCACCGTCAGGAAGAAGGTGATGAGGAGGACTGCGACGTCGGTCTTGTCGCCGCGGAGAAGGTATTTGAATGTGCGCCACTCACTCATATTGTATGCGACTGAAACCAGGATGGCCGCCAGGGCGGACAGCGGGATGTAGATTGCATACGGCATAAGGAACAGGTAGATGAGCAGCAGCACGACGGCGTGGATGAGGCCGGTGACCGGAGTCTTGCCGCCGTTGTTGATGCTGGCCATCGTGCGGGCGATGGCGCCGGTTGCCGGAATGCCGCCGAAAAGCGGTGTGACGATATTGGCTATGCCCTGTCCGATAAGTTCCGTATTGGAATTGTGGTGCTTGCCGGTGACGCCGTCGGCGACCATTGCGGCAAGCAGGGATTCGATCGCGCAGAGGACGGCTATCGTGAAGGCCGGCGAGACGAGCTCGCGGACGGTCTCGAAGGTGATCTCAGGGACAACAGGTTTCGGCATCGGCAGTCCGTTTGCGAGTTCGGGGAACTTCGTCCCTATGGTTGCAAGCTGGATGCCCGCGAAGCGGTCGAGGCAGACAGAAGCGACCGTGCCTATGACAAGGGCCACCAGGGATCCGGGAACCTTTTTGGAAAGACGGCTCCAGAACACAATCACCAGAAGACATACGATGCTGGCTGAGGCCTCAGCCCAGTTGATGTTGCCGAGATTGCTGAGGTATGCGCCCCATTCCGGAAGGAATCCGGAAGGTATGTCAATCGTGTAACCGAAGAAATCCTTCATCTGGGTGGAGAAGATCGTCACCGCTATGCCGCTGGTGAAGCCCACCACTATTGGATATGGGATGAACTTGAAAACCCCTCCGAGCTTCAGGAGCCCCATCACGACCAGGATGACGCCTGCCATTATGCTCGCGATGATAAGTCCCTGCATACCGAACTTGGCGACTATGCCGGCAACGATGACTATGAATGCGCCCGTAGGGCCGCCGATAAGGAAATTCGAGCCGCCGAAGAGGCTGATGAGGAAGCCTGCGACTATTGCAGTTATGAGTCCCTGCTGGGGAGTGACGCCGCTGGCGATACCGAATGCGATGGCAAGAGGAAGTGCGATGATTCCGACGATTATGCCTGCGATCAAGTCGGAAATGAAGGTCTGTCTGTCGTACTTGCCCTTACGGAACAGACGGAAAAACTTGGGTCTGAAAACCTCTTTCAAACTGAATGACATGATACAACTACTAAAAACGGCCGCAAAAGTAAGATAATTTTTGAATTTTAAAAAATTTTAATAACTTTGTTTTACGTATGAGAACCATAATTGTCATAGACATGCAGAAAGACTTCTACTCTCCTGAGGGAAGTCTTTACGTTAATGGCGCCGAAGTGCTGCCTGAGAGGTTTGTAGAGGTGGTGAAGGACTTCGACAACGTCATCTTCACACTTGACTGGCACCCGTCCAGACATTGCTCTTTCAAGCCGCAGGGCGGCATCTGGCCTCCTCACTGCGTGCATTACACCCACGGCGCCTCTCTGCCGGAGTCTGTGGTTGAGGCCGCGGCCGGCAAGAACCCTATGTTCTACCTCAAAGGGCAGAACAAGGACGAAGAGGAATACGGCGCTTTCGACGACATCCCTGAAGACCAGCTTGCGGTACTCCGCGAAAGCGACGAGATCGCCATAGGCGGCCTCTGCGGGGACTACTGCGTGAGCGAGAGCATCAAGGTCCTCGCCAAGCTCGGCCTTGCCGGCAAACTCACAGTCCTAAAGGACTGCACCTTCTCCATTGACGGCGGCACCGTCCTGAAAAAGACAATCAAGGAATTCAAGCTCAAGACAAAATGAGACAGATAGTCAACCACTTCACTGACAACGACCTCTACACCTTCACCTGTCAGTATTACATCCTCGAGACCTACCCTCGGGCGGAGGTGGAATACTCTTTCTTCGACCGCAACGGCACAAAATACCCGACAGGCTTCGCCAAACTCCTTCAGGAGCAGGTTGACGGTATGCGCGACGTGGCAATCACCCAGGAGGAAATCGACTATATGCGCGGCAGCTGCTACTTCCTTCCATTATGGTACTTCACCTTCCTCCGCGGCTACCGCTTCAATCCGGCGGAGGTGAAGATCTCCCAGGATGAGGAAGGCCATCTCGACATCACCGTGCGCGGCAAATGGTTCTCCACCATCATGTGGGAGATGCCTCTGCTTTCAGCTATTTCAGAGCTGATGCACGAACTGAACGGCGACCTCGGCCGCTATGACGCCGCGCTCGAGGAAGAGCGCGCCCGCGCAAAGGCCGAGAAGATATTTGCCGGAGGCCTCACCCTCGGCGACATGGGCACGCGCCGCCGCCTCAGCTTCGCCCATCAGGATATGGTGATACGCGTGATGAAGGAGGTTTACGAGTCCCGGCAGTGGCCGGGCGTCTTCACCGGCACCAGCAACGTTTACCTTGCCATGAAGTACGGCACAAAGTGCCTCGGCACGATGTCCCACCAGCTGATTTCGTTCGAGGAGACCGTAAGCGGCATCTTCGAGTGCAACTTCAACGTGATGAAGAAATTCAGCGACGTCTATGACGGTGACAACGGAATCTTCCTCTACGACTGCTTCGGCGACAAGGTATTCTTCAACAACCTCTCGAAACGTATGGCAATGATGTACAAGGGCCTCCGCGTCGACAGCGGCAACGAAGAGGAGCAGACGGAAAAGATCATCGCGAAATACAGGTCCCTCGGAATCGACCCTGCCACAAAGCAGGTCGTGTACAGCAACGGTCTTGACGTTGACAGGGCCATCGAGATCCACAAGTACTGCGCCGGACGCGTTCAGGACTCCTACGGTATCGGCACGCAGATCACCTGCGACGTCACCGGCTGCAAGCCGATGAACATCGTGGTCAAGCTCACCCGCGGACGCATCACGGAGCTCCGCGAATGGCACGACTGCGTCAAGCTGTCCTGCGACAAAGGAAAGACACTCGGCAATCCTGCCAAGTGTCAGTATCTTCTGTCTGTAGTCGGTGAATAACTAACCCAGGAATTCCAGGATACCCTCGGTATCGTCTTTCTTGAAGGACTTCTGCTCTCCGGAGCGGAGGTCCTTTATGCTGATGACACCCTGTGCGACCTCGTCGCCGCCGGTGATGGACAGGAACGGGATGTTCTTGCGGTCGGCGTAGTCGAACTGCTTCTTCAGCTTGGCATTGTCAGGGTATATCTCGACAGGAACGCCGGCAGAGCGGAGCGCGCTTGCGACTGGAAGGATGTAGCGGAGCTCGTCCGCGCCCATGTTTGCGAACAGCAGAGTGGTTGCGCTGGCGAGGTCCTTCGGGAACTTGTCGAGGCCTTTGAGGACATCGTAGATGCGGTCCGCGCCGAAGCTGACGCCGACGCCGGACATATCAGGAAGGCCGAAGATGCCGGTGAGGTTGTCGTAGCGGCCGCCGCCGCAGATGCTGCCTATCTGCCAGTCGAGGGCCTTGACCTCGAAGATGGCGCCGGTGTAATAGTTGAGTCCGCGTGCGAGCGAGAGGTCGATTTCAGTCGCTGTCCTGATGCCGGCCGCCTCTATGTAGGCGAAAAGCTCTTCCAGCTCGTCGAGGCCCTTGAGGCCTTCGGCGCTGGAAGCCATTATGCCGCGCATCTTCTCGATCTTCTCGCGGTTGGTGCCTGAAAGGGTGAGGACAGGTTCGAGGATGGCGACCGCTTCGGCGGTGAGGCCTTTCTCAATCATTTCCTCCTTGACGGCGTCAAGGCCCACCTTGTCGAGTTTGTCGATTGCGACGGTGATGTCAACTACCTTGTCCGGGAAGCCGCAGATTTCTGCGAGGCCTGCGAGGACCTTGCGGTTGTTTATCTTTACGAGGACGTTGATCCCGAGCTTATCAAAGACCTTGTCAACTATCTGGACGAGTTCGAGTTCGCAGAGCTGGCTCTTGCTGCCGATAGCATCCACGTCGCACTGGTAGAACTCGCGGTAACGGCCTTTCTGAGGCCTGTCGGCACGCCAGACCGGCTGGATCTGGAAGCGCTTGAACGGGAAGGAAATCTCGTTCTGATGCTGGACCACGAAACGGGCGAATGGCACTGTGAGGTCGTAACGGAGGCCTTTCTCGCAGACTTTCAGCGAAAGCGCCTTGCTGTTATAGCTGCCGTCTTCGAACTTGAAGCTGTCATAATCGATGCCGGTGAAAGCGTCGCCGCTGTTGAGGATGCGGAAGAGGAGTTTGTCGCCCTCGTCGCCGTATTTGCCCAGCAGGGTGGAGAGGTTCTCCATAGCCGGAGTCTCGATCTGGGAGTATCCGTATGTGCGGAATACGCTGCGTATGGTATCGAAAATGTAGTTTCTCTCGGCCATTTCTATCTGGCCGAAGTCGCGTGTACCCTTAGGTATGGATGGTTTCTGTGCCATTTGCTCTTTATTTATCGCGCAAATTTACTACTTTTGCCAAAATTAAAAGGTTAGAAATGAAAGATTTTGTCAAAATGACCCTGGCCGTCATATGCGGCCTTCTCATACTCTCGTTTTTGAGCTCGATCCTCTTCTTCGGCATCATCGGCGCTTCAGCCCTTGCGGGGAAGAGCAGCACCGAACTGCCCAAGCAGGGTGTCCTCAAGATAGATATGTCAAAGACCGCCATCGACGAGCAGGGTGCGGAAGCCAGCCCGCTCGCGGACCTGCCCATGCCGGCCATCAGCGGCGTCAGCATTTCGACTCCCGGCGAAATCATCGGCATCTGGGACGCCGTGCAGGCAATCAACAAAGCCGCCACGGACCCGACCGTGCAGTATATATACCTGAAGACCGACGGAATGAACATCAGCACCGCGCTGATGCAGGAATTCCGTCAGGCGCTTTCAAATTTCCGCGCAGTCAGCGGCAAGCCGGTGGTTGCCTATATCGAGGCGCCTTCAACCGGCTCATATTATCTGGCGTCAGTGGCCGACAAGGTTTATATGACAGCCAACCCCGGCGCGACAATGACCGTAAACGGAGTCAGCACGACGATGATGTTCTACGGCGACCTTCTCAAGAAGCTCGGCGTGAACGTGCAGCTTATCCGTCACGGCAAATACAAGTCAGCCGGAGAAACCTTCACCCGCAACAGCGCTTCCCCTGAGAACCGCGAGCAGTATCAGGCGCTCGTTGACGCCCTGTGGAACTCTATCGCCACTGAAGTGGCGGAAAGCCGCGGCATCAGCGTCGACGACCTCAATGCCGCTATCGACAATCTCAGCCTCTGCCTTCCGCAGGATTTCGTGGACGCAGGTCTGGTTGACGAACTCTTCACCCGCAGCCAGCTGAACGACAAGCTCGCCGCCCTCGCGGGCGTCGAGGATGTCGAGGACGTAAAGGCGTTCACGCTCAGCGATTACATCTCCGCCAGGAAGAGCATTTCCAAGGCAAAGAAGAAGATCGCGGTCATCTACCTCAACGGTGAAATCGTTGACGGCCGCGGCAGCTCCGATGTCGCCGGCGACCGCTTTGCATCCATAATTGCGAAGGTCCGCGCCGACTCCACCGTCAAGGCTGTCGTAATGCGCGTCAATTCCCCTGGCGGAAGCGTTCTCGCTTCAGACAAGATCAAAACCGAGCTTGACCTCCTCAAGGCAGAGAAGCCGCTTGTAGCTTCTTATGGCGCATACGCCGCATCGGGCGGTTACTGGATTTCCGCCAACGCGGAGAAGATCTATTCCGACGAAACCACACTCACCGGCTCCATCGGGGTATTCGGAATGGTTCCCGACTTTTCAAAGACTCTCAAGGATGTTGCGCATATCGGCATAGAGTCCGTCACCTCAAACAAGCACGGCGATATGTATTCGCTTATGCGCCCGTTCGACCAGGCCGAGCACGATTATATGCTCCGGTCGATCGAGGACATCTATGACAGGTTCACCGGTCTCGTAGCCGATGGCCGCGGCCTCGACAAGGCCTTTGTCGATGAGGTCGGCCAGGGCCGTGTATGGGCCGGTTCCGACGCTTTGACCATTCACCTGGTCGATGAGATCGGCACCCTCGAGGATGCTGTGAAGTATGCCGCAAGCCTCGCTGGAGATCCGGACCTTGAAGCCTGGAAGATCAAGGCTTACCCACGCGAGAAATCACAGATGGACGCAATCCTGGAAATGCTCAACGGCGGAAGCCAGGACAAGGTCAGCGCAGCGGTCAAGAACCTCAAGGACATTGACAAGCTCACGATGATGGCCCGCATGCCATACGACCTGGACATCAAATAATTTTGCATTTTAGAAAAATTGGCCTACCTTTGCAGTCCCAAACATCGCGGGGTAGAGCAGTTGGTAGCTCGTCGGGCTCATAACCCGGAGGTCGTTGGTTCGAGTCCAGCCCCCGCTACTAAACGTAAAAAGTCAGCTTGATCGCTGACTTTTTTCGTTTCTACGCAGGGGCTATGCCCTTTTATCTAATGAAGGGGCGTAGTCCGGCGGGCTAAAGCCCTTCTGCTCGGGCCGCAGGCATAAAAATGCCTGCTGTAAACACCCTCACGACCTCCAAACCTCCCTGCGTCGGCTTCGCCTCCGAAAGTGATATGTTTGCAGCCGCAATACATGAAAGTTTGTGGCCAAGCGCAGTCGGGGGTTGCGCTTGAGCTAACATTATTTTGTTCTAACGGTATCCTTTTAACCTACCGTTAGAACAAAAACGGATTTCCCGGGGGTCTGCTAAAAAGTCCTGGAGAGTTTGCTTCAGGACTTTTTCATTATTTCGTTTCCGTCAAGATGAAAAGATCAGCACATAAGCGATCCTTTCACAAAACCAAAGCATATCAGAACCTGATTTTGACCGAGTCTCCGGCACCTGTGCCCTTGTACTTGTTGCTTGCTGTATTGAAGTGATATGACACACGCAGAATGATGGCCGGGCTTTTATAGTCATTGTTCTGAGCTATTTTGAACTGGCCGTAATCCACGAACGCGTTGTCAGGTGTGCAGTTCAGAATGTCGTAAGCAGACAGTCTGACTGTCAGTGCATCATCCTTCAGGAATGATTTCTGTACGCTTAATTCAAGCAGATTCCTATTGGCAGTGACTTCTGCTGCGCCATAGCTCATCTTACTCTGGAACATGTAGTCAGCTGATAATTGCCAACTCTTTTTGAAGCGGAAAGAGTTGTTCAATTGGACAACGAACATAGGCTTGTTATAACCGACTGTCCTGGTGCCTGTAGTTTCCCTTATGTCTTTGACTTCCAGGTCAAAGAACTGCTTTCTGACTCCCACTGTGTACTGCGGGCTCCAGCAGCCTTTGGTGGGGGCGGCCACGAGATATGCGCTGAAGACATTGATCGGGCTGTCCAGATTGACGTATTTGAGCATTGTCACACCATCGTCGCCGTACGGATAGCCCGACTGCGCTATGGCATCCCTGATGTTCTCATAGGTAGCGCTGAACGTAAGCCAGTTCCAGTTGACATTAAGGCCTGCATCAATGTACTTTTCGTTCTTCAATGTCGGGTCGCCTGTCTGATATGTGAAACGGCTGTGGTACTGCACCTCGTTGGACAGTTTCCAGAATCCGGGGCGCATGGTCTTGCCTGACACGCTTGCCGAAATGCCCACCTGGCCTATCTTTGTTGAGAATGATGCTGAAGGGAACCAGTTGTCCTGCTTGCGGTCAAGGTCATTCGTCCCGGAGATGTCATTGTATTTGAAATCAACGTGTTCATAACGCACACCGGCACTGAACTGCCCGAATTTGAGAGGTAGCGAGTATTCGGCAAAACCGGCTATCGTATTCTCTTTTATTTTGGATTCCGAGGGTGCGATTTCTGCGAAGTCGATGTTATGCTGCTGCCATGTCCTTGCATAGGTTTCCTCTACACCTGCCTGAACCTGCCCTTTCCCAACGGGATATTTGAATACGAGTTTGCTTGCAAGCATGGCAATGGAATTGTCCACATCACTCTTTATGTGGCGCGGTTCTACCTGGCTGGACTCCTCAATGACGGTTCTGTTCGATTCGTCATTTGTCTGGAAGTCTGTATTGAATTCTATCTCAAGCTTTTCCACCTTTCCGCTATAGTAAACATTGCCCAACCATCCACCGCTTTTCAGCATGTTGCAGTCATTGACAGATGCAAGGCGGTCGGTTAAAAGGCTGTTCATAAAGACATCCTCTTCGACTGTTTCCTTATAATTGCCGAAGAGCTGGGTTTTGTTTTGCACCTGAAATCCCACGGAATGGTTTTCATTTATCTGCCAGTTTATTCCGAACAGGGCCTGAAGGCCTCCTGCATGTTGCCTGACATCCATAGTACCTTCCTGACTGTATAATGTGCCGGGAATATACGCCTCTTCCCAGATGTCGGAACATTGATATCCGTGGTTATCCCAATATGTCAGTTTGCCGATGAAATCAACGCCGCCCTTCCTGTAGTTCAAGTCAAGGACAGTCCACGAAGGGTCGAAGTCCTTTGTTTTCAGATACTTCTTTGCTTCGCTGGTAAGTGCGAAACTGAATCCTTCGCCCTGGCGCCTGATGGTTTTGATACGTACCACCGACTTTATCTCTCCTCCGTATCCGGCACCTGGATTGTTCACAACCTCGATTGAACGTACCTCCTCCGACATCAGGCTGCGGAGCTCATCCGGGTCAAGCACCCTACGGCCGTTGATATAATACACCGGTTCACCTCTTCCTATCACCTCAAGTTTGCCGTTGTGCCTGATCATACCCGGCACTTTGGCCATCAGGTCCTGTGCGTTGCCTGCGTGCTCCAGCACCGATCCGGATATGTTTGTCACCACTGCATCGCCTTTAAGTTCTGTCCGTGGCAGCTGCGCCTGAACGACCGCACCTTCCAGAGCCAGCAGGTCCTCTTCCAAAGCCAGCTCGCCCACATTCAAAATCTGGCCGGAAACGTTTATATCCTTTTCAATGTCCTTGTAGCCGACTAAAGCCACTTTCAGAATTGATGGGCCTTGTGCCGCCTTCAGTTCAAAGCGGCCGTCCTCTTCGGCCATAGTTCCAGCGACCACCGAACTGTCTGCACGCAGTACAGCCACAGTGGCAAATCCAACCGGCTCACCTGATTTCCTGTCAATGATTCTTCCTTTGATTGCGGACTCGTTCTGTCCGAAGCACACCGCAGCCCCTGCCACCAGCAGGGACACTGCCAAAACAATTATTTTCTTCATATTCTTCATACTGCCATACTGACGGACAACACAAGGAAAATGCAACAGAACAGCTTAGTTTTCTCTGTTTACTACTTTCGAAGCAGGAATGCCGCCAAAACAATTGTTGCAATGAAAGTAACTTCTTGACTAACCTCCAAATATCAGGGACAGATGCCAAAAATGCGGTATACATAACTCTTTTCCAAACACGGCCGTTTCCTTTCCAAATATCCCAATCAGTGTTCTATATAGGCTATTATTTGGTCTTTTATGGGATATGACGTATCCTTGCACTATGAAACGTATTCCTCGTGTCGTACTTACCGACTACATCTGCTACAGTGTAGGATTCTTCCTCTTCATCGTGTTGCTTGAACCATTCGGGACCCGCGACTTCATTAAGACCAACGTGAATCCATACTCCTGTTATGTGATTGCTGCCATCTGCTTCTTTCTCATTCTGTTATTTTGCGAACTGATTACGTCCGTCCTATGCCGTTTGCCTGCCGACTATTCTCAACCCAAGGAATATCAAGTCAAGAGACTGCTCTGCTTCGTCATTCCCTGTATGCTGATTTACACGGTATACGATGGAGAATCCTTCGTTATCAGACACTGGGGCTGGGATCACTTGGACTGGTTGTGGCGGGATCAAGATGGAAGCGTTACGTTCAAAAGGTTCTTTCACGATCTCAAAGAAGCCGTATCTGTCGGTGCTTTTATCATAGCATATCAGATATTTGTCACCCATAACCGTATGCAGAGATACCAGATTGAGGAACTACAGTCTCTTAATAACAAACTGGAAGCGGAGTTCCAGACAATGCAGGATACCACATTGCCAGTGAAAGTGCAATTGCACGGCCAAAGTCAAGAGACTATCATCCTCAATCCTTCGGACATTCTTTATATCGAATCTGTGGCCAACTACGTGAACATTGTGTATTTCTCCGGGCAGGATCTCTCGCAGAAGCGCCTGCGTTGTCCACTGCATGACATAGAAGAGACGCTGTCGCCCTATTCCTTCATATTTCATATCCATCGGGCTTTCCTTGTCAACTTGAACTTCATCACCCAAGTATCAGGAAATGCTGCAGGATACAAACTCCAGATCTTCGGATCGGACAAGGTGCTTCCTGTTTCAAAAGCAAATGTGCCGGCATTCAGAGAGAAGGTGCTTGCAAAAAAAGAAACAGGAGAATGACAATCCCGTCAAGCTCAGCCTATATAATCCTCCATTCCAATGGTGCTATGACGCCACACTGATAATCCGGAGAATTGATGTATTATTCGTTTGGATTTTTGGTGCAATCATCTACAATCTGTCCTTCAAGCACATTTTTCTCCTTCGCGGGGAATGTCGCTTCGTATGCCTCGAAAGCTTCCGGATTCTCAAAAGCGACGTAGTAGCCTTTCGGGGTATGGTAGGTCCCTTCCATGCAGATGAGGCCGATGCCCATCTTTCATCCGACACCAAACTTATAGACTTAGCGGGATGACGTGCACCCCTAAAGTTGGACAAAAAACAGGCAGTTGGAAAACATACTTCTTGATACAAAAAAGGCAACCAGATGTAGAATCTAAGTTGCCGAAATGTGCTGAATGTTAAATTTCCGAAAAATGTTGCAGAAAAATTTGCTTTTTACACATCACGACAATAGATGGGAGTAGCTCTCAATTAATTGAAAATTCCTCCTCTATTCACATTGATAACCATTTCAAAAATTTATTTGTTTCTCGCCTTCCTTCTGGAGAGCCTGGCGCAGGGCTTCGATATTGGCCTTGGACACCGGGATGGTCCTGTCCATGCTGAACAGGTGGAGCTGGCAGCCTGCGGAGTTGCCCTCCACGTGGGTGATGAAGCGCGTGTTCACCAGGAATGCGCGGTGGCAGTGGAGCAGGAACGGATAGTCTCCGAGTGTCTCCTCGACGCTCTTCAAGGTGTTCCGGATTCTCTTCTGTTTCAACTCTCCGTCCTGGAAGTAATGGATGTTCAAGTAGTTGGCGACTGACTCTATGTAAAGGATGTCGGCAGGGGAGACTGAAATGGACTCCTTGTACTCGCCGGTGATGTCCACTGTGCCCGTCTGCCCTTCATCGACCGTTTCCACCTGCTCGATGGCTTCGTTCAGGGACAGGAGTTCCTGGATTCTGTACTCCTTCATCCTGCTCTTGGTCGCGAAATACCAGTATATGGCCACGAAAAGCATCCAGATCAGGTTCTGGACCAGGCTGTTCGTGAACCACTTCAGAGAGAAATGCCCATCAGGGTCTATCCAGAAGTAGTACCATTTCTTCCAGCCCCATTCGATGATGGTGAAGTATTGTCCGGCGAACGCGGAGATGAGGACAACCAGAAACAGATAGAAAATTACTTTCCTCCTGATCTGGTACGGCCATTCCTTGGAGTAGTCGCTAGGGAGCCTGAGGAGATAGGTGACGATGATTTCAGCTATCATCGCTCCCACGAAGATAAGGACGCAGCATCCTAAACTCTGGAGGGCCCAGAGGTTGTCACTGACGGAATTCTCGAGTCCGTATGGCCTCATCAGAGTGAAGAAAAGGAAGAATCCGCCGCTGAGCAGGACGTAGTCCCAAATGCTGATCCTCTGGATTATTTTCATCATAGTGACACAAAAACACTCATTCTGAGTTAATCCGCAACAGCTTAGGGATAATTGGAAAGACAGGCGGGACAGTTGGAAAAATACAAATATCCCGACTGCCCCATGCAACTTTCCCACCCTCTTTTCCGTTTAATTATAGACCCATACCTTTGCTGCCGTCAATAATTCAGTTATGAAAAGAAAGATATTTTCCATTATCGCAACTGTGCTCTTCTGCATCGCACTCTGCGCCCAGAATTCCGGACATTCCGCCCGCCTTCTCGTTCTCGATGAAAATGAAACCCCTATGGAGTTCGCGACTGTCGCGGTGATTTCGCTTCCCGACTCCACCATCCTCTGCGGAGGAATGACGGACGGAAGCGGTCTTTACGAAACCGCCCTTCCCGCGGGCGCCTCGCTCGTGCAGGTGTCTATGATAGGCTACCGCACTGCTGAGCTGCCGGCTTCGGCATTCTCTGCCATCCAGACCGTAAGGCTCAGCCCCGATGCTAAAATGCTAGAAGGGGCAGTGGTCAGCGCCGCCCTGCCCAAAACTGAGATAAAGGGCGATGCCGTGGTGACTAACATCACCGGCTCCGTCCTCGAGCACACCGGCAACGCCCTCGACGTGCTCGGCAAGGTGCCGGGAATAATCAGCCGCGGCGGCGAGCTCGAAGTCATCGGACGCGGCGCCCCTCTATATTATATCAATGGCCGCAGGGTCACCGACAACTCCGAGCTGCGCGACCTGATGTCCGAGGACATAAGGTCGGTCGAGGTCGTGAGCAATCCGGGAGCGCTCTATGGAGGTGACGTCAGCAGCGTGGTGCGCATCCGCACCGTCAAGCGTCAGGGCGACGGCTTCAGCTTCGCCCTGACCAGCCAGGCTAAGCAGCACATCTACACCTGCAGTGACTTCGAGCCGTCCTGGTCGGTGCTCGACCTGAACTACCGTGTGAAAGGATGGGACTTCTTCGGCAAGCTCGTCTACTGGAACAACCGCAACTACCAGATCAGCGGTCTGGAAGGACTGACCTACCTTGACAAGCCGGACGGATACCATCTGTTCCATGAGGCCGGCACGCTCGACTACCGCAGCCATTTCAGCGGCCTGCAGTTCCTCGGCGGCGCCAACTGGCAGATAAACGACAACCATTCCCTCGGTTTCAAGATCAACCGTGACCAGGGCCTGTTCGGCTTCACCAAACTTCTGGTAGACGCTGACGTCTTCCTTGACAGCGAGCAGGAGGACCGACTCCACACCATCAACGACGGCCATCTGCCGACGAACAACCAGTGGACAGGCAACTTCTACTATGACGGAAACGTCGGCAAGCTCAATATCAATTTCAACGCCGATTTCCTTAACGGCGTCAACTCCACCGAAACCGAGATGAGCGAGTCCAGCTGGATTTCCCCTGCGGAGCTCTCCTCGGAGCAGCAGGCCACCACCTGGCTGGGTGCCGGAAAGCTTGTGCTTTCCCATCCTGTCTGGAAGGGGCAGCTCCAGTTCGGAGTGGAGGAGACCTACGTCTATGCCGCCCAGACCTACTCCATTACATTCTCCGGCATCCCTGCCACCGACGGATCATTGACCGAGAACAATATCGCCGGCTTCGCCGAGTACGCCGCCGCGCTGCCTTTCGGCCAGCTCAGCGTCGGCCTGCGCTTCGAGCATGCCGATTTCTCCTTCAGTGACCACCTCGACAGCGCGAATTCCCTTGACAAGGACTACAACAACTGGTTCCCGTCGTTCAGCTTCGCCACGAAGGCGGGCCCGGTAGGACTTTCCCTGTCCATCACCGGCAAGACGCGGCGTCCGGACTTCAACAGGCTTTCCACCGAGATGTCCTACAACAACCGCTTCTGCTACCAAAGCGGCAATCCCAAGCTCCTGAGCGAGCGTCACCGCACCGGCTCCCTGAATGCCAATTGGAAATGGCTCACCTTCAGCGGCAACTACGAGCGCGTGGACCATTACTTCGTGCAGTGGGGCATTCCGTACAACGACGAAGGAGTAATCCTGATCAAGAGCGACAATCTGGATGTGCCGCTGCGCAAGCTCAGCTTCTACCTCAATGCAGCGCCGACAGTGGGAGTGTGGAGCCCGCGCTATACCGTGGGAATGGACAAGCAGTTCCTGACGCTGAGCCTGGACGACCCGATGGCGGAAGGCGGGAAAACCACGATGAGCTTCAACAAGCCGATGTTCGTGGCCCAGCTCGATAACGCTTTCCGTTTCAAGAACGGCTGGCTGCTTGAGGCTGGATATATGTACATCAGCAAACTTAACCAGGCGAACGTGGAGACCTGCAAACCTCTGCATAATGCGTCGCTGAGCGTTCAGAAATCATTCCTGAAGGATGAAGCACTGACCTTCCGGCTCAGCTGGTCTGACATCTTCAACTCCACAGTCGAGTATGCCCACGTGAACTTCGGCCGCTACATCATCGACCAGTCGAGTGACAATTTCAACTCCTGCCTGACCCTGCGCGTCTCCTACCGCTTCAACAGCGCCTCCAGCAAGTACAAGGGCACCGGCGCCGGCGACTCCGCCAAGAGTAGATTGTAATTATTATCTGTACGTATACGTATGGTACATGCTTGCTCTTTTTCAGCCGCATGCCATAACAGTTTGTAAAGTGATATTCGGTAATCAGCAATACACTTTGCAGGTGCATATATGGCCATTCCTTGCATACCGGATTTTATTTACTCAAGTCCAGCAATATAAACATATCCTGAAATCGCCGCGCAAACCATATCAGAACTTCTTATGCTAAAACATAGGGGAATAACTATCTTTGCAAGAACCGCATTATATGCATTATGAAGCATCCCGTCATTTTCCTTTACATAGCAATTTTCCTTACTGGATGTCAAAACGCCGGCGACAATGATGTAAGAACAGCTGTCAACAGCCAATTGAGCCTGTATCCGGAATTACATTTGCAGGACCTCTACAAAGCATTCTTCCAGGCTGAATTCGGAGCGGAACATATTGTTTCGGACACGACATCGGCCGGACGTTATCTCGATATGGAACTCAGCGTTCCGGACCACTCTGCCGTGTTATATGAACCTATCGGAGCTGACAGCACTTTTTACCGCGTTCATCTCCGTGCAGTGCAGGAGGGATACATAAGCCGCAATCAGCTTTTCAGCGCATTCGTGGGAGGGGTCCATTCAGTAGAGATTCCTCAAATAGAAAAATGGAACAAGACATGGCCACATATTGACGCTGTCATCGATAAAATGAATCTTAACCTGCCCGATTATGACCGTGAGAAAGCTGCAATAGACTCTCTGCTGGCCACAGGCTCATATGCCATTCACCATAGTGAGGACTTCAGCAGCAAGTACGATCCACACTATCGTATCGTCCGCAAGGACCTGTTTGAGGAGTCCCTGCTTCCTTTGCTCCTGCAATGAAATTACACATCTAGTGATATTATTTCTTTATCGCCGCTGCAAATTCATCAAGTATTGCATTCAATCTGTCTCGCAAAGTTTTCCAGTTTAGCAAGATCATCAAGAAGGTTCGATAATTTATCTGTGTAGTCTACACGGTAAAAAAGCATCGCTTAACGCGGTGCTTTTTTCGTGTAGCGGGGGCTTTGCCCTTCTCAACCCTCCATCGCGGCCGCTGTTGCGGCCATCGGGGCTTTGGCACTCCATTGCGGTAAAGGGCAAAAAGATTTTGATGTACGGAATAATGTACATATATTTGCAAAAATGATAAGTGCTATGACATCAGTAACTGCAACGGGTTTCAGATCCAACATCAAGCACTATATGGATCTCGTCATTAAAGACAGCCAGGAAGTGATTATTAACAGAGGCAATGAGGCGGCTGTCCTTATTCCCATGGATCAGTATAATGCCATGAAGGAGACAGAATACCTTATGGCCTCCAAGGAGATGGAGAAGGCAATACTGACAGGAATGGAAGATGTAAAGAAAGGCAACTTCGTGGAGGTGAATATCGATGAGCTATAAGATCGCATTCACACCGCAGGCGATGGAGGATTTCAATTATTGGAAATCCACGAACCCGAAGACTGCAGAGAAGATAAAGAATCTACTTCGTGAGTTGCAGGAACATCCTTTTACAGTAACGGGAAAGCCGGAGGCGCTGAAGTATCAGTTCAACGGAGCATGGTCCAGAAGGATCAACCACAAGGACAGGCTGGTATATCAGGTTGACGGAGACGTGGTCACGGTATTTGTCCTTGCAATGCGATACCATTACACAAAATAGAACATTCAGTCATCATATAGGAATATGGCAAAGAACAAGTTCCGGATAACTGAAAAAGGCAGGCATCAATTCAGATGACCTGCCTTTTTCGTGCTTATTCAAAAGCGTCTTATATTCTCGCCGATCCAACTAGTCAAGTTATGTCAGCCTCCGAAAGCGATATGTTTACAGCCGCAATACATGAAAGTTCTTCGTATGACCAATTGAAAAGTAAAGAGAGAAAAACCCAGAGAATGAAATTATTCGGTGTTATGTAAGTATTTTAGTTATATTTGTGGGAAATTTCCTACAAATTATACGTTATGCAAGAGAAAGAAGGAAAATACATTTTTGGTGTTGTAAAGCTTGGAGACAAAAGCCAGATTGTTATTCCAAAGGAAGCAAGAAAAGTATATGGGATCGGCCCCGGTGATGCATTGCTTCTGCTAGGCGACAAGAACGGTATGGCCTTAGTCAAGACTGAGATTTTCGAGAGTCTGGTCGACCAGGTAATGGATGACGTGATAAAATGAGACGGCATTGGCTTGACAATCTGAGATGGGCGACAGTGATCCTGGTACTCATCTATCACGTGTTTTATTTCTATAACAACAAGGGCGTTTTCGGAGGCATTGGAGGTTTTGTAGAAGATCCGATGAAGCAACCCCAGGACGTGATAATGTACATTCTGTACCCATGGTTCATGATGCTGCTCTTTCTTGTAGCCGGGATAAGCGCCAGATATTCGCTGGAGAAGAGGAGCGCGAAGGAATTCAGTAAATCACGTACTTTGAAGCTGCTTGTGCCATCTACAATCGGCCTGTTCGTCTTCCATTGGATGGTTGGATATTTCAACACCCGGATAGCAAATCCTTTCGGTGAAATGCCTCTGCTTATAAAATGGCCTCTGTTGTCAATAAGCGGCTGTGGCCCGTTATGGTTTATCCAAGATCTCTGGCTCTTCTCGATTCTGCTCCTGCTGATCAGGAAACTTGACGCCGAAGACCGATTATGGTCACTTTGCGGCAAAGCATCAGTGCCTGTCATCATCATTGCCTGCGGTGTTCTGGTATACCTCGGGTCGCAGGCTCTGATCCGTCATCCCCGCCCTGAATCCGCTGATGGGCTTTTCAATCTATACAAGCCGCTGACATACTTCATTCCTTTTCTGCTTGGCTATTTCGTATTCTCTCATGATGCGGTGCAGGATAAGGTGGAAAGAATTCATTTACCAATGCTTGTATGCGCTATCATTGCAGGCGTGGCACTTGTATGGACTGGATGGGGAAGGAACAACACCGAGCCCGAGTTCCTTTCCGGATGGCTCAACTGCCTGTATGCATGGTTGATGATGCTGGCGATGCTTGGATGTTTCAAGGCCTGGTTCGACCGCACAGATGCCTTCTGTAGCTATATGGCACGAAGCAGTTTCGGTATTTACATTGTACATTCATGTGTGTCCACTAAAAGTTGTGGACGTTTAAATAAAGTTTAACAATTAAAA
>JAUNNZ010000047.1 GCA_030537315.1 Bacteroidia bacterium
AACTAATACCAGTAATAAATCTATAAACCGAGTCAACCAAAATCAGGAAAGGACATTTCTGGCCAAATGGAGAGAAAAATTGAGAAACGGCCAAGAATCGGGTATTTTTGGGCCGAATGACGAGAAAAACAATAAAACGGCCAAGAATCAAGTGATTTTTGGCCGAAATGCATGAGTTTGTTGATTTTCGGGGTGACCTGGAGATGGACTAGGGGTTGGTCCTCCAATCATCTACCACATATAGAACGCCGTCGTACTCAAAGCATACTATGTTCTCTTTGCCAGTAAGGTAGAGGAACATTTTCTGCCCGTTTTTTGTGTTTTTGAATTTGCCGTAGTTGAGTTTGCCGAGACTCATACCGTTCGTCCTGATTATGGACGAGAGAAGATTTTCCGGAACTTCGGTGATGGTGATTTCATCAGCGGGAATCACCCGGCCTTTGCCGAGTGCTACTCCAAGGGTGATATTATTGTCTTGGTCAACGGTGATGCCGGTAGGCCAGTAGGCCATCATAAAGAGGACTAGGCCTGCCAGAATCAGGATGACAGGAATGGATGATATCATAATACGCTTGGTGTTTGATGTTTTCATAGGATTCGGCGTCATGGTCATACTGCAGAATTTCGATATAAATATAGTGAATCTGCTGGTAAATCAGTAGATGTCAGTACTGTAATCGCTTGGGCCGTTGACGGTGAGTTCGACGCAGGTGATGGAGTTGCGGGGGATTGGGGGGAGGGTGATGGGGAAGGAGCATTCGACCCCTTTTATCTTGCAGATGAATTCAAGACTGGTGCGTGGTGTGCCGAGGGTGGTTTCGGGGGTGTCGTTGGGGTAGCAGTAGAGGCTGAGGTTCGGGTACTGGGTGTAGAAGCCGACGTCGCAGGGGAGTGGTTGTGGGGTGCCGGATTCTGTCGTTTCGACGGGCCGGAATTCTTCGTACTGAAGTACTTTGGCGGATGGGGTGAGGTCGTGGAGGAGGACCTGGGGGTCTTCGAGGAGTTCGTAGCCGCTGAGGCCGTTGGTGACGGCTGCAATAATCACGCGGGAGAGCAGTGGGGTGAGCTCGATCTGGCAGTCAGCTGAAATGGTGGCCGTTCCGGAGAGGAGAGGGGCTTCGGGGCGGTCGTCGGTGAAGGGGAATTCCAGAAGGTTCATCGAGTCGTAGCGGGCGAGGGCCTCGTCACTAAGGGCTTTGGGGCAGTTGGCGATAAAAACTATAGCAATTTCGGAACTGTTACCGTCATTAGTTCCTGAAGATGTCTGAAGGGGGAAAGTCAATTTCAGGTGACCCTGAAGGGGGATTTCCGGTGGGCGGTTGTCCTGGGGCAGGGCGGCGCCCCGGATGGTGAGACCGTCGGTGAGAGTCTGGTGGCTGAGGAGGGGGCGTGTGCCTTCGGTGTCGTATATGAAGATGTCGAGTTTTTCGATGACCGGGTCTTCCAGCTTGCATTTGGCAAAATAGTCAACCGTGATGTTGCTCAGTATGGTTGACGTGCTGTCGGAGGAGTTCTCTCCGTTGTCCTCTTCATGATCTGAAGTCGTGACTAGGATGTCTTCTCTCTGGCAGGACTGAACCGTCAAGGCCGGAATGATGTTCGTTGATAATAATAGCACTGTAGAAGACTCGGCGCACAGTTTTTTGAGCAGAGTGCCCAAACCTGGAGACTGTGCGAGAGGGTTTTTGTTCCGGCCTTTAGGTTCCATAATCAGAAAGTTTTTCTCTCGGCTGCAAAACTATGGAACCCGTCCGCCATCACAATGAAATCTGCAAAAACATTCTTGAGAAAGCGAAGAATATTTATGCTGTGCTTTTATTTTAATGCGTTTTCGTTTTTTCTAGACGGCTTTTTTTCTATATTTGCACAAATTTGCCGTATAAACAACACTGATACTATGAAATTTAGACACATAATTCTTGCAGCGTGCACATTCGCTTCCGCGATTTGCCTCGGCTCCTGCACCAGCATCCGCAACATGATGGATGATCCTGTCACCGGAGATGCAAACTATGAAGTCACATCATTCTTCTACGAAACAAACGCCCCGACCCTTACCAACGCCCAGCGCAAACAGGCCTCCGTTGACCTCGAGGACCTTCTCCGCAAAGACTGCGTGAAGCTTATAGGCAAAGAATATGACTTCGCGAAAGTCGCATTCGACGGCGCGATAACCCCATACACCGGCAAAGACTACCAGCCGTATTCAATGGATATCGTCATCACCTGCTATCAGGGCGGACGCGCATACAAGACCTATACGAAGAAATCGGAAGGACAATAATTTTTTTTGCACAGTTGTGGGCCGCCCACGATTGTGCAAAAAAGCCGGCAAAAGTTGTGCACCCGTGGGCGGCCCACGACTGTGCAAAAAGAAACTGCGGTTCGAAGGGAACCGCAGTTTCTTTTTGTATTATGCTCCGAAGTTGTCGAAGAGGATGTTCTCCGGTGCTACGCCGAGGGAGTCGAGAAGATCGACTACGCACTTGGTCATCATTGGAGGGCCGCACATGAAGTACTTGATGTCCTCCGGTGCCTCGTGCTCCTTGAGGTAGGTCTCGTACATCACGTTGTGAACGAAGCCGGCGGTGTAGGCAACGCCTGCTGCGTCTGCTGCAGGATCCGGACGGTCGAGGGCGAGGTGGAACTTGAAGTTCGGGAACTCCTTCTCGATTTCGGCGAAGTCTTCGAGATAGAAGGCCTCGACGAGGGCGCGGGCGCCGTAGAAGAAGTGAACCTTGCGACCGGTCTTGAGGGTCTTGAAGAGCTGCATGATGTGTGAGCGGAGAGGGGCCATACCGGCGCCGCCGCCGACGAAGATGTACTCGATGTCGTCCGGGTCGTTCTTCGGAAGGAGGAATTCGCCGTAAGGGCCGCTGATCATAACCTTGTCGCCCGGCTTGCGGGTGAAGACGTATGATGAAGCGATACCAGGGTTGACAGGGAGGAGCTTCGGACCGAGCTCGCGAGGGACGCTGCGGTCGAATGGAGGGGTGGCGATGCGGACATTCAGCTTGATGATGCCCTTCTCACCAGGATAAGAGGCCATTGAGTATGCGCGGATTGTATCCTCAGGGTTTGAAGAGTGGAGGTTGAAGAAACCGTATTTCTCCCAGTCTGCGCGATATTCAGGCTCGACTTCGATATCCTTGAAATCAAGTTCGTACTTAGGGATGTCGATCTGGATGTACTCACCGGACTTGAACTCGAGGTTTTCGCCCTCAGGAAGCTTGACGGTGAACTCCTTGATGAACGTAGCGACGTTCTTGTTGGAGATGACCTCGCACTCGAGCTTCTTGACGCTCAGTGCGCTTTCAGCAACCTGGATCTTGAGGTTGTCCTTGACCTTGACCTGGCAGCCGAGGCGCCAGCCGTCCTTGATCTGCTTGCGGTTGAAGAAACCGACCTCGGTAGGGAGGATCTCGCCGCCGCCCTCTTCTACGATGACTTTGCACTGGCCGCAGTTGGCCTTGCCGCCGCAGGCTGAAGGGAGGAAGATCTTCTCACCGGCGAGAGTGCCCATAAGGTTGCCGCCAGGGGTGACGTTGAGCTCTTTCTTGCCGTTGTTGATGTCGATTTTTACTGTACCCTTAGGGGTGATGGCGTTCTTGACGATAAGAAGAGCGGCCACGAGTATTACCGTAATGATTACGATGAATACCACTGCAAGAATTATAGTTGAATTCATATGGCAGTCCTCCTAAAGTTGAATACCCATAAATATCATGAATGCCATACCCATCAGACCTACGGTGATGAAGGTGATGCCGATGCCCTTGAGCGGTGCAGGGATGTTGCAGTAGCTCATCTTCTCGCGGATGGCTGCAAGGCAGACGATCGCGAGGTACCAGCCGATACCGGAACCGAGAGCATAGACTGCAGATTCGCCGAGGTTGGCGAAGTCCTTCTGCTGCATGAAGAGTGAACCGCCGAGGATGGCGCAGTTAACTGCGATGAGAGGCAGATAGATACCGAGCGAAGAGTAGAGTGAAGGGAGGAATTTCTCAACGATCATCTCCACGAGCTGGGTGAACGCTGCAATTACGGCAATGAAGATGATGAAGCTGAGGAAGCTCAGGTCTACATTGGCGAATTCAGGGTTGAGCCACTTCAGCGCTCCCGGCTGGAGAACGAACTTGTTCAGCAGGTAGTTGAGCGGAAGTGTGAAAAGGAGCACAAAGATAACAGCGAGGCCGAGGCCGTTTGCTGTCTTCACGTTCTTCGATACTGCCAGGTATGAACACATACCGAGGAAGTATGCGAAGATCATATTGTCAACGAAGATTGACTTTACGAATAAGCTTACGTATTCCATAGGGCGTCGCGATTATTTTTCCTGGAGGTCCTTGTCGCAGGCGCGGTGTACCCAGATGATGCATCCGAGGAGGATGAGCGCGAACGGCGGAAGGATTACAAGGTTGTTAGGAACATATGAGGCAGGGAGGACCTGGAATCCGAGGAGCGTGCCGCTTCCGAGAAGCTCGCGGAAGAAGGCGACCACGATGAGGATGAGGCCGTATCCGATGCCGTTGGCAAGACCATCGAGGAATGAAGGGATAGGCTTGTTGCCGAGGGCGAATGCCTCGATGCGGCCCATCACGATACAGTTGGTGATGATCAGACCTATATATACAGAGAGCTGCTTGTCGATGGCGTAGGTGCCTTCACCTGCCTTGAGGATCTGGTCGACCAGGATTACCATCAATGCAACGACCACCAGCTGGACGATGATACGCACGCGGTTAGGGATGGTGTTGCGGAGCAGTGAGCAGACAAGGCTTGAGAGAGCCGTGACGATGGTTACTGAAAGAGCCATCACGATGGCGCCCTTGAGCTGTACGGTGACTGCGAGTGAAGAGCAGATACCGAGGACCAGGACGGTGATCGGGTTGCCCTTGAGTATCGGATTGAGGATAGTATCTTTTAATTTCTGTGCCATAGCTTATTCCTCCTCTGCATTAGTGTTTTCGTCGGCAATTCCTGCAAGGAGAGCGCCCACTGAGATGTGAGGCTCGTAAGCCTTGAACCAGACGTTGAGAGCCTCGTTGAGACCCTTTGAGGTCATGGTCGCACCGGTGATTGCGTCAACTGCGTTGTCCGCACCGGTGGCTTCTGCATTCTTTGCCAGGGAGAATAACTTGTCGCTGCCGAAGGCGACCTTCTTGCCCGCGAATTTCTCGCGGAACCAAGGCTCGTCCTTGATCTTGGCGCCGAGACCCGGAGTCTCCGACTCGTGGTCGAAGTAGGCGCCTGCGATGGTCTGGCAGTCCTCCTGGAAGGCGATGTAGCCCCAGATAGGTCCCCAGAGACCTGCGCCGTAGATAGGGATGACGCTTACGCCGCTCTTGAATACATAGACCGGAAGGGTGGCGTCGGTGCCAGCCTTGATGGCCTTGTTCTGCGGCTTGAGGTTGCTGACAAGTTCGATGTTGTCTTTGGTGATGCCGAGTTCCGCTACCTTCTTGCCATCGAGGTCGATGGTGTAGGCCTCCTGGATGTTCTCGGCGTAGAGTGTGAGGACTGCGTCGTTGTTGGAGGCGTAGAGCTCGTCGGTGGATGCGACCTGTGCCGCCGCCATCATCTGGCGGAGGGTTTCGGCCTTGGCGTTGGCCTGCTGTGCAGGGCCGAGCTTGAGTGAAACGAAAGCGAGCACAGCTGCAACTATCACTACGACTACGGTAGTGTAGATGACGGTATAAACGTTACTGTTGGTATTCATATCTATGCTGCTTTAAGTTTTTTTGCCTTACGGTTGATATGCGAGGTGGTCACGCAGTGGTCGATGAGCGGAGCGAATGTGTTTGCGAGCAGGATTGCGAGCATCATACCCTCGGCGTAGCCAGGGTTGAAGAGGCGTACCGTGACGCAGAGCATACCGATCAGCAGACCGTAGATCCATTTGCCGCACTCGGTCTGGCAGGATGTCACAGGGTCGGTGGCCATGAAGACGGTACCGAATGCGAAGCCGCCGTAGAGGAGCTGCATGTAGCAAGGGATGTCTGTCGCGCCTGCGAGGTTTCCGAGGAAACCGACGAGCAGCGCGCCTGCCACTGAACCGCACATGATCTTCCAGCTGCCCACACCCGTCCAGATGAGGAGGATGGCGCCGAGGAGGATGCAGAGGGTTGAGGTCTCACCGACAGATCCCGGAACTGTGCCGAGGAAGAGATCCCACCAGCCGGTGCCGTACTGTGCAGGGCCGTCCAGTGCGAGAGGGGTGGCGCCTGTGCAGGCGTCGAGCATGGTCTCGCCCTTCTTGAAGGCGATCCATACGTCGGAGCCGGACATCTGGTTAGGATATGAGAAGAAGAGGAATGCACGTGCTACGAGAGCCGGGTTCCAGAAGTTCATTCCGGTGCCGCCGAAGACCTCCTTGCAGAAGATTACTGAGAAGGCGGTTGCGAGGGCTACCATCCAGAGCGGGGTGGTTACAGGAATGATGAGAGGGATGAGGAAACCTGTCATGAGGTAACCTTCATTGACTTCCTCGCCGCGGATCTGTGCGGTGCCGAACTCGATTGCGAGACCGACGATGTAGGATACGAGGTAGAGAGGGAGTACCTTGAGGATGCCGAACCAGAGGTTTGGCCAGAGATTAGCCCAGAAGGTGCCGGTGACACCCATTGCGAGCTGGTGCTGATAACCTACGTTCCAGACGCCGAAGAGCGCAGCAGGGCAGACGGCGATGAGGGCGAGGATGATGATTCGCTTGAGATCGATGCAGTCGCGTACATGCGCACCTTTCTTTGTGGTGGTGGCAGGGACGGCGAGGAATGTCTCAAAAGCGTCGACGGTGCTGTGCAACCAGTACAACTTTCCGCCTTTTTCGAAGATTGGTTTCATACTTTTAAGCCATTTCTTTAAGCATCAGGTCGATACCCTTTGCGATGATGTCCTGGATATAGTTCTTTGAAGGGTCCACGAACTCGCAGAGTGCGAGGTCTTCAGGGAGCACTTCGTAGATTCCGAATTTCTCCATCTTGTCGATGTCGCCTGCGAGGCAGGCCTTTGTGAGATAGAGCGGGTAGATGTCCATCGGCAGAACCTTTGCGTAGTAGGCGTCATTCATGAGGAATGCGCGCGGACCGCCGTGGAGGTTGGTGTCGAGGTTGTATTTGCGCCAAGGCATAAGCCAGCTGAAGTAGCTGTGGTCGGTGCTGAACTGCTTGTAGCGGATAGGGCGGATCCAGCCGAAGGCTTCCTTTTCGCGGCCTTCCTTGATGACTGTGACCTGGTTGTCGAAGAAGCCGAGGTAACCTTCAGGTCCGATGGCTGCGCCGGAGAGCATATCGCCGGAGACAACGCGGGCCTCGTCGGCGAGCGTGCCCCACTGGCCGGTGATGTCCTTCATCGGGAGGCCCGGCATCGTGACGATGTAGCTAGGGTCGATGGCCATAGGGCCGCAGACCGCAACCTTGCGGGTGAGGTCCACCTTCTTGTTTACAAGCACCTTTCCGATGGCTGCGAGGCCGAGGAGAGAGATTGTCCAGACGGTCTCTTCCTTCTGGATAGGGGAGATGTGGCTGATCTGGACGCCCACGTTTCCTGCAGGGTGCTTGCCCTGGAAGTAGTGGAGGGTGCAGTTTTCGAGTTTGTTGAGCTTGGCGGCCTCAGGGTTTTCGGCATCGAGGGAGACGTGGACGGGCGCGAGCGTAGCGAGCGCGGACACGGCTGCCTGGATGAACTTGAACTGGTCTGCGAAGCAGAAATCTACGTCTGCTGCGAGAGGAGCGGTGTTGAAGCCGGATACGAAGATTCCCTTAGGTGTAAGCTCAGGATTGGCGATGACGCCGTAAGGGCGCTGCACGAGCCAAGGCCACATGCCGCTGGCGAGGATGGTCTGCTTGACCTCCTCGGCGGTGGTCGGCGCCTTGAATTCGACGCAGTTGAAATCGTGGTCGTTCTCGATGAGAACGGCGAGGAGCTTGCGTTTGTCGCCGCGGAGGATGGTCTTGACCTTGCCGCTTACAGGCGAGGTCAGGAGGATCTCAGCGTGCGCCTTGTCCGCAATGACAGGAGAACCGCACAGCACAGAGTCGCCCTCGCGGACCAGGAGCCTTGGTGCAAGGCCCTTGAAATCCGTTGGTTTGACAGCTACGATGTCCGGTGTCTTCGCGTTGGAGATTCGGAGCTCGGAAATACCTTTCACAGGTATGTTGAGGCCCTTTTTCAGAACGAAGTTTTGTGACATTGAGATATAACGTTATATGATTTTCTAAAAGTGATGCGAAGGTAGCCATTTTTTTTGTATTTTCGCCTAACAATTATGGAGAATTCGAGTGCTATTTTAGAAGGGCTGAACGACGAGCAGAAGAACGCGGTCAGCTGTGTTGACGGACCGGTGCTGATAGTAGCAGGTGCGGGGTCGGGAAAAACGAGGGTGCTTACCAGCCGTGTGGCTTTCCTGCTGGCGCAGGGAGTCGATCCGGCGCAGGTTCTGGCACTGACATTTACCAAGAAGGCGGCTTCCGAGATGAAGGAGCGCATCGCGCTGATGGTGGGCGAGAGACGCGCCCGCCGGGTCGTGATGGGCACTTTCCATTCGGTGTTCGTGAGGTTCCTCAGGGAGTATGCGGAGACGCTTGGTTATCCGTCTTCTTTTACCATTTATGATACGTCGGATTCGGTGAGCGCGATGAAGGCGTGCGTGAAGGAGATGGGGCTTGACGACAAGATATACAAGCCCAAGGAGGTCCTGTCGCGCATCTCGATGGCGAAGAACAATCTGGTGACGGTGCAGGGGTACAGGGGAAACCAGGCGTTGATGGACGCTGATTTCCAGCACAAGAAGCCCCGTATCGTCGATCTATATGAACTTTATCAGAAGAAGCTCAAGGAGTCCGGCGTGATGGACTTCGATGATATTCTTTTGAATACCAATTACCTTTTTAGGGACTGTCCTGCGGCGCTGGAGTCCATCGGCTCCCGCTTCACGCATATTATGGTGGACGAGTATCAGGATACCAACTATGCGCAGTATCTTATCCTGCGGAAGCTGGCGTCTGCCCACCGCAACCTTTGCGTGGTGGGCGACGACTCCCAGTCCATTTACGCGTTCCGCGGGGCGAAGATCGAGAATATCCTGAAGTTCCAGAAGGATTATCCTGAGGCGAAGCTGTTCAGGCTGGAGAGGAATTACCGCTCGACAAGCACGATTGTCGATGCGGCGAATTCCGTGATAGCCTGCAATGAGGGACGTATTCCGAAGACTTGCTATTCTGTCGGAGTTGCTGGCGAGAAGATCAAGCTTCTGAAGGCTTTTGACGGCTCGGAGGAGGCGGTGCAGATTGTTGCGGAGATAATGAACAGGATGCGTGAGGATCACGCTCAGTATCAGGATTTTGCAATATTGTACAGGACTAATGCGCAGTCGCGCGCGCTTGAGGAGCAGTTGAGGCGGCGCAATATTCCGTATATGGTTTACTCCGGCAATTCGTTCTTCGAGCGCGCGGAGGTCAAGGATATGATGGCCTATTTCAAGCTGGCCGTCAATCCGCTTGACGAGGAGTCGTTCAAGCGCGTGGTGAACAAGCCCGCGCGCGGCGTCGGCGACACTTCCGTCGCCGCCCTCGCCGACTGCGCGCGGGCGCACGGCTGCGCCCTTTTCAAGGCCGTTTTCTGCGACGATGTCGCTTCCTTCGGCCTTCGGGAGGCGGCCAGGCTGAAGATTCTGGCATTCTGCCAGATGGTGGATGCCTGGCACGCCAGGGTTGCATCGTCAGATGCCTATGAGCTCGCGAAGAGTATCGCCGATGAAAGCGGCCTCTATGCATTCTACAAGGAGGATATGTCCATCGAAGGCCAGGCCCGTATGGCGAATGTGGAGGAGTTGGTTGACTCGGTGCAGGCTTTTGTGGTTGACAGGTTCAATGAAATGGATGAGGAGCTTGCGGATGAATCCGCGGTTTTCACGCTGGATGATTATCTTGAGAATGTCTCTCTGCTTTCCAATGTCGATAATCCTGTCTCTGCAGATGAGGCCGGCGGGGAAGAGGATGCCAACAACAAGGTGGCTCTGATGACCGTCCACTCAGCCAAAGGTCTGGAATTCCCTTACGTATTCGTGGCTGGTCTTGAGGAAAACCTCTTCCCGAGTCTCAATATGATTGCTTCGCGCGCCGACCTTGAGGAGGAGCGCCGGTTGTTCTACGTCGCGCTGACCCGCGCAAAGACGGCTGTCGCCCTCTCTTTTGCATCCACCAGGATGCGTAATGGCAAGTCGGAGTCCAACCCGCCTTCGAGATTCATCAAGGAGATAGATTCCAGATATATAGAGAATCCTCTCGGAGACTCTGATTTTGATTTTGACGGTGGCGGTGGCTTCTCCAGCTTCTCGACACTCTCCAGATTCTCCTCCAAGTCATTGGACCAGCGCACATTCCATCGCGGCTACTCCAGGGACGGCGGCTACTCCAGGGATGG
>JAUNNZ010000048.1 GCA_030537315.1 Bacteroidia bacterium
ACCCTTATTTACGCACTATGTATAAAATTTATCCACGGATGTTTGGCATTGAGCCACAAATATTCCAGATATTTTAATACGAAGTATTGTCGTAAAGGAAGGTTGGGTGAGCGGAATTATTTTTCGTCTGAAATCAATGGAATACGCAGATTGACGGCAATGCTGAGTTATGTGAATCGACAAGGCTTACACCATGGTTTATGCGAAACAGCCTTTGAATATGAACATTGCTCAAGTAATGTGGCGTTTCAGCGGCAACTTGGAAAAGCCCCAACCGGTAACCTGCTTCCAGATAAGTCGCGGTATAAATATCTTTCCAGCAACGCAAATCATTTTACTAGATACAGAATGGCATCAAATGGCTTGCTCCTGCGTGAAGATGTCATTGATGTGGGATATATAGAAGAGGTTTTTATCACTCCAAAGAATTATTTGTACAATATGAGGCGTTATTCGGATGAAAAATGGCTCTCCGAGCAGAAAGAAGAGAATATGGATTCAGCGCCGGTCACATTGGAAGTGATCGAGAAGGGCGTTCCCGATTCAGAAATACAAATATTGAAAGCCAATGAATTCGGGCGGGTTGACTATTCGCCGATGCGGGATAATGAATTGTGCAATCTTATTGATAAGACTTATTTGCCTAGATATTTCAAGGATAATGAAGACCAGTCAATCTACTTATTGAAAGAGTCAAAGCGAGCGGAGATTGGAAACAGGATATGGATGTCCACAAAAAACGCTAAAAATTGTTCCCGAGATGGCTCTTTTAATGGACGGGTGTCAACCAAGCAATTGAAAAGATGTTTGATTCTTCCGTAGAAATTGTCACAAAATGAAAAACTGCCGCAGAATTTTCGTTCTGTGGCAGTTTTCATAGAGACGTTGGTTTTTAGAATGCCATAAAATGAAAAACTAATGGTGTTTTATCATTCTATGGAGATCCTACTGATTCGCGAGCTTCTTGTAGGTCTCGAGACGGATCTTCGCGAACTCTTCTGTCTTGGCGAGAAGCTCGCCTGCGGTTTCAGGGAAGAGTTTCTGGAGAGATGCGAAACGGACCTCGCCCTTGAGGAAGTCCTGGAACTTGGTCCAGTCAGGCTCCTTTGAATCGAGAGTGAACGGATTCTTGTCTGTGCCTTCGAGAGCCGGGTTGTAGCGGTAGAGGTGCCAGTAACCGCACTCGACTGCAAGCTTCTCCTCCTTCTGGCTCAAGCCCATACCGGCCTTGAGACCGTGGTTGATACAAGGAGCGTAAGCGATGATGAGTGAAGGTCCGTCGTATGCCTCAGCTTCCTTGATGGCGTTCATATACTGAACAGGGCTTGCACCCATTGCCACCTGGGCTACATATACGTAGCCGTAGCTCATTGCCATCATACCGAGATCCTTCTTGCGGATCTTCTTGCCGGATGCGGCGAACTTGGCGATGGCACCTGCAGGGGTGGCCTTGGATGACTGGCCGCCGGTGTTCGAGTAAACCTCGGTATCGAGAACGAGGATGTTGACATTCTCACCTGAAGCGAGAACGTGGTCGAGTCCGCCGTAGCCGATATCGTATGAAGCACCGTCACCGCCGAAGATCCACTGGCTGCGTGCAGGGATGAACTGCTTGAGGTTGAGGAGGCTCTTGCAGGTGTCGCAACCGCACTTCTCCATCATAGGGACGAGAGCGTCGCAAACCTCGCGGGTCGCTGCGTAGTCGTTCTTGTTGTCGAGCCACTTCTGGAAGAGGGCCTTCATGTCGTCCGAGCACTTCTCGCACTCGAGACCCTTTGCCATCAATGCGGCGACTGTCTCGCGGACGCGGTCTGAACCGAGGTGCATACCGAGACCGAATTCGCAGAAGTCCTCGAAGAGGGAGTTCTGCCAGGCCGGGCCGTGGCCGTTTGCGTTTGTGCAGTATGGAGAGGCAGGGAAGGATGCGCCGTAGATTGAAGAGCAGCCGGTAGCGTTGGCAATCATCATATGGTCGCCGAAGAGCTGGGTGATGTTCTTGATGTACGGTGTCTCGCCGCAACCTGCGCAGGCTCCTGAGAACTCGAAGAGAGGCTGTGCGAACTGGGCGTTCTTCATATTCGACTTAGGGTCGAACGGAGTCTTGTAGCCTACCTTTGAGTTGAGGTAGTCGAAGTTGGCCTGCTCGGCAGTGTTCTCGAGGTAGTCTGCCATGACGAGGGCCTTCTCCTTTGCAAGACATACGTCAACGCAGTTGCCGCAACCGGTACAGTCTGCGACTGATACTGCGAGAGCGTACTTGTATTCCTTGAGGTTGGCCTTGCCGTCTGCCATCTTGACGCTCTTAGGAGCGGCGGCAGCCTCGTCAGCCGTGAGGAGGAACGGACGGATCGCAGCGTGAGGGCAGACGAATGCACAGCTGTTGCACTGGATACATTTCTCTGCATCCCAGATAGGAACGCTGACGGCGACGCCGCGCTTTTCGTATGCTGCTGTGCCTGCAGGCATGGTACCATCCTGATATGGAAGGAATGCGCTGACAGGAAGGGTGTCTCCGCACTGTGCGTTGACGAAGTCGGCGACGTCCTTTACGAATGGAGTGGCGAGACGGCCGGCGTTCGGGTTGACGAACTTGGCGTTGATCTTCGCCCATGAGGCAGGGACTGCAACTTCGGTGAACTCACCGCCGCGGTCGATGGCGGCGTAGTTCATGTTGACGATGTTCTCGCCCTTCTTGCCATAGCTCTTGAGGGCGGCGTCCTTCATGTACTTGACTGCGTCCTCGTAAGGAATGATGCCTGAGATCTTGAAGAATGCGCTCTGGAGGATGGTGTTGGTCCTTCCGCCGAGGCCGATCTCAGCGGCGATCTTGGTGGCGTTGATTATATAAAGCTTGATGTGCTTGCGTCCGATGGTTGCCTTTGCGTGGTCAGGGATGCGCTTGAGGGTCTCTTCCTCGTTCCAGAGAGAGTTGAGGAGGAGGCTGCCGCCATCCTTGATGCCCTTGAGAACGTCGTACTTCTCAAGATATGAAGGCACGTGGCAGGCGACGAAATCAGGGGTGGAGACAAGGTATGGAGCCTTGATAGGGCTGTCACCGAAACGGAGGTGAGAGCAGGTGTAGCCGCCTGACTTCTTTGAGTCGTAGTCGAAGTATGCCTGGCAATATTTGTCGGTGTGGGTACCGATGATCTTGATGGTGTTCTTGTTGGCGCCGACGGTACCGTCTGAGCCGAGGCCGTAGAACTTGCACTCGGTGGTGCCCTTCTTCACGATTGAGATCTCGCCCTTGACAGGGAGGCTCTTGAAGGTGACGTCGTCCACGATACCGATGGTGAAGTCGGTCTTAGGTGCCTTGCGCTCGAGGTTGTCGAATACGGCGATGATCTGTGCAGGGGATGTGTCCTTTGAGCTGAGACCATAGCGGCCGCCTACGATGAGAGGAGCGTTGTCCTTGCCCTGGTAGAGAGCCTTGACGTCGAGGAAGAGAGGCTCTCCGAGAGCGCCCGGCTCCTTGGTGCGGTCGAGAACGGCAATCTTCTTGACGCTCTTAGGAAGCACCTTGAGGAAGTATTTCTCTGAGAACGGGCGATAGAGGTGGACGGTGACGAGACCGTACTTGCGTCCGTGCTCTGAAAGATAGTCGATGGTTTCCTTGATGGTTTCGGTAACGGAACCCATGGCGACGATCACGCACTCCGCGTTCTTTGCGCCATAGTATTCGAACGGACGGTATACGCGGCCGGTGAGCTCGCTGATCTCGCCCATGTAGCGTGCCACGATGTCAGGGACTGCGTCGTAAACCTGGTTGCGGGACTCGACAGCCTGGAAATAAACGTCGCCGTTCTGAGCGGTACCGCGGGTGACAGGGGTCTCAGGGTTGAGAGCCCTCTTGCGGAATGACTCGAGTGCCTTGTCGCTTACCATCGCCTTGAGGTCAGCCTCGTCGATGGTCTCGATTTTCTGGATTTCGTGTGATGTGCGGAAGCCGTCGAAGAAATGGAGGAAAGGCACTGAAGCCTTGATGGCTGAAAGATGTGCTACGGCGGCGAGGTCCTGGGCTTCCTGGACTGAGCCGGAAGCGAGCATTGCGAAACCTGTCTGGCGGCAGGCCATCACGTCCTGATGGTCGCCGAAGATTGAGAGGGCGTGTGATGCGAGCGCGCGGGCGGACACGTGGAACACGGCCGGGAGCATTTCACCTGCGATCTTGTACATGTTAGGGATCATCAGAAGGAGACCCTGGGAAGCGGTGTAGGTGGTGGTGAGAGCGCCGGCCTGGAGAGAACCGTGAACTGCGCCGGCTGCACCGGCTTCGCTCTGCATTTCAGTAACCTTTACGGTCTCGCCCCAGAGGTTCTTCTTTCCGTGGGCGGCCCACTCGTCTACATTCTCCGCCATTGTAGAAGACGGTGTGATAGGGTAGATGGCCGCGTGCTCGCTGAACAGATATGCGATATTCGACGCGGCCTGATTACCATCACAGGTGATGAATTTCTTTTCTTTAGCCATAATATTCGAGATATAATTTTGATTAGTTTTGAGTCATTCGGGGCGCTTCTGCGCGAACATACAAATATACGAATAAAAAACCGGAATTCATTACTGAATCCCGGTGATATTCACTTCTTTTTGTTCGGCTGCCGCAATCCGCTTCACAAGCCCCTGCAGAACGGTCCCCGGACCGATTTCCAGGAAGTCCGAAGCGCCGTCGGCAAGCATCGCCCTGACGCTCTGCGTCCACCTCACGGGCGATGTGAGCTGCTTCAGCAGATTCTCCTTTATGCGGACGGGATCCGTTTCCGCGCAGGCGGAGACATTCTGGTAAACCGGGAACTTCGGCGTGCGCACTTCGGTGGCTCCGATCGCCTCGGCGAGTTCGGCCCGTGCCGGCTCCATCAGAGGAGAATGGAAGGCGCCGCCCACGCCGAGCGGCAGGGCGCGCTTGGCCCCCGCGGCCTTCAGCGCTTCGCAGGCCGCGGCCACGGCTTCGACCGTTCCGCTGATAACCAGCTGCCCGTCACTGTTGTAGTTCGCCGGAACGACGGTTCCGTCGATGCCGGCGCAGATTTCCTCGACCTTTTCGTTAGGCATGCCGATGACAGCGGCCATACCTCCCGGAACGGCTTCGCAGCACTTCTGCATCGCAGAGGCGCGGGCCGCGACGAGCCTGAGGCCATCTTCAAAGGAGATGGCGCCCGCCGCCACGAGGGCGGAGAACTCGCCCAGCGAGTGTCCGGCGGCCATGTCGGCCTCGCCGGCGCCGCCGCAGAGCGCGAGCGCTGCAGAATGAAGAAAAATGGCCGGCTGGGTGACTCTGGTTGCCTTGAGATCTTCTTCCGTGCCGTCGAACATTATGTCGGTGATGCGGAAACCAAGAATCCCGTTGGCTCTTTCCATCAGCTCCCTGGCCTCCTGTGATGACTCATAGAGCTCTTTGGCCATGCCCGGATGCTGGGCTCCCTGGCCTGGGAAAAGGAATGCCTTCATAATTGTACGCCCTAGGCGAATCGAACGCCTATCGTAGGAACCGGAATCCTAAATTCTATCCATTAAACTAAGGGCGCGAAACCGGGCGCAAATATACGAATTATTTGCGCCCGAAACATATTCTAATAGCCGAATGCCTTTTCGATAGGAACGATCTCGATGTCACCGAGGGTCTTGAGGTACTTCATGTCAAGGTCCTTGATGTCGCCGAGGATCACATAATTGTAATCGCGGCCCTTGATCCATTCCTGCTGGAATGAAACGACATCGTCGAGGGTCATATTCTGAACGCCCTCGAAAATCTGCCTTGTCGTTGGCTCTGAAAGACCGAGGCGGCGGCAGCTCTTGTACGTGTTGAGCACGCTGGCCTTGATGATCCTGTTGGTGCGGCAGGCTGTCGTGAGGGATTCCTTGGCGACACTGAATGCCGCTTCTGATGCAGGCATGTCGTTTATGATCTCGTCAAATGCCTCGATTGCGGTCTGGGTCTTGTCGTTCTGGGTTGCGATGAATGCTTCGAACTGGTATGTGTCGTCGGCGAATTCAGGAGCATAGAGACGGGCGTTTGCAGAATATGCGAGACCGCGGGCTTCGCGCATCTCCTGGAATACGATGGTGTTCATTCCGCCGCCGAAGTATTCGTTATAGAGGCTGAGCTTGGCAGCGATTTCCGGCTGGAACTTCTCGGCGCGGTTGCTGATCTGGCGGTAGCGGATCTGGTTGGCGTCGTACTGGGCGAGATAAACCTTGTTTCCGCCGGTAGGGAGCTGCTGAGCATATCTTTCAGGAAGTGCGGCTGCACCTTCTGCGATGTAATGGCAGGCAAATGCATCCTTGAACTCGGATTCGTTCATAGGGCCGTAGTATGAAACCTCGTGGCCCTTTGAAAGGACTTCCCTGACAGCTGCGAAGATGTCTTCTGAAGTGACGTTCTGAAGGTCCTTGTTGGACAGTCTTGAAGACTTGATATACTCTTCGCCGTAAACGACATAGTTGTAAAGGGCGCTGAAGCAGCTGTTCTGGTTCTTGAGGCTGTTTGCGCGGCTCTTGAGGATATCGCTCTTGACGCCTGAAAGGATGTTTTCGTCGGCCTGTGCATTGATGACGAGGTTCTCAAAGAGAGCCAGGGCTTCAGCCATGTTCTCGCTGAGGCCTGAAAGTGTGATGCTTGAGCTGTATGTGCTTGTGCGGAAGCTTGCGTCGCAGGCGAGCTCGTACATCTTGGCCGCGAACTGCTCGGCGCTCATGTCGGCTGTGCCGAGGTAGCTGATGTAATCGCCCGCGAGAGCGAGTGCTGGGTTGTCGACGATGCCGTAGTTGTAGGTGAGGGTGAGCTGGAAGAGTCCGTTGGTCTCGTTCTTCTTATAGAGGACGTTCACGCCGTCGGTGATGTCGAACTGTGCCATATCCTTGCTGAAATCAACATAGACAGGCTCGATAGGCTTGACTTTGCTGGCCTGGATCTCCTTGAGGAAACCGCTCTGGTTGTCGCGGTTGGAGACGATAGGCGTGATCGGCGGAGCGGATACCTTCTGGACAGTGTCGTCAACGCCCTGGCGCTTGTAAACGACAACGTAGTTGTTGTCGCAGAGATATTCGTTTGCGAACGCTACGACATCCTCTTTGGTGACTGCTGAGAGGTAGTCGAGCTGCTTGCAGTAGTCCTTCCAGTCGATGCCTCCGATGAATGCCTCGATGAACATCTGGGCACGGGAGGCGTTGCTTTCGTATGAACGCATCATGCTGCGCCTGATCTGGTTGATGGATGCCGGGATGAGGCTGTCGTCGAAGTCGCCTGCGCGGAGCTTGGCGATCTCCTCAAGCGCGATGTCGCGCACCTCCTCGAGGGTCTGGTCTGCCTTTGGATGACCCATCGCGATGAACTCACCGTAATCAGCCATCGACTCGGCACCTGCAAAGAGGGAAAGGACCTTCTGCTGCTGCATCACGTCGAGGTCGATAAGTCCGGCCATTCCGTTATAGAGGACGTAGGAGGCGATTGTGGATGTGGCGTAGTCCTTCATGCCGTCCTTTGCCGCAGGGAGTCTCCAGCCGAGGGCGACGTTTTCCGCCTCGAGGCCGTAAACTTCTTTGACGACAGGTGAGGTGATAGGGGTTTCGGCCTTGATCTCAGGGAAACTGAGGTCCTTGTTCGGCTCCCAGTCGCCGAAATATTTCTCTATGATCTTCACCGCTTCCTTCGGGTCGAAGTCGCCGGCGAGGCAGATGCGGATGTTGTTCGGGACATAGTATGCGTCGTGGAAGTTCTTCACGTCGGTGATTGAAGGGTTCTTGAGGTGCTCCTGTGTGCCGAGGACGGTGCGCTGGCCGTAAGGGTGGTTAGGGAAGAGCCCTGAGTCGAGAGCTTCCCATACCTTGCGGCTGTCCTGGGTGAGGGACATGTTCTTCTCCTCATAGATCGTTTCGAGTTCGGTGTGGAAACCGCGGAGAACGACGTTCTTGAAGCGGTCGCTCTGGATCTTCGCCCAGTTCTCTATCTGGTTGGATGGGATGTCTTCGGTATAAACTGTCTCGTCCATAGAAGTCCAGGCGTTGGTGCCGTCGGAACCGATGACAGCCATGAGCTTGTCGTATTCGTTAGGGATTGCAATCTGCGAAGCGGCGTAGCTGATGGAGTCGATCCTGTGGTAGATCGCCGCGCGCTCGGCCTCGTCGGTCGTCTGGCGGTAAACGTTGAACAGGTCTTCGATTTCGTCCAGGAGCGGCTCTTCGGCTGCATAATCGGAAGTGCCGAACTGCTGTGTGCCCTTGAACATCAGGTGCTCGAAATAGTGTGCGAGACCGGTAGATGTGTCCGGGCCGTTCTTGCCGCCGGCGCGGACTGCGATGTAGGTCTGAAGGCGAGGTGTTTCCTTGTTGACAGACATATAGACCTGAAGCCCGTTGTCGAGGGTGTAGATCCGGGTGTCGAGAGGGTCTCCCTTGACCGTTTCAAAACGGTTGCAGGCACTCGTGGTAATGAGCGCAACTGCCGATAGAACAATAAGTAAGTGCTTTTTCATTATGTTGTGATTGAGATTTACCGCCAAAACTATACAAAGATATGACTTTTTTTGATTACATTTGTAATTCACACATTCAGATTAGTTAGTACGTATTATGAAACAAAAGAGATTTTTCCTCCAGGAAGACCAGATCCCAAAGCAGTGGTACAACATCCAGGCCGATATGCCCGTGAAGCCGGCCCCGATGCTTGACCCGAAGACGCTGAAACCAGTCACCGTCGAGGACCTCAGCAGGATTTTCTGCGAAGAGTGTTCCCGTCAGGAATTGAATTTCACCGACCGATGGATCGATATCCCGGAGAAGGTGCGCGAGATGTACACGTACTATCGCAGCACGCCTCTGGTGCGTGCATACGGCCTCGAAGAGGCACTCGGTACCCCTGCGCACATCTATTTCAAGAACGAGAGCGTGAGCCCGGTAGGCTCGCACAAACTCAACTCGGCTCTTGCGCAGGCCTGGTACTGCAAGCAGGAAGGAATCACCAACGTGACGACTGAGACCGGTGCCGGACAGTGGGGCACCGCCCTCGCATATTCGGCAAAGCTGTTCGGACTCGAGGCCGCAGTATATCAGGTCAAGGTGAGCTACGAGCAGAAGCCTTACCGGCGCTCGATGATGCAGGTCTTCGGCGCCCAGGTAACCCCTTCACCTTCAATGTCAACCCGTGCCGGCAAGGATATCCTCACGAAGAATCCTCTTCACCAGGGCTCTCTCGGCACCGCCATCTCCGAAGCCGTCGAGCTCGCGCGCGAAACTCCGGAGCGCTGCAAATATACCCTCGGCTCAACGATGAGCCACGTTTCCCTGCACCAGACGATCATCGGCCTTGAAGCCGAGAAGCAGTTCGAAATTGCAGGGGAGTACCCGGACGAAATCATCGCCTGCTTCGGCGGCGGCTCGAACTTCAGCGGTATCGCGTTCCCGTTCATGCGTCACGTGTTCAGCGGAGAGAAGAAGACCCGCTTCTTCGCGGCCGAGCCGGCATCCTGCCCGAAGATCACCCGCGGTATCTTCTCATATGACTACGGCGATGAGGCCGGCTATACGCCGCTCATCCCTATGTTCACCCTCGGCCACCAGTTCCAGCCGGCCAACATCCACGCCGGCGGCCTCCGTTACCACGGAGCCGGTGCCGTAGTGACACAGCTTGCCAAGGACGGCTACATGGAGGGCGTGGACATCAATCAGCTCGAGGCCTTCGACGCCGCCGTGCTTTTCGCCAAATCGGAAGGCATCATCCCCGCACCGGAGTCCTCACATGCCATCGCGGCAACGATACGCCGCGCGATGGCCTGCAAGGAAAGCGGCGAGGAAAAGGTGCTTCTCTTCAATCTCACCGGACACGGACTTATGGATATGTCCGCATATGATCAGTATTTACGCGGCAACCTGATAAACTACAGCATTTCTGACGAGGAAATCAAAAAATCCGAAGAAATACTTGCAAAAATGCCGAAATAATGGCTCACCGCCAAAAGTCCGTGGAAGATTTGTTGATTAACCGAACACCTTGCA
>JAUNNZ010000022.1 GCA_030537315.1 Bacteroidia bacterium
CCATCGACGGTGACCTCAAGAACGAGCAGATCGAGGCTTCCTTCGGATTCGACACAGCCTGCAAGACATATTCAGAACTCATCGGCAACATCGAGCGCGACTGCAACTCAGCACGCAAATACTGGCACTTCATCAAGGTCATGGGCCGTTCAGCATCCCATATCGCCCTCGAGTGCGCACTCCAGACCCAGCCTAACATCTGCCTCGTTTCCGAGGAGGTCGAGGCGAAGGAGCAGAGCCTCGACGACATCGTCACCTACATCGCCAACGCAGTCGCAGCACGCGCCGCAAAGGGTGACAACTTCGGTACCGTCATAATCCCTGAAGGCCTCATCGAGTTCATCCCTGCAATCAAGAAGCTCATCTCAGAGCTCAACGATATCCTTGCCACCGACGAGGCAAAGGCAGTCGCACGCGAGAACCAGATCGAATACGTGAAGGCTCACCTCAACGCATCCAACCTCGCCACCTTCAACAGCCTCCCTGCAGGCGTCGCCAGCCAGCTCGCCCTCGACCGCGACCCTCACGGCAACGTCCAGGTTTCTCTCATCGAGACCGAACAGCTCCTCGCCGAAATGGTTGGCAAGAAGCTCGCAGAATGGAAGAAGGAAGGCAAATTCGTCGGCAAGTTCAGCACACAGCACCACTTCTTCGGTTACGAAGGCCGCTGCGCAGCCCCTTCAAACTTCGACGCAGACTACTGCTACTCCCTCGGTTTCAACGCATCCCGCCTCATCTCCGCAGGCAAGACCGGCTATATGTCAGTGATCCGCAACACCACAGCCCCTGCAGCAGAGTGGATCGCCGGCGGCGTGCCTATCACGATGATGATGAACCTCGAGAAGCGCGCCGGCAAGTTCAAGCCGGTTATCCGCAAGGCTCTCGTCGAGCTTGACGGCGCTCCGTTCAAGTACTTCGCAGCCAACCGCGACGAGTGGGCGGTCAACACCTGCTACCTCTATCCTGGTTCAATCCAGTACTGGGGACCTTCAGAGGTTTGCGACCAGACCACAAAGACCCTCCAGCTCGAGCAGCAGAAGTAAAAGCATACGCTCCTTAGCAGAAGGGACCGGCCATAATCCTGGCCGGTCCCTTCTGCTTTTTAATTATGCAATAATTAAAGGGAAATGACTATATTTGTGGGATTATGCTCAAATCGGAAGCAAAATACAGAATTGAAGAACTCAAGGCACTGCTTTGGGAAAACAGCCGGCGTTATTACGTTGACAACGCTCCGGCCATCTCCGATTTCGAGTATGACCGGCTGATGCATGAGCTGGAAGGGCTGGAGGACGAATGGCCGGAATTCCGGACACCCGACTCCCCTACCCAGAAAGTCGGCTCCGACCTTGACGCCCCGGTAGGCGAAAACGCCGAAGCCCTCGCCGGCAACGACTTCGCGAAGAGAGCGCACAGGTATCCTATGCTGTCGCTCGGCAACACGTACAGCATTTCAGAAGTCGAAGAATTCGCCGCCCGCGCGGACAAGCTCCTCACCGAATCATTCTCCTACTGCTGCGAACTCAAGTTCGACGGCACTGCAATCTGCCTCACCTACAGGAACGGCAAGTTGGTGCAGGCCCTCACCCGTGGAGACGGCGTGCAGGGTGACGACGTGACGGAGAATGCAAGGCACATTTCCAATATCCCCCAGACACTTCACGGAGACTTCCCGGAAGAATTCGAAATCAGGGGCGAAATACTTATGCCTTACGCCGCATTCGACGCGCTGAACAAGGCAAGGGAGGAAAACGAGGAAGCTCCGTTCGCCAATCCGCGCAACGCCGCGTCCGGATCCCTGAAACTCATCAATCCGGCCGAAGTCGGCAGGCGCGGCCTTATGTGCACGCTGTATCACATCCCCGCACAGAGCATCACCTTCAGCACGCACGACGAGGCCCTCTCGAAGGCCGCGTCGTGGGGTCTTCCTGTCGCCGACAGCAGAAGACTATGCAAGAACATCGATGAGATAAAATCATTCATCGACTACTGGGACAGGGAACGCAAGTTCCTCCCGTATGCCACCGACGGGTGCGTAATCAAGATAAACGAGCTCACAGCGCAGCGCAGCCTTGGATATACGGCCAAGTCGCCGCGCTGGGCGGTAGCATACAAGTTCAAAGCTGAGCAGGCCTGTACAGAGCTGCTCAGCATAGACTACCAGGTGGGCCGCACGGGCGCCGTGACGCCTGTGGCCAACCTTGCGCCGGTGCAGCTCAGCGGCACCGTGGTGAAACGCGCCACCCTAAACAACGAAGACTGGATGAAGGAGCTCGACGTCCGCGTCGGCGACTTCGTATATGTCGAGAAAGGCGGCGAAATCATCCCGAAGATCACTTCTGTGGACCTCTCGCAAAGGCACGCGGAATCTCTCAAGCCGGTCTTCCCTACCACCTGTCCCGACTGCGGGTCGCCACTTGTCAAGGCGGAAGCAGAAGCGAAGTGGTTCTGCACGAACCGGGACGGTTGCCCTACCCAGATCAAGGGCAAGATGCTGCACTTCTGCAGCCGCAGGGCGATGGACATCCTCGCCGGCGAATCCTCAATCGAACAGTTCTACGAGGCCGGGCTCGCCAGATGCGCCGCCGACCTCTACGACATAAGCAAATTCCAGCTGATGAGCCTCGAGGGCTGGCAGGACAAGTCCGCCCAGCGCTTCCTTGACAGCCTCGCAGAATCAGCATCCGTACCTTTCGAACGCGTTCTCTTTGCCATAGGCATACGCTATGTCGGCGAGACGACAGCCAAGGCTCTGGCTCGCCATTTCGGTGACATGGACGCATTGGCGGCCGCCGCCGAAGAGCAATTGCTCGAGGTGGAAGATGTCGGGGAAATCATCGCGCGCAGCGTTTATGATTTCTTCCGCGACCCGGCCCACATCGACGAGCTGGCGCGTCTCCGCGAAAAGGGACTGCAGTTTGCCGTCAACGGCTCTGCAGCCGCATTGTCCGACGCCCTCGCGGGCAAGACAGTCGTCATATCCGGCAACTTCAGCATCAGCCGGGATGCGATGAAGGACCTGATCACAGCCCACGGCGGCAAGGCCGGCTCATCCGTCAGCGCCAAGACCGCATTCCTGCTCGCGGGAAGCAAACCGGGGCCGGAGAAGCTGAAGAAATGCGAGCAGCTGGGCATACCTGTACTGACCGAAGAGGACTTCCGCGCCATGCTGCCGGATGTCCCGGACTCCCCTGCCTCACAGGCGCAGCCTGAGCAGGGCAGTCTGTTTGAAGAACCTACCCTGTTTTAATTATGAAGATTGCGAAGAAATTCACGGACCTGTTTTCAGACGCGCTCTGGACCATCGACACTGCCGGCAGCTCGGCAGCATACCGCCGGCTTGTCCGCTTCGTAAAACTCTGCCGCATCACCATCAACACGTTCTTCGAGAACAAGATGGGATTCCAGTGCGTCGCATTGAGCTATTTCGTCACGCTCGCCATCATACCGTTCGTGGCCTTCCTTTTCGCCATCACCGGCGGTCTCGGCATTTCCAACCTGCTGTCCGACGCCCTGCATCAGTTTATGCCAACCTATCCGGAACTGATAGACACGGTTATGGACAAGGCCAACAACATACTGAACGTCGCCAAAGGCGGAGGCGTGGGAATCATTTCAGCATTGCTCTTCCTATGGGCCGTACTCTGGATGATGTTCCAGGTGGAGCGCGTGTTCAACAACGTATGGGGCATAAGCAAGATCCCGCGCAAGATATACAAGCGCTTCGGATTCTATTTCCTCGTGCTCATCATCTCTCCGTTCATCCTCATCGTTTTCGGCACCGGCATCGCCTTCTATACAAACCTGACCAACCTTGTCGGCATAGACCTTTCGGACATATCGTTCCTGCCGAAACTGCTCTTTTACATTGGATTCTACATGTTCTGCGTGCTGACCCTTTCGGTGATGTACAAGTTCATTCCGGCGACGCCTGTCCGCTTCCGCTTCGCGCTGAAATCCGCACTGCTAACGGCAGTGGTCTTCTCGCTGTTCCAGTACCTCTACCTTGAGACCCAGATGTTCATGGGTCGTCTGAACATGGCGTACGGAGTCATCGCGGCGGTCCCTCTGTTCCTTATCTGGCTCAACTTCGGTTGGCAGATCATCATATACGGTGCCGAGCTCACATACGGCTACCAGAACGTTGACAAGTATAACATTCCCGAATGGGAAAGTGAAGACACGAAACAATGAGTTTTTCAGAGTTTTCAGAACACGACTATCAGCTCATAGACGAGGCTTACGACTCGCTTAGGCAAGTGGCGCACAACCGGTGCCGCAATGAGAGGGAGATAGAATTCGTACGCAAGGCCTACGACTTTGCGAACAGCGCCCACAAGAATGTACGGCGCCGTTCCGGAGAGCCGTACATAATACATCCGATCGAGGTGGCCAAGATAGTCATCACCGAGATCGGTCTGGGATACAAGTCCATCTGCGCCGCCCTGCTCCACGACGTCGTCGAAGATACGTCATATACCGTCGAGGACATACGCAACCTCTTCGGCGACAAGATAGCGTCTCTCGTTGACGGCCTGACCAAGATCAAGACAGCCCTTGACAACGAGGACCGCCTCGGCGGCGAGATGATTGCCTCCGAAAGTCTCCAGGCCGAGAATTTCAAGCGCATTCTCCTGACCATGGGAGATGACGTGCGCGTCGTCCTCATCAAGCTGGCAGACCGTCTGCACAACTGCAGGACCATCGACAGTATGCCGGAGCACAAGCGCGACAAGATCCTCTCCGAGACGATGTTCATCTTCATCCCTCTCGCGCACAGGCTCGGCCTGTACGGCGTCAAGAGCGAGATGGAGAACATCTGGCTGAAGTTCAAGGAGCCTGAGGCATACAATGAGATTTCCCAGAAAACGACTCAGGATCTGGCAAAGCGAAGCAAGGACATCCAGGACTTTGTGGCCCCTATCGAAGAATCGCTCCGTGCCAGCGGCTTTGACGTGTCCATCAAGCAGCGCATCAAGACCCCATACTCGATCTGGTACAAGATGCGCACGAAGCACGTGCCGTTCGAGCAGATCTATGACCTCTACGCCGTCAGGATCATCTATAATCCTCGGGACGACAAGCCACAGACCGAAAGGAACGAGGCGTACCTCATCTATTCGACTATCACGAACCTTTACAGCGAAAATCCTTCACGCCGCCGCGACTGGATTTCCCAGCCCAAGAGCAACGGATATGAAGCCCTGCACTGCACGCTTATGAGCCACGCTGGTGTCTGGATAGAGGTTCAGATACGCTCGAAACGAATGAACGACATCGCAGAGAAAGGTATCGCCGCACACTGGGCTTACAAAAAGGACGGCTTCATCACGGAGAACGATTCCGAGATGGACAAATGGCTCGCGGAGATCCAGGAGATCCTTGTCAGCGACGAAGTCGGCGCGATGGAATTCCTCGACATCATCCACAGGGACCTCATCAGTTCGGAGATCATCGTATTCACCCCGAAGGGAGAGCAGAAGAGCATACGCAACGGCGCGACCGCGCTTGACTTCGCATATATGATCCACACGCACATCGGTGAAAAGGCGATTGCCGCAAAGGTGAACATGAAGCTTGTGCCGCTGTCGCACCCGCTCAAGGCGGGCGACCAGGTCGAGATCATCACCGCGGCCAATGCCAAGCCGAAGATGGAATGGCTGAATTTCCTGCAGACCCGTCACGCCAAGACAAAGGTCATAGAGTACTTCCGCGACAACCACGCGGAGATAGCTTCCAGCGGAGAGAAAATCTTCACCGAGAGGTTGTCCACTATGGGAATTACGGCCTCCAACGAGGTCCTGCGCAAATTCCTGGATTACTCCCAGCTGCACGACACCGAAGAGCTGTTCTTCCGCGTCGGCCTCGGCATCCTGGGACCGGAGGACTTCTACCGGATCATCAACGAGGACGCCCTCTCGACCGCCCAGAAGCCTGACGAATATTACATCAGTTCCGGGAACAGCGGCGACCGCAAATATGTAATGGCGGAATGCTGCAACCCGATTCCGGGCGATCCCGTCATCGGTTTCCTTTCGGCCGACGGGTCCGTCACGATCCACAAGAAATCCTGCGTCGTGGCCGAAAGCCTGGCCAGCAAGTATGGTGACCGCGTCATCGTCCCGAAGTGGCTTATCTCCGACAAGGAATACCCTATCCGAATATCCCTCAAGGGAATAGACCGCGTGGGGCTTCTCAGCGACATATCAAGCTTCATCTCCCAGACACTGGGAATCAATATGCGCAAGCTGCAGCTCAGCACCGACGAAGGCGTGTTCGAAGGCTATATAGAACTTCTTGTCAAGGACAAGAGAAACCTCGACAACATGGTTACCGGACTCAACAAGATCAAAGGTATCCAGGACGTAGTAAGAACAGACATTTAGATATGAAGAAATTCATTCCGTTGATATTGGCCGTGGCGGCCGTGCTGGGTCCGCTTCTGTTCGCGCCTTCCTGCGCGAACACCACGGAGTCGCCTACCGGCGGCAAGAAGGATACCATCCCTCCATACATCACCGACATCATCCCCCTTCCGGGGAGCACCGGTGTCCCCGTAAAAGGAGCGACGATAACCTTCACCTTCAACGAGTACGTCGTCGTAAAGGAGCCCCGCAACATTTTCCTCTCACCGCCGCAGGTCAAGGCGCCGAAGCACAGGCTCAGGGGAAAGAACCTCATCGTATATTTTGAGGACGAGCTGGACTCCAACACCACCTACACGCTGACTTTCACGGACGCGATTGCCGACAACAACGAAGGCAACAAGTTCCCGGGATACACATACGTCTTTTCCACCGGCAGCAGGATCGATTCAATGATGGTTACCGGAACGGTGGAGGACTGCAACTCCCTGAATCCTGTCAAGGGAGCCACCGTTCTGCTATACAGGGACCTCACGGATTCGGCAGTGTTCCTGCGCCGTCCCTATGCCGCCGTCAAGACCGATGACTGGGGATTCTTCGCGCTTCCTTTCATCGCGGACACCGCCTACAGGCTATACGCCATAAAGGACGAGAACAACAACAATATATACGATCCTGACACCGAGACCATCGGATTCGTCAGCGACACCATAAGGCCTGTAATGTTCGCCAATGACACTATCAAGGAAATGCTCAAATACGACATGAAGGACACTTTGAGCTGTCTTGAACGCAAAAGCGAATATGAAATCCTCCTGTTCAGGGAAAAACCTTCCAAACAGCATATCGTGAACAAAGTCCGTACGTCGGACCGCGCGGGATACGTCACGTTCATGGCCCCGAACGCCTGGATCGACTCCCTGTGGATCAAAGGTTACAAGCCGGACAGGACCATCACACAGTTCAATATCCTCAATGACAGCCTGGAAGTCTGGCTCAATGACCGCGGCCCGGTTCCGGACACTTTGAAGCTGATGGTGAACTATAGGAAAACCGATTCCCTCGGCCGTCTCAAGCCGGTCCTCGAGCAAATCAACCTCATGTATCCTGAAGGCAAGTCCAAGTCCTCCAACAGGGGGAAAAGGCGCGAGATAAAACACGAAGACACGATCTGCGTGATGAAACTGACCGCCGACCCTAGAACCGTCGAGCAGGTCGGCTATGACCTCCTTTTCAACTACCCTATCATCAACGAGAAATTCGACTCCCTGACATTCAGGTATGTCAACCCGCGCCAGAAGGAATTCACCGGAGAGTTCACCGTAGAACGCGATTCCCTGAACCTGCGCCACTACTCGATAATGCCTAAGGAGAAGCTGCTCCCGGGATACGACTATTTCCTCAAGGTTCCGCAGGGCGCATTCCGCGACATTAACGGGTTCTACTGCGACAGTATGGAGGTCAAGGTCACCCTGCCTAAAGACGAGAAGCTGGGCAGCCTTGAATGCGAGATGACAGGCGTTGACCGCAAGGTCATCGTTGAGCTCCTCGACGAGAAATGCACCAAGGTACAGCGCAAATACATCATAACGAAGGACTGCACCCTCGAATTCCCTTATCTGAACAAGGGCAAGTATTGCCTGAGGCTGACCGAGGACAGGAATGAGAACTCTTTCGTGGACACCGGTTCCGTACTCGAGAAGAGGCAGCCGGAAAGGGTTGTCTTCTATAAGCTCAACGGCGACAAATACATTGAAGTCCTTGAAAGCGCAGAGATGGTTCAGACCGTCAACGTTGGAGAACTGATCAAATGAGAATGAAAAAGATACTGCTCATAATCACCATTCTGTCATCCTGCCTGGCCCTTCAGGCACAGGACTCTGACAGCACGACGGTTCGCAAGGCCCTCATCAACGACTATTCGATGATAGGCGTCAGCTATGGGGTCACCTTCTCGAACACCGTATTCAACCCGTCCAAACACGGACGCGCCTGGGTCACCACGCCGAACTACGTTTCCATAATGTACACCAAGTACAGCAAGATGTTCGATTACCTGCCGTACTTCGGGCTCACGCTCGGAATCGCCTATGGACACGAAGGCTATGCATTCAACGCAAATGAAAGCACCGGCTATACCGAGAACGTGGATGGCGCCACCTGGTGCTCGATGGACGTGATAGAGGTGCCGGCTATGATGCAGGGCCACATCGATATCGATCCGTTCAAGATCATGGCGGACATCGGCGTTTACGGAGGGTACCGCAGAAGCATAGAGCGCAAGGGCATTGCTCCGGCATTTGACGAAACCTACGCCCACAAGTTCAAGGATTACGAAAAGACCTTCGACTACGGATTGCAGGGCGGTCTCGGCTTCGGCATTATGCTCGACCCTGTGGAAATCCATTTCAACTGTCTCATCAGATGGTCCTGGTCAACGCTTTACGCACCAGACTACTACAGCAAGTATTATTATCGTTTCGCCAACCCTGTGGACATAATGGCCACGGTAGGCGTACATTTCCAACTTCAGAAACGTACTGGCAAGACGACCGCGATGCTCCGTCGCGAAGCCAGGGATATGGTATATGGAAAGACTAAAAACACTTCCGGTACGGATAGGTAAGGACCTTGTCATCGGAGGCGGCAATCCCATTGCCGTCCAGACGATGTGCAATACCCACACCAGCGATGTTGACGGCACCGTCGCGCAGTGCCTTGAAGTCGCTGCCGCAGGCTCACAGCTTGTCCGCATCACGGTTCCCGGCCTCGCGGACGTCCCTCACGTCGCCGCCATAAAGGAGAAACTGCGTGCCGCAGGCTGCAACGTCCCGATCGTTGCAGATATCCATTTTTCTTCAGAAACCGCCATTGCGGTCGCACCGATAGTTGAGAAGGTAAGGATCAACCCGGGCAATTTCCACCCGGATCATGGCAAGGCACGCGAGCAGTTTGCACGCTTCCTTGAAGTCTGCCGCGAGCACGGCACTGCAGTGCGCGTGGGACTCAACCATGGATCCCTCGGCAAATACATCACCGACAGGTACGGCAACACGCCGCACGCAATGGCCATTGCAGCTATGGAATGGCTGGAGATGTGCATAGACGCCAATTTCCTAAACGTAGTCGTTTCTCTCAAGGCATCCAATACGGTAGTGATGGTGGAGGCATACCGCGAGCTCGCGCGGATGATGCAGGAGCGCGGTGTCATATTTCCAATGCACCTGGGCGTAACGGAAGCAGGAGGCGGCGACACCGGCCGCATCAAGTCCTGCGTAGGCATAGCCACGCTGCTGCGGGAAGGTATCGGTGACACCATACGCGTGTCGCTGACAGAGCCTCCGGTAAATGAAGTCCCTGTAGCTCAATACCTTGCAGAAGGGCGCAAGGGTGACAGGATGCTTGACGACGCCATTGAATGGGGCCCCAAGCTGCTCACACGGGAAGTTGACGATATGCCCGACAGCCCTTGGAAGGACGATATAATGCAGGCGGCCAGACGCCTGTTCACCAAGCCCGAGTACATCGCCTGCCCCGGTTGCGGCCGCACGATGTACGACCTCCAGAAGACCTTCGAGGAAGTGAAGGCAAGGACATCCCATCTCAAGGGAATGGTCATCGCCGTTATGGGCTGCATAGTCAACGGTCCCGGCGAAATGGCCGACGCCGACTGGGGCTATGTGGGAGAAGGGGGCGGCAAGGTTTCCATCTACCACAAAGGCGAGCCGGTACTGCGTCACGTCCCGGACTCCGAAGCGATAGACAGGCTGCTGGAGTTGATTCGTACAGACGCGAGTGACTCGCGTGTGTACGAATAATCTATTCTACGTAGAGAAGAAGTCCCTTTAGATATTCCCCTTCCGGGTGATAGATGCTCACCGGATGGTCTGCGCCCTGGCACAGACGGTCAAGGATGCGCACGCTGCGTCCTGTCTGGGCGGCAGCTGAGAACACGGTGTTGGCGAAAGTGATCTTGTCAACTACCTGGGAGCAGCTGAATGTGAAGACCAGGCCTCCCGGTGCGACCTTGCTGATGGCCGCGGCATTGAGGCGCTGATAGGCGCGGAGCGCGTTCTTCAGCGCGCCGCGGTGCTTTGCGAATGCAGGAGGGTCGACAATCATGAGGTCATACTTCCCCGCCTCGACCTTTCCAAGATATTCAATTGCGTCGGCGCAAATCGAAGTATGGTTCTCGCAACAGTTGAGCGCAACGTTACGGTCCACCATCATCATTGCCTTCGCTGAAGAATCGACGGAATCTACGGACAGGGCTCCGTTGTTGAGCGCATAGATGCTGAAACCTCCGGTATAGCAGAAGAGGTTGAGGACCTTCCTTCCGGCCGCGTATCTGCCCACGAGGGCGCGATTGTCCCTCTGGTCCAGGAAGAATCCCGTCTTCTGTCCCTCTTCCCAGTTCACATAGAACTTGTTGCCGTTCTCGAGAACGACGTTCTCCGCTTTTGCAAAACCTTCAGCCTTATATAGATATCCGTCTATGAGGTCAAGCCCGGCCTTGAAAGGTGCCGTACCGCTTGATTTGTCATACACAGCCTTCAGCCTGTCGCCGAATACGTTCCTGAGAGCTTCGCAGATCTGAGACTTCGCCCTGAACATACCCACTGAATGTGCCTGCATCACGCACACACCATTATACCAGTCGATGATCAGGCCCGGCAGGCCGTCGCCTTCTCCGTGAACCAGTCGGAAACAATCCGTGTCAGCATCCTGTGGTATCGAAGCCTGACGGACTGCAAGCGCCCTGGCTATCGAGTCAGACCAGAACTCCGGAGTTGCAGGATCCGCATCGAATGAGAGGATACGGACCGCAATGGAACCTATCTGATAGTGGCCGCAGGCAAGATAATCGCCTTCAGCGGAATGGACGGCAACGATATCGCCCTCTGCAGGCGAGCCTTGTATCTGGGCTATGGCGCCGCTGAAGACCCACGGATGGAATCTTCTGAGCGACTCGTCCCTACCCTTCTTTAGGATTACTTTGATCATTGTTCTGTGGCGGATTTGGAGCCAGTTGTTCCGGAGTGAGAGGATTCTTTTCCGAAGAAAGGAGTTTCAGGTACATCTCACGGCATATCCACGCGTCGGTGGCCGCATACATTTTCTGTGCAGGGGTCAGCTCCGCGGCCTCCCAGTTTGACAATTGCTGGGTTTTCGAAATGCGGCAGCCAAGAATTATGGCGGACATCTTCTTGACGCTCTTGTCCTTGATGCCCCATTCCCAGCCGATTTTCTGGAGGTCGACGAATGATTTCGGAGCGAATTTGGTATAGTACTGAAGTCCCCTGATATCATCGTGAACCGCAGCTCCCACCTTGATTATGCGCGGATTGGACAATATCGCGCACATTAGCCTGCGCATACCTAACTTGTTCACCCGGAAAAGGAAGGATTTGTCCGCACCTGAAAGCTGCAGGAGTGCCACGTGGTGATGAGGCTTGCCGGGTTCGAACACCGGACGGGTCTCGGTATCGAAACCGATGATCTTCTGAGAACTGAGATATGCTATGGCGCGGGCGTATTCCAGACCAGTCTTGTCAATCACTTTGATTTCTCCGGGGAATGACCCCAGAGGCATCTTCTCTATTTCTTCGGGCTGGATACTAATTTTGTACATAAGTGCCTGATATCAGGATAATTGAATCATCTTCAGCGCCAGGTCTGGCCGCGGAATAGTATGTTACAGCCTGTGGCTTTGAGATGTTGTGCGTAAAAAGATTCTCACTGCGCAGGAGATCATAGCACCTGCGGCAGACAGAAGACGCCGGATCGACAAATGCGAAGTTCTCTGAAATCAGTTTTCCGTACGTCATCGACTCCTCGTTCATCACGGAAACCGCCGTGGACAGGTCGGCCTTCATTTCATCTATGTCAACGGAATAACTGTCAATGACGATGAAATCGAGCGGAAGTTCAATTCCGGTTTCGATGAAGTCATCCAGGAAATCAAGCATGGTGCCTTTGTCCCTCCCCCTTGCAGGTATGACCACACACCCTGAATTCTTTGCTCCGTTGCGATTCATTGCAGCGTTGAAAAGGGCATTGTAGGACACTGAATTGACATTTGCCGAATCGCACAGGATGCCGACATTCACACTTCTGCCCGCTGCAGCGGCGAAGACGTCATCAAACATCGCATCGAGTGACGAAATTACAGGTATGCCGCACCCAGTTGCCTTGAAGAGGGTATCTATATCGAACCTTGCGTGCTGGATGAGGTGAGGATCCGTGAGCACAATCACCTTTGCAGGCACCTTGCCGTCGCGGCCGCTGATATCGTATGGGCTGAGGTGGTAGGTTGTATCAAGTGCCGAGAGGGCGAGCCTTACCGCACCCTCGCGTAGAGACACGTCCTCGTGCCTTGAAAGAACCTGAGGATAATCCTTTGAATCCGAATCGATGATGCAGCTGACAGTCTCGCCAGAATAGTCAAGGAGACCGTCGGAGTACAGCTTCCCGTCAACATTGTCCCTCTCGTCAAGGTTAAGCATCGCGTCAGAAATAGTGATGCAGGCCTCCTCGGAGCCGATGATACAGATATCATCTGAAGGATCGGCCGAACGCCCGCTGACCAGGGCGTTGTACGGAGAGTCTTTGTCGGAAAGTATATTCCTTACCAGAGGCACCGTCTTTCTGCCCTCCTGCTCGCCGGGCTTGCAGGATACGGCAACCAATGCCAGAAGTGACAGCAATATCGATTGAATTCGCATTAGCAACTATATTCTTTCAGGAATACAAAGATACAAAACAGTTTCCTATATCTTGAAGATTGCGTACACAATGTTCTTAAGAATATAGCATGTGAATACCAGCAGTGCTGCCAGCGACCAGTTCAGCCGGCAGATCAGACATACCAGCAATGCGGCAAGCACAATGAACGCAAAGGCCATTCTCTTGTTTTTCAGCACCTGCGGATCGTCCTTGTGCATCTTCAGCGAGAACATGGGGATTTCGCAGACCAGCAGCGCACTCAGGCAAATGCTGAGCACCGGGCCGAAAACCGGCCCCGCAAGCCACATCGCCAGGAAACACGCCGGGTCAAAGCACACGTAATAGCACAGTGCGCCCACAAGAAGGGCGCATGCCGGCGTCGGCAGGCCGATGAAGCCGCTGGTCTGTCTCGGATCCACGTTGAACTTGGCAAGTCTGAGCGCGCTGAACACCGTGATGACCAGCGGAACCCAGCACAGCCAGCTGTCGCCGAACGAGCAGGTGCGCATTGCGGAATACAGCATTATTGCCGGAAGGACACCGAAACTGACCAGGTCGCACAGTGAGTCAAGCTCCTTGCCCATGTCGGAATAGGCTCCGAGCGCACGTGCGGCAAAGCCGTCGCAGAAATCAAAGATCCCTGCCGCGATCATAAGATAAAATGCGATATCGAGGCGTCCGTTGAAAGCGAACACCACCCCGATGATACCGCAGACGATATTCAACGAGGTGACGAAGTTCGGAATATGTTTCTTTATACTCATTTAGATGCCGAGTTTCTTCCTGAGATCCTTAGGAAGCGATTCCTTGTTGAACATAAGGTCGAGGGTCTGTCCCTTGACATATGCCTCGCTGGCATACCACAGGCCGTGGTATTTGCCGGTATCGCCCCAGGAATTCTTCACCATATAGAATTTGTTTCCATTCTGGTCCTTGGCAATGCCATAAATCTGCATGCCATGGTCGTCGGTCATGGTCTTGTTGTCGAAGTCGATCTGGCGGCTCTCCTGTGTAGGCTGCTTTTCGACTACCACTACAGGAGCAGGCTTGCCCTCCTCCTTGCCGAGCCAGTGCTCCTGATCGGATCCTGCCTTTGCGGAAGCGTCGACATCCACGAACATTGCGACACCGTCACGGCTGAAGCCCGGATCGCTTACGTCAGCGCCCCAGACGACAGTATAGCCGTTCATGATCGCATTGTCGAGAGCTGCCATGAGTTCATCGATAGGCACGTTGTATGACTGCTCGTGACGCCAGTTGTCACACACCTCGATCTCGAACATGGTGTAGAACGGATGATGCGTGAAGGATGTGAGGTCGACGTAGTTGTTCATATCGAGCTTGAGCGCATCGCGGTATTCCTTCGGAGTATAAGTCTTTCCATCCACGGTGAAGGTCTCCGGTTTCTGACCCAGATATGCATCGAGGATACCCTGGAAACCTTTCTTCCAAGCTGTGGAAAGGGTCTTGTTAGGGATGCGCGCAACGGCATCGACATATCCCTTGAGCACGGCGTCAAGTTCAGCCTGCTTCGGGAGCGGTGTACCGTACTGCATGCCTGTCATATCGGCATTCGGGACAAGGCCCCAGTCACGGATCGTCTCGCGGACGTCACCGCTTGAGGAGCCGGCGCTGAAACCGAGCTTGCCGTCAAGACGGATGTACTTGACCGCACGTTCCATATATGAATTGCTTACTATATAGAACTCGGAGAAATCCGGATACTTTGACTCATCCTTGATATTGTTGATTCTGATGGCTTCTGATTCAAAGAAGCCGATGCCTGAAAAGCACCAGCAGGTGCCGCTGCTGGCCTGATTCTTAACTGGAGTGATAGGATTGGCCTTTACGGTTTCAAACTGGAGTTCCGGCAATTTAACCTTGGGAGCCTGGGCAAGAGCGGAGACACCGAGAGCCATTGCGGCAAGAGTGATAAAATACTTTTTCATTGTGGTGTATGTGTCTAGTTTTATTGTCTACCACAAATATAAACAAAAAAACCGGACTTCTGGAAGTCCGGTTTTCAAGTATCGAAGGTAAAAACTTACTTTGTGATGACCTTTGCCATTTCACAAACCTTGTTTGAGTAACCCCACTCATTGTCGTACCATGCGCAAACCTTGACGAAGGTAGGATCGAGCTGGATACCTGCCTTTACGTCGAAGATAGAGGTACGTGAGTCATTGCGGAAGTCGGTAGAGACAACGCACTCGTCGGTGTATCCGAGGATGCCCTTGAGTTCGCCCTCTGAAGCGGCCTTCATTGCAGCGCAGATCTCCTCATAGGTGCAAGGCTTCTCAAGCTCTGCGGTGAGGTCAACGAAGCTGACGTCTGAAGTAGGGACGCGGAGTGACATACCGGTGAGTTTGCCGTTGAGAGCAGGAAGAACCTTACCTACAGCCTTTGCAGCGCCGGTAGATGAAGGGATGATGTTCTCGAGGATACCGCGGCCGCCTCTCCAGTCCTTCTTTGAAGGGCCGTCAACGGTCTTCTGGGTAGCGGTAGCAGCGTGAACGGTTGTCATGAGACCCCTCTTGATACCGAACTTGTCGTTGAGGACCTTGGAGATAGGTGCAAGACAGTTGGTGGTGCAAGATGCGTTGGAGATGATGTCCTGACCAGCGTAGGTGGTGTGGTTTACACCGTATACGAACATTGGGGTAGCATCCTTTGAAGGAGCGGACATGATGACCTTCTTAGCGCCAGCCTGGATGTGCTTGCGAGCGGTCTCGTCGGTGAGGAAGAAACCGGTTGACTCAACTACTACGTCTGCGCCGACCTCGTTCCACTTGAGGTTTGCAGGATCCATCTCAGCGGTGATGCGGATCTTCTTGCCGTCAACGACAAGAGCGCCGTCTGCTACTGATACGTTACCCTTGAATGCACCGTGTACTGAATCGTACTTGAGCATGTAAGCGAGATAATCAGGATCGAGAAGGTCATTGATACCTACAACCTCGATTTCGCCTGCAAAATTCTCATAAGCTGCACGGAATACCATACGGCCGATACGACCGAATCCGTTAATACCGAGTTTTACCATTTTTTACTGAATTTATTGTTGTTAAACACTTGTCTTCTAACCAGTACCCTTTAGGGCCCACAAAATTATCAAAAAATCTGCTGAAAATCAATTATATTTGTAAAAAGTTGAACACAGGCGGAAATGAAATACTATATCATAGCCGGAGAGGCCTCCGGTGACCTTCACGGAAGCAATCTCATCAAGGGCCTGAAGGCCGAAGACGCCCAGGCGGAAATCCGCTTCTGGGGTGGAGACCTTATGGCGGCGGCGGGCGGGACCCTGGTGCACCATTACAGGGAGGGCGCCGTGATGGGCATCACCGACGTCCTCGCCAAAGCCGGCAAATTGATTGAAAACCTCAATTTCTGCAAGGAGGACATATCAGTGTGGGCTCCCGACGCGGTCATCCTCATCGATTACCCGGGCTTCAACATGCGCATTGCGAAATTCTGCCACAAGCTCGGCATAAAAGTGTTCTACTACATCGCCCCCAAGACCTGGGCGAGCCGCGAGAACCGCAACCGGAAACTGAAACGCTGGGTCGACAAGCTTTTCATAGTCTTCCCTTTCGAAATACCATATTTTACGGAGAAGGGCGTTCCATTCGTATATAATGGCAACCCTCTGATAGATGCCATCGACGGGCACGAATTCCAAAGGCCGGTGGAAGGCCCCTACATCGCACTGCTGGCCGGGTCACGCAAGGCTGAGATTTCCAGGATGATGCCGGTGTGCATGGAGGTGGCCGACAGGCTTGGCTGCCAGATAGTCATTGCCGGAGCCCCGGCTCGCAGCGAAGATGATTACAACCGATTCATCGGCGGCCGCACGAATGTCCGGCTTATCTTCGGAAGGACCTATGACATCCTCAAATTCGCCGATGCGGCCATCATCAATTCCGGCACAGCATCCCTCGAGGCCGCCCTCATCGGCACTCCGCAGGTCGTATGCTGGAGCACATCCGGCGCAAGCTTCTGGATAATGAAGCACATTCTGCGCATAGACAAGCGCATCAAATTCATTTCCCTCGGCAACCTCTGCCTTGACAGGCTCGTTTTCAAGGAACTTATCCAGAACGATTTCACGGCTGACAACGTACTTTCCGAGGTCCAGCGCCTGACAGAGGACGGAGAATACCGCGGCAAGATGCTCGGCGACTATGCCGGAATACGGGAATCCCTGGGAGGTTCCGGCGCATCCCGCGCAGTCGCGGGAGCGATGATGGAAGAGATAAAAAAAACTTGGACACGATGAAGTGCCCAAGTTTTTTTATCATGATGAATGAAATTATTCCTCTACTACAGGTGCATCAGGAGCATTCTTCTTCACTGAAGCCATACCGACCTTGAGGGTATCCATTGATGCATACATCTGGCTGCTGCCGATAACCTGGCCGTTTGTAGCTTTGAGATTGAAATATGGCTTGCCGTTCTTGGCTTCCTTGATTTCGAACCTTGCATCTTCAACTGCATTCTTCTTTACTGACTCGATACCGTTGAGGCAGGCTGCCTTGGTGGTATAGCCTTCGCTTGAGAGGATGACCTGGCCGTTGGTTGCCAGAAGATTGAACTGGAATTCCCCGTTCTTGCGGGTGGTTACTACGAATTTGCCCATAATTATGTTTGTTGATTGGTTAGTATTTGTACAAATATAATAAAAACTTTTTATCGTACTACGCTCTGGGACCGAAAATTGCGGTGCCTATGCGAACGATCGTGGCGCCGTATTCAAGCGCCAGATGCCAGTCTTCAGACATCCCTATCGAAAGCTCCCTGAAATCCTCATATTCGGGGAACAGGTCCTTGAGATAGTCCATGAACGAGCTTATCCTGCAGAAATCAGCCTTGATGTCCTCCTCGCAGTCGGTATGCGTGGCCATTCCCATAAGTCCGCAGAAGCGGATGTTCCTGTACTTGTCGGCACGGAAAAGGATGTCAAGGATATCTTCCTCAACAAAGCCCTGCTTTGTCTCTTCCGCCCCGATATGCAGTTCGAGAAGCACATTGATGACCTTGCCGTTGTCCTTGCCCCATTCATTGATGGCATCAAGCAGATGCTGCGTATCTACAGACTGGACAAGACTGGCATAAGGCAGGACCATCTTGAGCTTGTTTGTCTGAAGATGTCCTATGAAATGCCATTCAATGTCCTTCGGCAAGTCCTGAACCTTCTTGCAGAATTCCTGCGGGCGGTTCTCGCCGAAACGGCGCTGGCCGGCGTTGTACGCCTCCATTATCTCCTCATTCGGGTGGAACTTGGAAACTGCCACCAGTTTTACTTCTGATGGCAGTTTCTCTGTGATATCTTTCAGTTTGTCAACTATCATTATCGGCGTCTCTGCTGTTTAAGCTGCTGCTCCTGCATTTTCTGCGCCTCTTCGAGACGCTGCTGCCATTTGCTCTTCGGAAGAGGCTTGCCCTCCGACTTGCGCACCTTTTCAAGCACTTCGGCAGGATTGACGCTCTTGCGGACTATCCACATCTGGAGCATTGAGATCAGCTGGGAGAGCAGATAGTAATAGCTCAATGCCGCAGAGAGGTTGTTACAGATGAAGAACATCATTATAGGCATCATCCAGAGGCTCATGAATTTCATCGAAGCGGCGGAAGGATCGTTTGCCGAAGGCTGGTTGTTCATCGTCATCTTCGAATACAGGAACATTGTCACGGCCATAAGGAGGGCGAACAGTGAAAGGTGGTCTCCGAAGATAGGGATCCTGGTACCGTAGTCGATGAAGGTGTCGGCCGCAGAGAGGTCATGGCACCACAGGAACGGCTGCTGACGAAGCTCGATGGATGCAGGGAAGAAGCGGAACATCGCCCAGAGGATAGGGAAAGTGAGCAAGGTAGGAAGGCATCCGCCCATAGGGCTGGCGCCCGCACGCTTGTACAGGTCCATCGTGGCCTGCTGCTTCTTCATCGCATCATCCTGCTTCGGATACTTGGCGTTGATCTTCTCGATTTCAGGCTTCAGGGCGCTCATCTTCGCTGACGATGAGTACGACTTGTACATCAGAGGGAAGACGACAAGCTTTATCACTATGGTCATCAGGAGTATGATGATGCCGAAGTTGCCTATGAACCTGTTGAAGAAGTTGAACATAGGGATGATGGCATAGCGTGTGAACCACGCCACGAGCCAACCTCCCAGAGGGATGATCTTCTCGTATTTCTGGTTGTAGCCCTTGAGTATCTGGAAATGGTTCGGACCGAAGTAGAACTCATACGGGATCGAAACATTGTCTGACAGGGCGAATTCCTGACGTATGGCTGCGGTGCAATCCATAAGATTGCGTTCCGGGTCATCCTGTGAAGCGAAGTTGATGCTCAGCTGCGCGCTGGTGAATGATTCCGGCGCACGCATTATCGCAGAGAAGAACTGCTGCTGGAAAGCGAACCAGCTGAACTTGGAGTCGACGCGCTTGCTTGCGCTGCGGCCGCGGCCAATCTCCTCAGGCTTCTTGTCACCGGAGAAATAATAATCAAGCTTGGAGTACTGGCTTTCATTCTTGTAACCCTTCTCCATACGGGGAACGGTCACGTTGAAATCCAGGTCGAATGAGCTGACATTGCGTGGAATGATATTCTGCATTCCGACAAATGAGAGCTGGTTGTTAACGCTATAACTGTCTGAAGGAAGTACGTAGCGCTGCTCGATATAACCGCCGTTGCTGAACGGCAGGCGCATCACGAGCGTGCTGTCAGTCCGCTCCGCCACCTCGAAGACGAAATCCTTTGTCTGGATGAACTCTCCGGTGTACAGGCTGATCGAATACTCACACTTTCCCGGCTTGAAGATATAGAGGTCGGTGCTGTCGTAATTGTAATAGTCTTTCACCAGGACTGAATACGGCTTGGCACCCTTGGTGCTGAACTCTATCCTTATCTTGTCATTTTCAAGGGCAAGTATCTGGGCCTCAGAGTTGAAAGCCTGCTCAAGTGATGAATCCTTGTAGATCGGAGCCGACGCAACGGAGGAATCAGCCGCCTGAGCCTGCAGAGGCAGGCTCGCGGAAGCCTCGGCGGCATCCACGATGTCGTTGATCTTCTGCGCAAGCGCGATTGAATCCTGCTGTGCCTGAATCTCCGCATACTTCCTGGCCCTGTTGGACTGGAAGATGCTGAAGCCAAGTATTACGAGTGCGATGAGAGAGAAGCCGATAGCGGAATTCTTATCCATTCTGCTGCTCCTCCTCTGCCTGACGTATCTTCTCTTCCAGGTCCTTGAGTTCGGCCTTTGCCTGCTCTATGCGCTCCTGCATCTGCTTGATGAGAGGCTCGCTGTTCTTGGAAGCGGAGAAGAAACCTATGTTGTTCTCGTAGGTAACGATATCCTGCTGGAGGGCGTGATACTTGTCGATGAGAAGGTCCTTAGGGCTGCGTGCAGCCTTTGCGAACTGGCCGCGGCCGGAACTGCGCTGCTGTGCAAAGAGAGGGAACTTCTGCTGCATAGCGTCATTGTATGCCGCATTGATGTTATCCTTTTCCTTGAAAGGAACGTGACCGATAGCCGCCCAGCGGTCGGCGAACTCGCGCATCTTCTCGGCGTTTGCGGTCTCGCTGTCAGTAGGCTCGAACGCGAGGATTTCAGCCACGAGCTTCTTCTTGTTCTTGAGGTTCGCGTAGAAATCATTCTCAGGAGTCGCGTTCTTGTCACGCTCTGCGAAGAACTCGTCGCATGCCGCGCGGAACTTCTTCCAGAGCTGCTCGCTCTTCTTGCGAGGCACGGCGCCGATCTCCTTCCACTGCTTCTGCAGGGAGATGAACTGGTCGGTGGCCTTCTTCCACTCCGTGCTGAGCTTCAATTCCTCCGCCTGACGTATGAGGTCAAGCTTCTTCTCGAGGTTCTCGTTCATATTGCCCTTGAACTCGGTATAGAACTCGCGCTTGCGGGCATAGAACGCGTCGCAAGCGGCGCGGAAGCGGTCATATATCTTCTGGTTCTCCTTCTTGGTGGCGAAGCCGATCTTCTTCCATTCGGCCTGGATTTCCTCGATTTCCTTGGAGATGGAGTTCCACTCGCCGCTTGACTTGACTTCCTTCGAAGTGATCTCTTCAAGGCGTACGCAGAGAGCTTCCTTCTTCTCGAGGTTCTCCGCCTGCTGGCCCTTGAGTTCCTCGAAGTGAGCCTGATAGCGCTTGTTGATGACTGCGGTGGCAGCCTTGAAGCGGTTCCATATCTCGTCACGCTTCTCCTTGGCGACAGGGCCGTATTCCTTCCACTGCTCGTGGAGTTTCTGGAGCTCGTGGAATGCGTTGACTATGTTTTCGTTCTCGGCAAGCTTTTCGGCAGCGCTGCAGAATGCTTCCTTGGCCTCAAGGTTCTTCTTGAAGTCCAGGTCGCGCAGGTCGCGGTTGATCTTGACCATATCGTAGAATTTCTCTACATAGAACTGGTATGTATCGTTTATGTCGCGGAAAGCCGTGGCAGGAACCGGGCCGGCTTCTCTCCAGCGGTTCTGAAGCTCACGGAATGCAGGGAACTGCGCGCTTACGTCCTCCTGTCCCTCAACGAGAGCCTTGAGCTCATCGATGATGGCTTTCTTCTTGGCGAGGTTCTCCTCACGCTGGGCATCCTGCTGCCTGTTGAATTCCGCCCTTTCTTTCTTGTAATCTGAATAAAGTGCCTTGAAGTTCTGTTCCACGGCGTCGAACGGATTGTTCTGGCTGGATTCCTCGCCCTCCTCCGTTGCGCCTGACTCGCCCTTGAGCTTGATCAGAAGTTTATAGAAAGCAGACTTGATGGCCTCTGCCTCCTTTGACCTGGACATGCTCTCAGCACTGTCTTTCAGAGACTGGAAGAGTTCTGACAGTTCGGCGAGAGTCTTGCCTGCGAGATTCTGTGATTCTTCAACCACTTCTTTTTCTACGTCTGAAACTACCTCTTGGATATTTTCAGGAATGTTCTTTTCGCTCATATTCTTAGAGTTTTCAAATGTTAAAGAACACAAATATAAGAAAATTCGGCAAAATCCGTAATTTTGCAGTAGAAATCATCTTCAAATATGAGAATAGACATACTCACAGTTGTCCCGGAACTCCTGGAAAGTCCGCTCAGCCACTCGATCGTTGGCCGAGCCATCAGCAAAGGCCTGGTCGAAATCAACGTCCACAATCTCCGCAAGTACGGAATCGGTCCGCGACGCAACGTCGACGACTACTCCTACGGCGGCGACGCCGGAATGGTGATGATGGTCGAGCCAGTCTTCAATATGATACAGGAGCTCACATCGGAAAGACATTATGACGAGATAATCTATATGTCGCCGGACGGCGAGCGCCTCAACCAGGGGATATCCAACGAACTCTCCCTGCACGAGAACATAATCATCCTCTGCGGACATTATAAAGGAATAGACCACCGCATACGCGAGCACCTCATCACCCGTGAGATCTCCGTAGGCGACTACGTCGTGAGCGGCGGCGAGATTCCCGCCGCCCTTCTGGCAGACTCCATAGTCCGGCTCATCCCGGGCGCGCTGACAGACGAGACTTCCGCCCTTTCCGACAGTTTTCAGGACGACCTCCTCTCCCCTCCCGTTTACACCAGACCGGCAGAATTCAACGGATGGAAAGTACCCGACGTTCTCCTCAGCGGGAACCCGAAACTTATTCAAAGATGGCAAGATGAGCAAGCTTTGGAGCGCACGAAACTGCTGAGGCCGGAACTACTTAATAAATAATTTTAAAAACTTTTAGTAGAAAAATCAAAAAATTTTCTAAAAAAATTTGTTGGAATTAAAAAAAGCAGTATCTTTGCCTTCGGAAATGATACAACTCATGCTCCGGTATCTATGCCGGAGACTTCTAACCAACAATAATTAACCTTCTTATAGGTAATACACTACTAACTAACCGTAAAGCCTCGCTGGGACAGCGAGGCTTTGTCGTATATTATGGCATATACCAAAAATAACGCTAAATTTGTGCGACTTAAAGGTGGAGCGCTTCTGTCGCGGCAGCAATGCTGAGGAAAGTCCGGACAGGAAAGGGCGGTCCGCTGCGGAAATCGCAGAAGGGAGTAATCTTTTGGATACCGTAACAGAAAACGACCGGATCCGCAAGGATCCAAGGGTGAAAACGCGAGGCAAGAGCTCACGACGTGCGACGGCGACGCCGTGCGGGTACGGTCCCGGAACCTGCAAAACCAAATATACTGGCAGATGAGGGCTGCCCGCCCGATGCCAGGGGGTAGGTTGCGAAGATAAATGACAGATCAGAACAGAAACCGGCTTACGGCTCCACCTTTTTTAATGACTATTATCTCACGGATATGAGAAAGATAACGGCACTTATGGCCATAGTGGCTCTCGCCTGCGTATGCGCAGGCTGCCAGGCTAAAGTCAAACAGTATAAGGTACACGTTGTCAAGGAATACAACCATGACAGGGGCGCCTATACCCAGGGACTGTTCTTCAACGGCGGAAAGTTCTACGAGAGCACCGGCCAGTTCGGCATGAGTTCCTTCCGTGTCGTCGACCTCCCCACCGGCACAGTGCAGAAAAAACTGGACTTCGCACGCAAGTATTTCGGCGAAGGCTCTGTAATCCTCGGTGACAAGATGTATATGCTGACCTGGATGAACAAGGTCGCATTCATCTACGATGCTGCGACGCTCGAATACATCCAGGCATATTCATACCCGCGCGAAGGCTGGGGCCTCACCACCGACGGCAAATCGCTCATCGCCTCCGACGGCAGCTCGAAGATATACTTCCTCACCCCGGAATTCCAACTGGAAAGGAGCATCAACGTCACCTTGAACGGCCGGCCGCAGAAATACCTCAACGAACTTGAATGGATAGATGGGAAAATCTGGGCAAACATCTACACGACGGACATCATCGTCATCATCAACCCTTCTTCAGGCGAAGTAGAGGCCACAATCGACTGCTCGGGACTGCTCCCGAAGGAACTGCGCAAGCCTGACACTGACGTGCTGAACGGCATAGCCTACGACCCTGCCGCAAAGAAAATATATCTTACCGGCAAGAACTGGCCTCGCCTCTACGAGGTCACGCTGGAAAAACTCTAGAATTCGTATCCCAGGCGGAACATCACATTTATCGGAGCCTGCGGGAAGACACCCTCGCTCTGATAAGGCACTCCGTCCACATACGCCCTGTAAACCCATGCGTAGGCGTAATACCTGTTGTTGAACAGGTTGTTTATATCCGCAGAAAGGACCCACTTCCCATGCCAGTCAATCTCCTGGCGGAAGCCGAGGTCCTGCACGAAATATGCAGGTATCCTGCGCTGGCTGTTGCCGGTGTTGTCCCAGTACTGGCTGCCCACCAGCTTTCCGGAAAGTTTCAGCTCGGCGCCAGTCCACAGACGCTGCGTCCAGGAAAGCGCGCCGATGAAAGAAGGACTCAGAAGCATATCCGTCTTTCCATAGACTTCCTGCGCCTGTCCGAGGAATTCCCAGTCTGCGCTGTAGCGGTCAATGTATGCCGTATAATTCCTTATCTTGTTGAAGCTCACGGTCATATTCCCTTCCACCTTGAACCATTGGAGATCCAGCGCTGATGAAAGTTCCACTCCCCTGCGCCAGGCGCGCGGCGTGTTTTCACGTATCGCATAGCCCACCGCGTTCAGGCGTCCGGTCTCCAGCAGCATATCGAAATACTCCATAAAGTATACGTTCACCGCCGACTTCCACACGCCCACATTCAGCCGGTTGCCGAATTCAATATCCAGCATCTTCTCTGGCCTGACGTCCTGCGACGCCTGAATGTCGGAACGGTTAGGCTCCTTCCTACCGTAAGCGATGGAAGAATATAGCGAAAGCACGGGCCCCACCGTCAGACTCGCACCCAGACGCGGATTGAAGAAATCCCAGGTGCGGTCGAAATCCAACGTCTGGCCGTACTCGTCCGGCCCGCGCATTTCGTGGCGTATCGAACGGTACTGCAGGTCTGCATAGAAATTAAGCACCGGAAGAGGCATCCACTCGGCACGCATCCAGACATCAACCTCACGCTTGTCGGCATCATTGTCATAAAGATGCCCGACGCCATTGGAATACTCACCCCAATGCTGGCTCCTGAACCAGGAAAGGTATACTCCCGCAGAGCCCTTGAAGAAATCCGAAGACCTCTTGAGTTCGGCCCGCGCAGCCCACAGCAGGTTGGATTCAGCATCCTTCGACGAGCCTCCGGCGACAGGCTGGTACTGCTCATAGAAACCGCCTCCGCGGGTCATGTTTACAGTGGCCTGAATCGAGGTCTCCGCATTGAAATTATGGCTTGCAAGAAATTGCAGATGGGTTTGACTATAGTCATCCGCATCACCGTCCGCGGCAGGGTTATATGTATAATCCCGCGCGTCGAAACGCTCCAGCGGAGCGCCTCCCCAGCAGATGCCGGAGCGCTGGCTGCCGTGCAGGAAGGTCAGTCTGACCAAATCCTTCGCACCCTGCCAGCCGAAAGAGCCGTAGGCCGACCACACCTTCGCAAAACCGTTGCGGATATATCCGTCGGTGCGCTGCCAGGAGCCTGCCGCCTCGGCAAAAAGCCCGACAGGCGTAGCCCCCGTCGATGCGTGGGCGTAGCCTGCAAACGTACCGAACGAACCGCCGGCGACCTCTGCGCCGCCGCCCGCGATGACCGGGACGTCCGTGACCATATTTATGCTTGCACCGAAGGCTCCCGCACCGCTCACGGCAGTACCGAGACCTCGCTGCAGCTGCACGGAACCCAGATACCTGCTCAGGGCAGGGATATTCACCCAGAACACCTCCTGAGTCTCGGCGTCATTCAGAGTAATGCCGTTCAGCGTGACGATCGTCTGGTTTCCCGGCACGCCGCGCACCTTGATCGCGCTGTTGCCCACACCCATGCCGCCTTCATTGGTGGCAACCACCGACGGCTGCATCTTCAACGTCATCGGCAGCGAGCTGGCAGGCGCAGCCTTGGCCAGTTCGCCGGAAAGAACGGTAGTGTGAGCCACCGGCGTCGAGTTGTAAGCCCGCCCGGCACTCACCACCACGCTGTCAAGCTGGTCATCTTCAAAGATAATGTCGTCCGGAGTTCTGTCCGGACCTCCTATGCCCACATTGAGGGCAATCGCCAGAAATAAAAAACCTCGCATATCTTTAATGGTATATGCAAGGGGCTGCCGAATACGGCAAATCGAGATTCTTGCTTCCCTACGGCGGTATCAACCGCATCAGGTTCATTGGGACTCTCTCAATCCGGTATATCCGGATACCCCCGCAATTATCAGCTATTTTACAGAGCCGTCTTCGCCGATAGTATATGATTCGTCGAAGTCAGACACTCTCTTCATCGTAGTCAGCACGTCGACAGGGCTGAGTCCACGCTTTGCCTGTGCCTCATCGAAATCAACAGCAACGGCATTTATGCCACCCTTTTTCATTACGTAAGGGATGCTTTCCTTTGTTAAGTCGTTCGTAACGATGATGCTGTAAGTGATGGCAACATTGACGTCGTATTTCCTGCCCGTCTCCGGAGTGAAGTCGGTCTTAGGTGTAAAGATGAACTTCAGATGAGTCTTGCAAGGGGCCTGGCTTTTCTTTGAGAAGCTATATTTCAATGAGTTTGAGAAGAACTCGCAAAGATCGCAGGACTCGCTGCCGCAGGCGAATTCACTTCCGGTAAATTCGTACATCAACTTCGCCTCTTCATTCATCTCGACATTGGCTACGATTTCGTAGGTGTAAGTCTGCTTTTTCGGAGTAGGGTCTGAAGAATTTTCCTTTTTGCAGGAAACGGCCGCTAATGCAGCAACTATCAAAATTGAAATAATTCTGAAATTCTTTTTCATGGCTATAATCATTATTTGGTTTTCAAAAGTAATAAAAAAAATCTATGCTTGTACTGCTTCCAGGTCATAATCGTCAGATGAAATGATTCTGACGTTGATGAACTCCCCTATCGGGGCGTCTCCCTTCCAGCCGCGGACGAGGATCTCGCCGTCCACTTCCGGACTCTCATACTGGGAACGGCAGACAAGAGTTCCGTCAACAAGGTCATCCACCATCACCCGTTCCACGCTTCCGACGCGCGACCTGTTGAAAGACGAAGACATTTCGCTCTGCAACGTCATAAGGCGGTCATAACGGTCACGCTTCGTCTCCTCCGGGACATCGTCGGCAAAGTGCTCCGCGCCATAGGTTCCCTCCTCCTCAGAGTATGTGAATGCTCCCAGACGTTCGAAACGCGCATCTTTCACAAACGAAAGAAGTTCTTCGAAATCAGTCTCCGACTCCTTCGGAAAACCCACTATCATCGTTGTGCGCAGCACAACGCCGGGAACCTGCCTGCGCAGGCGTGAGATCAGTTCGCGCGTCCACGCGCCATCCACATTCCTGTGCATATTGCCGAGCACGCTGTCGGCTATATGCTGCAGAGGAATGTCAAGGTATTTGCAGACCTTCGGGTTGTTCGCCATACGGTCCAGGACGTCCAGCGGAAAATCTGCAGGGTAGCTGTAGTGGATGCGGATCCATTCTATCCCCGGAATTTCCGACAGGCGGTCGATGAGCTCCGCCAGATTGCGCCTGTGATAGAGGTCAAGTCCATAGAAAGTCGTATCCTGGGCTATGAGGATAAGTTCCTTCACGCCTTTGGCGGCAAGTTCGGCCGCTTCGGCGACGAGGTCCTCCATCGGAACTGAACGGTGCGCACCGCGGATGAACGGAATGGCGCAGTACGAGCAGCGTCGGTCGCAGCCCTCTGATATCTTCAGGTACGCATAACCCTTGTGGGCGGAGCTGTACCTGCTGACATAAGGTTTCGGCGACACGCCCAGATGCTTCAGGACAGGATCGAGGTCGCGGGCGCCGAACCACGCATCCACTTCCGGAATCTCCTCCGGCAGCTCCGCGGCATAGCGCTGCGACAGGCAGCCGAAAACCACGAGTTCTCCGACTTCCCCCCTCTTCTTCGCAGCCACGGCATCAAGAATGGCGGCAATCGATTCCTCCTTCGCGTCCCCTATGAAGCCGCAGGTGTTTATCAGCAGGACATCAGCAGGCGAAGCGTCGGATTCGGGGACGACACTGTACGCATCTTCCGGCAACTGGGCCAGCAGATGCTCCGTGTCAACCGTGTTCTTGGAACAGCCGAGGGTTATGACCTTTATGGTCTTCACTACTTCTCAGCTTCCTCCTTTGCCTGAGCCTCGCGCTCCTCGTCGGTGACGAAGTCAAGTGATGCGAACTTGGCAATCTGAGCATACCAGTCGATGACCTTGCGCATGTGTGAGACATAGAAGCGGTCCTCGTCATAGTTGGGAATGGCCTTTTTGAAAAGGTCGACGAGTTCCTTCTCGCCAGCCTTCGGAGAAGGTGCCTCGGCTCCGGCGAGAGCCTTGCTGATTGCCGTGAACACGGCATCAAGCTTGAGTTCGCCTTCGCTCGTATAAATGGCGATATCATTGAGGGTGTTCACGCGGCTGCTGCCGGTGAAGACTGTGCGCTTCTTGGTCTCGAGGCTCTCGGCGATGGCGCCGTTGCGAGCCTGTGCAACATATTCGAAAAGGCCGTGCTGGCCTGCAACTGTAAGGATTCTAGCTAAATCAGTTTTCATATTGTCTTCAAAAAATTATCGACCTCCCTGTGAAGCTGTTCAAGAGAGGAATTATTGTCTATTATCTTGTCCACCCTGCTTTCGTCAAAGGACTGCAGGGCATCTCTGTCTTTCACTTTCGGGTTGCGGGCAAGCCGGCTGCCATAATCAGCCCGCACCAGCAGCACCTTGTCATAAATGCTGTCGAACAACGGCTTCGACATCGCTATCGCGGATTCAATGAATGCCAGTTTCCCGTCAAGCTGTCCCATCCACGCACGTATGTCTTCAAACACATACGGGTATACGATCGATTCCAGTTTCTCCCTCTTCGAGGCATCACCGAAAATAACCGGCAGTTCCTCGAAAGGCACGCCGAGCGCCTCCTCTATCCTGCATTTAAGCCCCGGCACAATGTCATAAAGCATCTTCGTGCGGGAGTCGCAGTCATATACAGGAAAACCCTTGGATGCCAGATACCTGCAGACTTCCGACTTGCCGCTGCCTATCGCGCCCGTGACAAGCCAGGCCGTCATTTTTCCACCTCTACGCATACGCACACCTCCGGGTCAAGGGCACAATTGATCACGCTTTCCGGAAGCCCGTCGACGTGAACCAGACAGGATCCGTCAAGAGACTCCGCGAATTCAGAATAGTTGACATACAGCGACACCTTCTCCGAAGGGTCCGATGTCATCGGGAATATGCATCTGAAAGTGACTGCCGCCTCTGACGGCAGGGCGGAAATCTGTCTGCGGCCGCGCGCGCCCCTGATCTCGATCGGCAGCACCCTGCGGAACTCGACGAAACGCGTCACCTCGAGGGAATACGCCACTTCGTTCTGTGAAAGCCTTGCTCCTGCCGGAATATCTAGCTTGGCCGCTCCGTGCACGCTCGCGTGCAGGTCACGCAGGCTTATGGGCCGGGTAAGTATCCTGTCGATTTCTTCGAGACGTGACGGTTCCGCATACACAAGAACGGAATCAGGTTGGAAGCTCATCTCATTCAAGGCCATATACTGCTCACGGAAATTGAGGTCAATGACCGGAATGACAGGCAGCTTCGCATAATTCTCCTGGACGAACTTGAAACGGACATCGTCAGCCACGAATGATTCCAGGTTGACGTTCTCGCCGAAAATCGCGGAAGCGTATTTGAAAAGTGAGTTTTCGCTGATGGAATAAAAATCCCCTCCTGCATGATGCAGGTCGGACGCGTCGATTTCCACCACGCGCGCCGAACGGCGGCGTGACAGGGCCACGTGCCTGTAACCCGGCGCCTGGATGCGCGCGGTGATCATCACCTCCGCGCTTGCGCTCCGGGCCCTTCCGTCTATCTCACTCTGAGCCATCACGGGCACGCTCACAAGGCCGGAATATTCCCGGCCGAGATTGAGAATCAGCCACACTGCGGCGGACAGAACCACGCAGAGGAAGATATTTATCCACTTTTTCAATTACTTCTCCTCTTTCTTCTCCTCCTTCTTGGCAGGAGCGTTTGAAGGGTCGGTCATATCCTTCTGGATCGAGGTCTTGTCAACGCGGAGCTTGACTTCACCGTCAACCTTGATGAGAACGGTCGTCTCGCTCACTTCAGCGATGGTTCCATAGATACCGCCTGCGGTAACGACCTTGTCGCCCTTCTTGAGCGCGTTGCGCATTTCCTCCATTGCCTTCTGCTGCTTGCGCTGAGGACGGATCATAAAGAGCCACATTATGAGGAGGATGAATCCTAGCATTATGAACATGCTTGCAGAAGAGCCGCCCTGGGCGCCTGCTGCCTGGAGAATGATGGTGTTGATCATATTTGTCAGTGTTTATTGATTATTTTGTCCAATACTCCGTTCACGAACGAGCGGCTCTCCGGAGTGCTGTAGTATTTGGAGATCTCCACATATTCGTTGATGATGACCTTCGCCGGCATTGCCGGAAAGGCTTCCGCCTCTGCGAGGCCGCAAACGATGAGGCAGAGGTCCGTCGTGCAGAGACGGTCCTTGTCCCACTTCGGCGTGCGTTCCGCAACCGCCTGATAGTAAGTCTCGAAATTGGCATATGCCTTCGTGACGAGACTGGTCACGAAAACCTTGTCGCTTGAGAATCCGTCAGAGGACTTCAGTTCGCTCTGATAGAGCGGAGGAAGTTCCCAGCGTTCACCGTCACCGAGGCTGCGTACGGTGCGGCAGCACCATCCCAGCACATAGGCGAGGTCATCGTTCCAATAGATGGAAAGGTCCTCGAGAATCTCGGCGAGTTCGGCGTTGTCCTCGAACTCGCGTTCGAATATGCGCGCCCACAGGCGGGCATCCTCCTCGAGACTGCTTTCGCCGCTCTCGAGATAATCCTTGAAATACTTGCGGCCGCGTATGGTCTCGTAGAGATGTCGGAGAAGCACGTCATACTGCTCCCAGCTCATCTTTTTCTTTGCGATCAGCTTGGTGAAATCAGGGTCCTGCGACAGCAGAGGGGCGATTCTGTTCTGAACGAACTTAAGATTCGGATTAAGCTCCTCTTCGGTTGGATTGAACTTGGAACGTGCTGCTTCTATACGGGAACTTGCCTCCCCCGTAAGGGGAGCAACTATCGAGAGCATAAAGAGATACAGGTCTCTCGTGGACTCGGAGGACAGTTCAAGCAGGGCTTGGGTATCCTTCAGGGTCATTCCGGGATTTTCCGCGTAGCTGTAGATGGCCTTGAAGGCCTTGATACGAAGAATTCTTCGGTTAAGCATACTTTCAAACAAAATTTACGCAAAGATAGCAAGTAATCCATAAAAAATCCTATTTTTGTATAAGTTAATACATTAATAACCATACTATGTACAGAGAGGATTACGATCAGGCTCGTTTCGACAGCCGTGAAGCAGAAGATGTTTACTCAAAGCCAGTCAGGGCCGGTAAACGTACATACTTTTTCGATGTGAAGTCCACCAAGGGCAACAACGATTTCTATCTTACAATCACAGAGAGCAAGCGCCGCAACAACCCCGACGGCAGCTTCAACTACGACAAGCACAAGATTTTCCTCTATAAGGAAGACTTCGAGAAATTCTCTGAAGGACTCTCAGAAGTAATCGAATACATCAAGCAGAACTGCTTCCACGGCGAGATCCCGAAGCGTCCTGAGTCCGATGTTGACTTCGATGAACTCTAATGGGTGCCATACTCCTCAAGAATATAACGGTAGGCGGTTCTCAGAAAGACATTCTCATTGACAAAGGTCTGATCTGCAGGATCGAGCCTGCCGGGTCGTGCACCCGCTGGCAGATCGCCGGCGATATCGAGACCATGCAGTGCGCCGGCAAGGTTGCGCTGCCCGGTTTCGTGAACATGCACACCCACGCCGGCATGTCGATGATGCGCGGAGTCGGCGAAGACCTTGTTTTCCACGACTGGATCGACAAGATCTGGAAAATAGAGGAAGGCATAGACAACGAATACGTTTATTGGGCCACCAAGGTCGCCTGTCTTGAAATGATCAGAACAGGCACCACGACGTTCAATGACCAATACTGGTACCACTCCGCCTCAATAAAAGCGGCTGAAGAGATGGGTATACGCATAGCCACCGGCTATGATTTCCTCGACCGCTTCGATCCCGAAGAAGCAGAGCGCCAGATAGAGCAGTGCCAGCTGCAAACGGATGAGGCCCGGAATGCCGGATACAAGCTGGCCATGTACCAGCTTGCATTCCACGCGGTCTATACGGTCAGTGAGCGATCTCTCATCTGGATCCGCGACTACTCCGAACGGAACAATCTTCGCCTGCACATACACCTCTGCGAAACCCGCAAGGAAGTCGAGGACTGCAAGGCGGCGCACGGCGGGCTCACCCCTGTCGAATATTTCGACAGTCTGGGGCTGCTCTCCCCTCGCGTGATTGCAGCACACACCTTGTGGCTCACTCCGCACGACATAGAGATTCTCGCCGCCCGCGGCGTGCATTGTGTTCACAACGTGAACTCCAACACCAAGCTGGCCTCCGGATACAGGTTCCTGTACAACGAGCTCCGCGACGCAGGCGTTAATATATGCATCGGCACCGACGGCTGCGGCTCATCCAACAACCTCGACATACTTGAGGCGATGAAGACTTCCGCCATTTTCCAGAAAGCGTGGCGCGACGACCCGTCGGCCCTGCCGCTGCCGGAGCTTTTGGATATGGCTACCGTCAACGGAGCCAGAGCCTTGCAATTCAACGGCGGACGCCTTGAAGAAGGCGCAGTCGCCGACATAATGATAATTGATACTGACAACACCTTCTTCCTGTCCCCTGCCCCATTCCTTGCCAATCTGGTTTATTCCGCCCACTCCGACTGCATAGATTCGGTGATCTGCGACGGAAAGTTCGTGATGAGGCACCGGGAGATTCCGGGAGAGCGCGAGATTCTCAACGAAGCCCGCAAGATGATGTATAAAATCAGCAAATAACTTTCGAAATGGACAATAGAATTTACCGTATCCAGACAGCGGCCGATTTTGTCAAGGGCAAAATCGGAGCGGAAGCACCACTAGTCGGCATTGTCTTAGGCAGCGGACTGGGACGACTTGCAGAAAAGATCGAAGACCCGATCACCATTCCTTACAAGGAAGTACCGGAGTTGCCCGTCTCAACTGCCGTCGGCCACAAGGGCAATTTCATATATGGCAAGCTTGGCGGCAAATGCGTCATCGCGATGCAGGGTCGTTTCCATTATTACGAAGGCTATTCGATGGAGCAGGTCACGATGGGAATCCGCGTAATGAGCAACCTGGGAATCAAATACCTTTTCGTCTCCAACGCCGCAGGTGCCTGCAACATCGACTATGAAGTCGGTGACCTTGTAATCATCAAGGACCACATCAATCTGTTGCCTAACCCGCTGATCGGTCCGAACATGGACGATTTCGGCCCGCGCTTTCCGGACATGACCTGTCCTTATGACCTCGATCTCATTTCAAAGGCGGAAAGCCTCGCCCTTGAAATGGATCTGCGCATGCACAAGGGCGTATATCTTGGCAGCACCGGCCCTACCTATGAAACTCCTGCAGAGGTTAGATACTTCCGCACCATAGGCGCAGACCTCCTTGGAATGAGCACAATCCCCGAGGTGATCGTCGCCCGCCACTGCGGCATCCGCGTATTCGGAATGTCGGTCGTCACCAACCTCTCCAACACACGCAACATAGAGCGCAACCTAAACGATGGCGACGACGTTGTCATTCAAGCCAACCTCGCCGCCGATCGTATGTCCGAGCTCTTCAGCCGGATGATATCTTCTCTGTAAAAGCTACTTCGCAATAGCTACTGAACGCGTCTCACGGATGACGGTGATCTTAACCTGACCAGGGTAAGTCATCTCGTCCTGGATGCGTTGTGCAATGTCCGTAGACAGGCGTGCAGCCTGATCGTCTGATACTTCTTCAGCACCGACGATCACGCGGAGTTCACGTCCTGCCTGGATTGCATAGGACTTCGTTACTCCCGGATATGAAGCCGCAAGGTCTTCCATACCCTTGAGTCTCTTGATGTAAGACTCGATCACCTCACGGCGTGCGCCAGGACGTGCACCGGAGATTGCGTCACCTACAAGGACAAGTGGAGAGTAGATTGAAGTCATCTCCATTTCCTCGTGATGGGCACCGATCGCATTGCATACCTCAGGACGCTCCTTGAACTGCTCGGCGAGCTTGGCGCCAAGGATTGCGTGCGGCAGTTCAGGTTCATTCTCGCTCACCTTGCCAATATCGTGGAGAAGTCCGGCACGGCGGGCGACTTTCGGATTGAGTCCGAGCTCTGAAGCCATGATGGCGCAGATATTCGCAACTTCACGAGAGTGCTGGAGAAGGTTCTGGCCATAGCTTGAACGGTATTTCATACGTCCTATGAGCTTTACAAGCTCGATATTCAGACCATGTATGCCCATATCTATGCAGGTGCGCTTACCGGTCTCGAGAATCTCATCCTCAAGCTGCTTGCTGACCTTTGCCACAACCTCTTCGATGCGTGCCGGATGTATGCGGCCGTCGATGACGAGCTGATGGAGGGAAAGACGGGCAACCTCCCTGCGTACAGGGTCGAAGGCGGAAAGAAGAATTGCATCCGGAGTGTCATCTACTACGATCTCAACTCCGGTCGCCGCCTCGAGTGCCCGGATATTGCGACCCTCACGTCCGATGATACGGCCCTTCACCTCGTCATTGTCGATAGGGAAAGTGGTGACGGCATTCTCTATGGCCGTTTCAGTGGCTGTTCTCTGGATGGTATTGATAACGATGCGCTTTGCTTCCTTGGCAGCATTCAGCCTGGCCTCGTCCATCGTATCGTTGATGTATGCCTGGGCTTCTGTGCGGGCTTCTGCCTTCATGTTCTCGACAAGCGTCTTCTTCGCCTCTTCAGCTGTCATTCCGGCTATTGATTCAAGTTCCTTGTTGACCTGGGCGGTAAGACGGTCACATTCCTGGATTTTCGACTCCAGCTGGGCCTTCTGCGCATTGATCTGGCCTTTCTGCGAATCGATGTCGTGCTGCCTGCGGCCGAGCTCGCTGGCCTGCTGGTTCAGCTGGCCTTCGCGGGACTTGATGTTGTTCTCCCTGTCGCGGAGCTCATTGTTCTTGTTGTTGACATAGTTCTCGTGCTCGCTCTTCAGCTGAAGGAACTTTTCCTTTGCCTGGAGCATTTTCTGCTGCTTGATATTTTCAGCCTCAAGCGTAGCTTTCTCGATGATGGCATTGGCACGGCCCTTTGAAGAGGCTTTCGTGACAGCTATATAAATGGCGAGCGCGATGACGGCACCGGCTACAGCCGCGATGAAATAATACAGAAACATAATATATATATTTATAAGTTGCACATAACAAAAAAACAGTATCTGCCACAAAGCAGATACTGTTATAGAAAAGCCGTCAGCCGATTTTTCAGAAAGCCTCTGAATAAGATTTGGGCTCCGATCCGTATCGGGCTTCCCGTCGTAGCGGGCTTGCCTTCCTCAGCGCGAGTTGACCCGGTTCCGAAGAACTTTGTTGTTTTCAGAAGATGGGCCTGACGGCTACTATTTCTCAGTTTCCTTCAGATATGCGGTCATATCACCCGAGAGAGTCGAGACCTCTTCAGAAAGAGCCTGGAGCTTACGCTGGGCCGTGATTTTCTGAACAGTCTCCTGAAGTGTTACAAACACAAGCTTGTCTTCAAGAGTTTTATCCGGAAACTTCTCTGTGTAACGGTTGAGCATGGACTTCATATCTTCTGCGGCAGAACGCAATACTTCCTCCATCTCAGGGCTTGAAACCTTGAGAGGATATTTTCTGCCGTCGATTGTAAGAGTTATGCTCTGGTCCATACTACTGTTTCTCGAGTGCCTTGATACACTTGTCAATCTCCCTTATAAGTTTGTCGATGCTAGCCTTTGCCGCCGTATTGTCACCATTGGCGGTGAAAGCGCTCTGCAACTTGAGATTGTCTATCTGTTGGTTTAACTCAGTAATCTGCTCTTTGTAAAGTTTGGATTTTTCCTCACAGTGCACAAGTTTGTCAGCCAACGCATCAGCGCGTTGCTTTTCAGTCTCATACATTGATACGAGCTTTTGGAAATTGTTTCTTATTTCTTCGAGCATCTTCGGAATTACCCTAATTTACATCAGTACAAATATAATAATATTATGTCTAAAGTCATAAAAAAAATGTCCCGGGTTTCAGAGCCCCGGAAGTTTGACACATTTTTTTGAAAATATTTTACTGTAGAGGCCTCGGGC
>JAUNNZ010000023.1 GCA_030537315.1 Bacteroidia bacterium
TAGGAAGAAATGACCCTTGCCCGTGCGGCAGCGGTAAAAAATACAAGAATTGTCATGGAAAAGGTATTGTCTAGCATCAAGTCATTAGCGACTAAAGCTCCTGAAACAGTAGTAAACGTAAACGAGGTCAGCCGTATTGCATTGGGCGCGTCCATCAAGGGCGATCTCTCTTCCCGTACGGATATCCGCGTTGACGGCAACGTTGACGGAGTCCTTTATTCTGAGGGACGCATCGTGGTGGGTGAGTCCGCTCTCCTTTCCGGCAGTCTCCTTTGCCGCAACCTCGACCTCTGGGGAAAGATGGACGGTGATCTCTACATCCGCGACATCCTCTCTCTCAAGAGCTCGGCAGTGGTCAACGGAAACATCTTCGTCCGCAAGATGCAGATCGAGATGGGTGCGCAGCTCAACGGCTCCTGCAAGATGATCTCCGAGGAAGAGTTCGACAAGCTTGCAGCCCAGGTCGTAAAGAACCCTATCCCTAACAAGGGCGCACGAACGGAGAAGAAGTAAGCCGGCTACGGCTCTCCCATATCCGGTCCGACTCTATGGATATTGTATATCCTGGAGTCGGACCGGTTGTATCTTATGTCGAAGCAACCGTACTCGTCTCTCGGGTATCTTTTCCTGTGATAGGTTGAATAGTTCGGGCTGAATCCTCGCGGCGCGATCTTTTCGACGGCGACCGTGATCTGCCTGTTTCTCAGCAGGTCGTCAAGGATGGCATAATTGATCTCTATGGCCGCCATCACGCTTTTGCGGTATCTTCTTGAACGCTCCGTCTCGCTGTTGTGGTAGGCGTTCTTGCATTTTGTGTCACAGAATTTCTTGTCGGAGCGGCCGTACATCACGGTGCCGCAGTGCAGGCAGTGTGCCTTTGTCTCTTTAGTGTTATCAAACATAGTACTTCGGTTTTTGCCAAAGTTGGTCCGAAGTTTCGTTACGTCAAAGGAATCGATGAAAACATTTTGAAATTAATGCATTTCTTTTTAATAAAGATTTATCTTTATGCATATAGATTTATTTTTATACATAAAGATTCTTCAATTATCATATTGAATCTTATATTTCGCAACGCTGTGAACGGCTATCTATTTCGGATTTGAAATATTTGACCCTACTTTGCATCGCCTCGGACACCGCGGGTCTGATGTGTAAAATTTAATAATTATGCAAAAGTATGGAACAATTGAATCGAATCGAGCTGAGAGGAACAGTGGGGAGTGTAAGGCTCCAGACTTTCAACGACACACAGGTCGCACGCCTCTCCATCGCAACAAACGTCGCTTACCGCGACAGGGAAGGATCTGCCGTAATCGAAACCACCTGGCACAACGTCAATGCCTGGGAAGGAAAGGAAATCAAAGATCTGTCGAAGATTGAAAAAGGGACGAAACTCTATGTCGAAGGCAGAATCAGAAACACGCGCAGCGTGGGTCCTGACGGTGTTGACCGCACCTATTACGAAGTTCAGGCAAGCCGTCTGGTCATAATCGACGGCAACGAGCCTCTGCAGTATGAAATGTAGGTGCCGATACAAGGTTCTGCCTGCGGTGGCGCTTGCGCTGGTCTGTGCGGGATGCGCACAGTCGCGCAAGCTGGCTGAAATCCGCGGCCGCGAACTCGGCGTGGACCTCCAGCTTCCGGCGAAGAATACGCCGCCGAAGCTGGACTCCACACGCCGGGCTCCGGTGCACGACACCATTCGCATTACCGGTCTTGACGGACGTGAGATGCTGATAATGAAAGCGATACGTGATGACGAGACAGGCGATATGGTCGCGACGGAGGAGCTTGACGCGGCTTACGTGGTCGCGCGTTTCAGGAATGTCGCCGAGCGGCACGGAAAGATAGACCTGGAGTTCCAGGTCATCGTTCCGCAGGAGCTTCACGATTCGCACTGGCAACTGCGTTTCCATCCGGAAATGTATGTCCTGGGGGATTCCCTGCGGCTTGACGACGTGGTGATCACGGGGACGGAATACCGCAGGGCGCAGCTTCAGGGTCTCCGGCAGTACGAGAGGTATGCCAGCCGCATCGTGACGGATTCGATGGAATTCGTGGACAGGCGTTCGCTTGGGATTTTCCTTGCGAGGAACACGCGGGACAGCGAGTGCGAGGCGGAATATCATTACACCAATCATCTGGCAAAATATCTTAACGGCCTGCGCATGAGCCGCAGACCTGAGATGTGGCGGAAGTATGTCAAGGTGCCTATTGTCACTGAAGGCATACGGCTTGACACTGTGATGAAGGATATCAATGGTAAATGTTTTATTTACAATTACGTGCAGACAATCAACACCAGGCCGAAGCTTCGAAAGGTAGATGTGACCCTGTCCGGCGCGATATTCGAAAGCGACCGCCGCCTGTACACCATTCCGGTGTCGGAGCCGCTGTCGTTCTACGTATCTTCCCTGAATGCATTCGCCGACGGAACGGAAAGATACAAGACACAGATAGTCCACCGTGCCGTCAGCGCAAATGCTTCGGCGGAGATTGCTTTCCGTGCGGGGCGGGCTGAGATTGAGGAGTCGCTGTCTGACAACAGGCGTGAGATCGGTTTCATAAAGTCGAAGCTCCGCCTCCTGGCAAACAACGAAGAGTTCGACCTCGACTCCATAATCATCACCTCGTTTGCCTCTCCGGAGGGAAGCGTCGCCTCCAATGCGTCCCTGACATACCGTCGCGCCAGGTCGGCTTCGGACTATTTCAGCGGCTACCTGCGCCAGCTGCGCGATTCCATGAGGCGCGAAGAAGGATTCTTCGTTTCTGTCGGGGACGATCTCTCCGAGGGAAATATGAGGCGTGCCGCAATGGGCCCTGAAACCATTCGTTTCCTGTCCCGTTCCGGAGGCGAGAACTGGCCGGCACTGGATGCCCTGGTCCTTGCCGACACCGTCCTGACTGATTCGGAGAAGGATGAATACCTTCTTCTGTCCCAGAACCCAGACCTGGATGCCAGGGAGCGTGATATTCTACGGTCACGATTCCAGTCGCGGCTGTACAGTGTGATGTATCCGAAGCTGAGAAGCGTGAGGTTTGACTTTCATCTGCACAGGAAGGGGATGGTGAAGGATACCGTGCATACGAATGTGCTTGACACAACGTATATGGACGGTGTGCAGGCAATACGTGACCACGATTATGAACTGGCGCTGGAACTGCTGGCTCCGTACCAGGACTTCAATACGGCGGTTGCGTATCTGGCGATGGACCGCAACCGGTCGGCGCTTTCAATCCTGAAGGACTGCCCGAAGGATGCGAGAGTGAATTATATGCTTGCCCTGGTCTATCAGCGCCTGGGCGAGGAAAGGGATGCAGTCGAGTGCTATGTCCGCTCCTGCGAGCAGGACCCGTCATATGTGTACAGAGGCAATCTGGATCCGGAAATATCTGAGCTGATAAGAAAATACAATATCAATGATGACGATGACGAAATCTAAAATACTGATGCTCGCGGCGGCGTTGGCCTTTGCCGCGTGCGACCCTGCCGTCCCGGAAATGACAACTGTGGATTCCGGAGAGTGCAATCTTGTTGTCAACTGCTCGTATGGGGCGACAAAGGCGGTCGGCCAGACCCAGACTGCCGAAAACAAAATCAACAATCTGTCCGTTTTTGTGTTCAGGATGGACGCCGGCCATAAATTGGACGCCAGCGCTTATTCCGACAGCGGTGAAGCGACGCTCCAGCTCCGGTGTACAATCGGGGAGAAAATGGTATATGTGCTTGCGAATTCCGCGTCCGACTACACCTATCAGATAAGGTGCGAGGCTGACCTGCTCGCCCTCAGCTCATCACTGACCGACAACGGTCTGTCCAATCTGTTTATGATGGGCACGACGACGCAGACCCTTTCAGGCGCATCGTGCACGTTGACGGTGCCGGTGGCGCGACTGGTTTCTTCGGTGCGCCTCGAAAAAATATCAAACATGATGGAAGCGAATGGCTACAGGGCGGCCGGTCTGTTCACCGTGAACGCCGTTTATCTGACCAATGTGGTCGGGACCTGGGCGCTGGACGGATCCACCGATCCCCGCACCCTCGGCGAGGCCGGATGGCTGGCCCGGCTGGAAAAGCAGGTGCAGGGTCTCATCTGTGACAATGGCGTCGACAGGGTTGTGGACTACGGACAGGAACTGAATGAACCGCACACTTTCTATGCATTTCCAAACAATTGCGAATTGAAGGAGGATGCCGCCTGGTCGCAACGTTCCACGATGCTTGTCGTCGAGGCCACGCTGGATGGCGTGAAGTACTACTACCCGGTGGCGGTGGGCCCCCTTGAAGCAAACAAGCAGTATGTGATCAACAATTTCATCATCCGCCGTCCGGGATCGAACCATCCGTGGGAAGTTGTCCATAAAACGGACGTGACCGTTCAGATAGAGGTGATTCCGTGGTCGGAACCGCGTAATGTAAACGAAGACATATAGGATGAAACGCCTTGTATTATCGATTCTGTTTTCTTTCCTGCTTTGTGCGTCCTGCGTAAAGGAAGAAAGAGGGAATTGCCCGTGCTATCTGATTCTTGATTTCGATGAACTGATCGGTCAGGGAGCATACGTCGAGGCAATCGCTACACTCTCCCCAAGTACCGACAGATCGCTGTACCAGCAGAAAATCAGCATCGGGGAATATGAGGGGAGGGGATATGAAATCAGAGTGCCGAAAGATCTGGTGAAAGCCTCGGTCATATGCGGATTCAAGAACGTGAATTTTACCGGTGACAGGATTACGGTGCCCTACAACCAACAGTCGGACCCTGTGATGGCATTCGGTGTTGAGAGAAACATCACTGGCGAGAGAGATACCTTGCAGGTGGCTTTGCACAAGCAGTTCTGCAGGATGGATTTCAAGATTTCCGATCTTGATACGAGGGAGGAATTCCCGTATGAACTGCGCGTCAGTGCCGAATGCAACGGATTGAGTCTGCCGGACCTGGCTCCGTTGACGGGAGGGTTTTCCGCAATGGCCATTGAAGATGAAACCCAAAACCTGTCGATAAGGGTGCCCAGGCAGCAGCGGAATATCTTGAGTATGGAGGTGCTTGACAAAAGGGACGGCCATATCTATTCTGTCAACCTTGGTGAGACGCTTGATGATTTGAATTACGACTGGAACAAGGCCGACCTTGATGACATTGTGCTCGTAGTGGATTTCGTGCAGATGTCGGTTGAGGTCGTACTGGTTCCCTGGGACGAAAATTATGATTATGAAACGATTGATATTTAGCGTTGCAGCCGCCCTGGCGGCGTGTGCGTGCAATTTCGAGAGTCCTGTCGAGCGACCCGCAAAAGTCGTGGTCAACTTCGAAAAGGACTATATGTGTGAGCCGACCAAGAGCAGCGTGTTCGGCATTGACATCGAAAACATTGAAACCGGGGCGGTGGTGGCTTTTTATGATGCCGAAACCCGCAGGCTGGATTCGCAGTGCAGCGTTGAGAGCCTTGACTCGCCGATGCGTGTGGCTCTGCCCATGCGCCGAATGGATGTCTTTGTCCTCGGAAACCTGTGGTTCATAAATGGGTCCGGGACGAAAAGCGCCCCCGTCTTCCCGGTTTCGGAAGATGATGTGCCGTCGATGGTGTACCGCCTGGGCGGGGGAGCGGTCGACGGCCTGCGGCCGGAAACTTTCGGGGAAGTGGCCGAATACGGCATTCCCGTCTGCGGTTCTCTGAAAGGCGTCCAGATAAGCGGCGGCAGCGTGCTGAACATCAGGATGGAAAGGCTGTTCGCCAAGCTGCTGGTGACCGTGGACCATTCGGGAATGAGTGCCACTGCGGGAATGTTCCGCAACGTGAAACTGTATTTCCGTCAGGCGAACAGGGTTCTCGCGCCATTTGCCGAAGGCGGGTCCAGGGCGGAGACGTCCGCCGACGTGCTGGAGTCTTCCGACTATGAATCACCAATGGCTGACAGCGCCTGCGGTACATTTGTCTTTTATGTTCCGGAAAACAGGATGGGGACACTTCTGTCAGGGAATTCCAATCCTGCCGGAAAGACAATGGATGCGTTGCGAGCCGCAGCCGGAAATGCTGCTGACAGGGCGACATACGTCGAATTCTCGGCAGACATTGACAAGTCTGCCGGAGGGTACGGCGGAAGCGTGACGTACCGTTTCTATCCGGGCTCCGACAATGTCGCCAACTTTGATATTCTGAGGAATAAACCGTACAACATTAATCTGTCCTTCAACGTGGATTCCGTTTTTGAGCCGAGTTGGAAAGTCGATCCGGGCGCTGATTTCACGGACGGACGCCTGTTCTGCGTGACCAAGGATGCCGGATTTACGGAGAGGCTTCCGGAGAGCCAGCCGGTGGTGGTGAGGAAGAACCGGGCCGGCAACGTTTTCGTGTATATGAACAGGCGCGGAGTCCTGGGCTCCAATGACATCGTCGGGAAACCGTACGTGACGGACTATTCCGCCTCAGGCCTGTCGGACTGTGCCTGGGGCTGCGACTGCACGGCTCTTGAACGATACGGAATGACGGCATCATATTCGAATTCTTCGGGAAAACTGACCATCAGCGTGACTGACCCTTCCAGGTTCGTGGCGGGGAAGGACATTCCCGTCACGCTGAGGCTTTATCCCGGCGGAAAGACCTGCACCCTGAAGGTCAGGACGGGTGAAAACCAGGAAGCCGTGATGGATATGTCGGATTTTTACCTTGCGATGAAACGGCACGTGAACCTTCGCGGCTTTGCCGGCAGCAGGTTTACCGTCCGCGCCGTAGGTGCGCAGTCCCAAAACGTCCTCCGCCCGACCGGCAATGACGCGGACGTCTTTCTTTCATCCACGCCTTACACCCTGTCGGGCACCGGTGTGGACCTCAATGCATACGGCATCAGTCCGGACCGGGATGTGGAACTGCAGTTCAGCTCGGATGACGGTTTCAACGATGATGTCATCAGCTTGAAATTCAAGGTGCTCAAGCCGGAATACCGGACTGAGAGAAAAAGCTTGAAACTGTTTGTTGACGGCACCGGTGTACCGGTACCGGCCACTTTTTACGACAGGGCTGGCCGCGCGATGGAAAAGTCTGTTTTCGATTCCTCTCTGTATGGGCAGCTTCTGGCCCTGAAGGCCGGTTTCTCGTCCGAAACGGGAGATAGATTCGTCGGCTTTGACGGGTCGGAATTCTTTGTGGATTATCTGGGTGAACCGATGGCGTCCGACAGGCTGGAGGCGCTGATCAACCGGGGCGGTGTCAACAACAGCCGTCCCGACTGCCTCGGCGAGGCCACGACAAAGCCGGCCTCGCCGGTGTATGACCAGTTCAGCAGATATTCGTTCCTGGTCTATTATCCGTACGTCAAGGAACGGATTCCGGAGGAATTGACGACGGAATATTTCAATGAATACAACGGATCTCCATTTGATCTGCACGCTGACCTGGCGCTGTTCGGCAACACCGGAGTGCGGTTCTCGAAGTTTGACAACTTGAACAGAAAGAAGTACGACTACAGGTGCGAGGCCGTTGACGAAGATGTGGTGCGCATGAGCCTGGTCGTTCCGGAAAACAGCCCGATGGACCTCCCGATAGGAGTGCTGACGATGGAATTCACGTGGAGCAATTCCCGGGCAAGACGCGGTATTATGGCCGTTTCCATAGTCAACCAATCGCTGGTAAAGCACAATGCAACGCTGGGACCGGTGGCATTCATAACGCAGGGAAGTCCGGTTATGACGGTCAGGCTTATGGCTCCGAAGGCGGCGTGGCTGCTCAAGCAGTCGCCGGCCAAACTTTATTCTGAACCGGAATGGAAGGAACTATGCGGTTACAGCGGGTTCTACAGTTACATCAGGTTCGAGTGCCCGAAGGCTACCGGTCCGGGTCAGATGATGTTCGTGGACCAGCACGAAACCAACTCCTGCATGCTTCACTACTACGACATCTTCTATGAGATGTACCCGGTTGACAGGAACTTCACCGTGGCGGGAGCTGAAAATGCCCTGCGCCGCAACTGGGTGCGGAATCCGTACTTCCTCAAAGACGGGCATACGTACTACTCTTCCACACAGGGCGAGGTGTCCGGAAACTACTATCTCAGACTTGGGATATCCAGTCAGAACATAGGATATGTTCTAATTGAGTAAAAAATTTGTATCTTTGTCTAATTATGAAGAAATCTATCATCATCACCGGAGGAGCCGGCTTCATCGGAAGCCACGTGGTACGCTTGTTCGTGAACAAGTATCCGGAGTATAGGATCATCAATTTAGACAAGTTGACATACGCAGGCAACCTCGCGAATCTCAAGGATATAGAAGACAAGCCCAACTACCGTTTCGTGAAGGCTGACATCTGCGATTTCGACACGGTGTACGCCCTGATGCAGGAGGAGAAGGTGGACGGCATAATCCACCTCGCCGCCGAGTCGCACGTTGACCGTTCGATAAAGGATCCTTTCACCTTCGCCAAGACGAACGTGATGGGCACCCTGAGCATGCTGCAGGCCGCGAAGCTTTACTGGGAGAGTTTGCCGGAGAAATACGACGGCAAGCTCTTCTATCATATTTCCACGGACGAGGTGTACGGCGCCCTTCAGATGACGCATCCTGAAGGCGTGGAGCCGCCGTTCTCGACGAAGGCGTCCAGCGGGAAGAACCATCTTGCCTACGGCGAGAAGTTCTTCACGGAGGACCTGAAGTATCAGCCGCACAGCCCGTACAGCGCCGCCAAGGCCAGCTCGGACCACTTCGTGCGCGCATTCCACGACACCTACGGGATGCCGACCATCGTGACGAACTGCTCGAACAACTACGGTCCGTACCAGTTCCCGGAGAAGCTCATCCCTCTGTTCATCAACAATATCCGCCACCGCAAGCCGCTGCCGGTCTACGGCAAGGGCGAGAACGTGCGCGACTGGCTGTACGTGGTTGACCACGCGCGGGCCATCGACACCATCTTCCACTACGGCAAGGTTGCCGAGACATACAACATCGGCGGGTTCAACGAGTGGAAGAACATAGACATCATCAAGGTCCTGATCAACACCGTGGACAGGCTTCTGGGCCGTCCTGAGGGAGCCGACCTTGACCTCATCACCTACGTCACCGACCGCGCGGGCCACGACCTGCGCTACGCGATAGACTCGTCGAAACTTCAGAAGGAACTCGGCTGGGAGCCGTCCCTCCAGTTCGAAGAAGGCATCGAAGAGACCGTGAAATGGTATCTGGACAACCAGGAGTGGATGGACAACGTCACCTCCGGCGACTACCAGAAATACTACGAATCAATGTACAAGAACCGTTAAACCAATTATCTGATTATGACCCCGGAAGCAATGCACGCCATCGACAGCATCAATGTGACGATGAATGCCGGCGGAATGAACACAATCAACATTGTCCTCGCCTTTGTAATGTACGGCGTGGCCCTCGGCATCAAGCCGAAGATGTTCATCGAAGTGTTCAGCAAACCTAAATCCGTAATTCTCGGAATGTGCAGCCAGCTTATAATGCTGCCTCTTTTCACATTCCTTCTTGCACTTGCCCTCGGCTCCAGCATCTCCTGGACAATGGCTATGGGTATGATCCTGGTTGCATCCTGTCCGGGAGGAAACATCTCGAACTTCATGAGTTCGTTGTCCAAGGCGAACATCGAGCTGTCCGTCAGCCTCACTGCCATCAGCACTGCTCTTGCAGTGATTATGACTCCGTTCAATTTCTGGCTGTACGGCAACCTCTACCTCAAGTTCTCCAACATCGCGAGTGAGGTCCCTCAGCTTGTCATTCCTCTCTGGGACGTGTTCAAGACCATATTCATCCTTCTCGGCGTTCCTCTGACGCTCGGTATCCTTACGTCACAGTACCTTCCTAAACTTGCCGACAAGCTCAAGAAGCCGCTCCAGTGGTTCAGTCTCATTTTCTTCATAGCGATGGTCGTCCTCACCTTCGTAGGCAACATCGACGCATTCCTGAAGAGCATCAAGTACATCTTCATCGTTGTGCTTGTCCATAACCTTCTTGCCCTCACGATCGGCTTCACAACAGGTTCGGTATTCAAGGTTCCGAAGAAGGACCGCAGGACACTCACAATCGAGACCGGTATCCAGAACAGCGGCCTCGGCCTCGTCCTCCTTCTCGGCACCCAGATCTTCAGCGCCCTGCCGCCTCACGGAGGAATGCTCGTGATCACTGCCTGGTGGGGTGTATGGCATATCATCAGCGGACTTGGCGTCAGCACCGCATTCCTGTTGCACGACCGCCGTCAGGCCAAGAAAAACCAATAGACAATGGCAAAGTTCTGGGAGACTACGAACGGCTACATCGCACTCCACGAATATGTGGGCGCCTGTACCCGTATGAGCTTCTCCAAGATGACCCTCGAGGGTCTGGAGAAGATACCTGACTATGACAAATATGCAGTGATCTTCGCGCCGAACCATTGCGCCGCGATGATCGACCCTATACTTATGCTGCAGGTGCGCCGCCACGCCCCGGTCGGCTTCGGCGCGCGTTCCGACATATTCGCCAACCCCAAGACCGCAAAGATTCTCCGCTGGCTCCGCATCCTTCCCATCGCCCGCGAGCGCAATGGCGCCGCCGAGCTGATGAAGAATTACGCCATTTTCGACGAGGCCGTCGAATGTATGGGTCACGGCACGCCGTTCTGCCTTTTCGCGGAAGGCACACACAGGGCGGAGCGGGGGATGATGCCTGTCAAGAAAGGCATCTTCCGCATAGCGAAGATTGCCATCGACAAACTTGACAAGCCTGTCTTTGTAGTGCCTGTCGGCATCGACTACGAATACTTCTTCCTCGAGCACGGACGTGTCGCTCTCCGCATAGGCGACCCTATCAACGTCAGCCAGTACTTCGAGGATCACAAGGACACTCCTGAAGGTGACATCTACCGTATGCTCTGCGAAGAGCTCCACGAACGCGACCTCGGCCTCATCGGCCGAATCCCGGAGCACCGCCACGACATGAAGGCACTCCGCCTTCTGGGCGCCGTCGCATCCCTTCCGGTTTTCCTGCTCTGCAGCGCAATCTCCCTGCCTGTATGGCTCCCTGCGACCATCATAATGTGGACATTCGAGGACAAGGCATGGACGCATACGGTCCACTATGTCCTCCGTTTCATATTCCCGATCTTCTGGCCGTTCCAGTGGGTCGCCGGTGTGCTTTACATTTTCTATCACGATTTGATAAAAGACCTGAAAAAATGAAAAAGACTATTTTTGTAGCGGTTCTTCTCACAGCTTCAGCGCTCTTTGCCGGCGCTCAGGAGGAGAAAAAGGATATCATCAAGACCGGCTGGAACATCGGGCCTCTTCCGGCAGTCGCATACGACGCCGACAAGGGTCTTCAGCTCGGAGCCATCATCCAGCTCTTCGATTACGGCGACGGGCACAACTATCCGAACTACGACAATAAGGTATATGTCGAGGTGTCATATTTCACCAAGGGCAGCTGGCTGATCCAGACGATGTACGACGCCAAGGAACTCATCCCTAACGTCCGCTGGACGACGGCCTGCATCGTGGCTCTCGACAAGGGTATGGATTTCTTCGGCTTCAACGGCTACGGCTCATACTACAACTATGAGAGGATAGCGGCCGGAAAGGACAAGAGCAGCAGTGACATAATCTACACTCCGTTCTACAAGATGAAGAGGAACTCCGTGCTCTTCAAGTCCGATTTCGTGGGCAACATCACCGACAGGTTCAAATGGGCCGTGGGCTATCACGCAAGCTATTTTGACCAGGGCGCCATCGACTACGACAATATCAACAAGGGCAAGGACGAGCAGAAGAAGTTCCCTCAGTCCGAGAGCACCCTTTATGAGGATTTCGTCAACTGGGGTCTCATCTCCGCGGACGAGGCGAACGGCGGCTTCGTGAGCGCGATCCGCGCCGGTCTTTCATATGACTCCCGCGACAAGGAAGGAGCCCCTTCAAGGGGAATCTGGGCTGAAGGCCACGTCACCCTCGCTCCGAAGTGGCTCGGTACAAAGATCCCGTTCGCGCGCTACTCCCTTACGTTCCGCCACTATGTCCCTATCGTCAAGAATGATGTCCTCACTTTTGCGTACCGTCTCAACTACGAAGGCACATTCGGCGACAGCGCACCTTACTACGTCCTCCCTTATATGACAGTCCAGGGTGAGAACTGGGACCGCGACGGAATGGGCGGATACAGGACCACCCGAGGCATTATGCGCAACCGCGCCGTCGGCCTCGACATGTTCACCTACAACGCCGAATTCCGCTGGCGTTTCGTCAAGTTCCACATCGGCAAACAGAACATCGCCCTCGCGCTTTCAGCGTTCAGCGACGGTACAACCGTCACCCGCGGCCGCGACATGAGCTACAAGGGTGACAACTCGCTGTCAAGCATCGCAAGGTATGAGGCGTTTATGGCAAGCAGCCAGCAGAAGGACAGCTTCCACATCACTGCGGGCGCAGGTTTCCGTTTCATCATGAACGAGAATTTCATCGTTGCAGCAGAGTACGGAATGCCTATATCCCATCTTTCGAAGAACAGCGCCGTGTACAACCAGGACGGCACGGGCGCGTTCTATCTCAACGTAGGTTATCTCTTCTAGCAATATGAAAGGAATAGTTCTCGCCGGAGGTTCCGGCACCCGTCTCTACCCGATCACGAAGGGAATTTCCAAGCAGCTCCTTCCCGTGTACGACAAGCCGATGGTGTATTACCCTATCAGCGCCCTTATGCTGGCCGGTATCAGGGAGATACTCATCATCTCGACTCCGCAGGACCTTCCCGGTTTCAAGCGTCTGCTCGGTGACGGGTCCGACTATGGCGTGAGCTTCTCCTATGCCGAGCAGCCGTCGCCTGACGGCCTTGCGCAGGCATTCATCATAGGCGAAGAGTTCATCGGCAACGACAGCGCCTGCCTCGTGCTGGGCGACAACATCTTCTACGGCAACGGCTTCACCTCAATGCTCCGCGAGGCTGTACGCACTGCCGAAGAGGACAATAAGGCAACCGTGTTCGGCTACTGGGTCAGCGACCCGGAGCGCTACGGCGTGGCCGAATTCGACAAGCAGGGCAACTGCCTGTCGATAGAGGAGAAGCCGGCGCAGCCGAAGAGCAACTATGCGGTCGTCGGTCTTTATTTCTACCCTAACAAGGTTGTCGATGTGGCGAAGAACATCAAGCCTTCCGCCCGCGGCGAACTTGAAATCACAACGGTCAACCAGGTGTTCCTTGCAGACAAGGAACTCAAGGTCCAGACCCTCGGCCGAGGCTTTGCCTGGCTTGATACCGGTACGCATGACTCTCTGAGCGAGGCTTCCACGTTCGTGGAGGTTATCGAGAAGCGTACGGGACTCAAGGTCGCCTGCCTTGAGGGTATCGCCTACAGGCGCGGCTGGATTGACGAGGACCGCATGCGCGAGCTCGCCAAGCCTATGCTGAAGAACCAGTACGGCCAGTATCTGTTGAAGGTGATCGATGAGTTGAAGAGGGATGTCTCTTCCTCCAAGTTTGACGGACAGTAGGTGAATGGAGGTCATTAAGACAAATATTGATGGTGTCCTGATCCTTGAACCGCGCGTGTTCGCAGACGCGCGCGGCTATTTCTTTGAAAGTTTCTCCCAGAGGGAGTTTGATGAAAAGGCCGCCCCGCTCATAGGCGGGCCGGTAGTGTTTGTCCAGGACAATGAGTCGCGCTCGACATATGGCGTCGTGCGCGGTCTCCATTTCCAGAAGGATCCGCACGCCCAGAGCAAGATAGTCCGCTGCGTGCGCGGCAAGGTGCTCGATGTCGCCCTTGACCTGCGCCCCGGCTCTCCCACATACCTGAAGCACGTGTCTGTCGAGATCTCTGAGGAGAATCACCGTCAGGTGTTCATCCCGAAGGGTTTTGCACACGGCTTTGCCGTGCTTTCCGACGAAGCTGTGTTCCAGTACAAGTGCGATGTACCATATCATCCGGAGTCCGATTCCGGCATTTATCCGCTGGATGAGCGTCTTGGCATTGACTGGCGCATCCCGGCAGAAGACATGATCCTTTCCGACAAGGACAGAAACCGTGAAAGACTATGAACGTTCTGGTGACGGGCGCCTGCGGCCAGCTCGGCCGTGAGATTCAGATTGTCAGCCGTGATTCAGCTGACAATTTCTTCTTTACGGATGTGTGCGAAGGCTGCGACAGGCTGGATATCACCGATCTGGACGCAGTCAGGGCCTATGTTGCCGCGCATGGTATAGACGTGATTGTCAACTGCGCCGCCTGGACCAACGTCGATGCGGCCGAAGAGCCTGAAAACCTAGAACTTGTCAGGAAACTTAACGCCCGGGCTCCGGAAAATCTCGCCATGGCGATGGCTGAAACCGGCGGCCTGCTGGTCCATATCTCCACAGACTATGTCTTTCGTACGGACGCGAGTGACTCGCGTGTGTACGAAAAGCCTCTGAAGGAGGATGATGAGCCGGGACCGGAGAGCGTGTACGGACTCACGAAACTTGAGGGTGAGCGGGCGATACAGGGAAGCGGCTGCCGGTATCTGATTGTCCGTACCGCCTGGCTGTACAGCGAGTTCGGGAAGAATTTCGTGAAGACTATGCTGAACCTGACTTCTTCAAAGCCGGCCATATCCGTGGTGAATGACCAGAAAGGGACGCCGACGTATGCGCTCGACCTGGCGAAGGCAATTCTGAAAATGGTGCCTCGGTTCAGGGAAAGCGGAATATATCATTTCAGCAATGAAGGGGAGTGCACATGGTATGAGTTCGCCACTGCGATAGCAGAACTTGCCGGAAACAGAAACTGCAAGGTCATGCCTTGCAGTTCAGAAGATTTCCCGAGCAAAGTGCGCCGCCCGGCATATTCCGTTTTGGACAAGACCAGAATCAAGTCTGAATTCCCGGTGGAGGTGCCTCAGTGGCTTGATTCCCTCAAGGTCTGTCTCAAGAATCTCAACGCTCTTCGATAGGGACGTATCCGTTCTCGTCGGTCACGCATCTGTATGCGGGACGGATGATGCGTCTGCCTTCGAAATTCAACTCCTCGTTGCGGTGCGCGCACCAGCCCACGATTCTCGCCATGGCGAAGAGCGGGGTGTAGATCTCGCGAGGGATTCCAATGCAGTCATATACGAATCCTGAATAGAAGTCCACGTTGGCGCAGAGGATCTTGTGCTTGTAGCCCTTCATCTTGTAGATGGTGTCGATAGCAACGCGTTCCACGCGCTCCATGAACTCGAACTCCTTCAGACGGCCCTTCTCGGTCGCAAGTTCGCGCGCCATTTCCTTGAGAAGGACTGCGCGTGGGTCTGACTTGGTGTAGACTGCGTGTCCGATACCATATACGAGACCGGCTTTGTCGAACACTTCCTTGCCAAGAAGGCGCTTGATGCAGCCTTCGATCTGGCTGTCGTCCTCCCAGTCCTGCACGGCGTCCTTGATGTATGAAAGCATGTCACAGACCTTGAGGTTCGCACCGCCGTGCTTAGGGCCTTTCAGGGAGCCTATGCCGGCTGCTATTGAAGAGTAAGTGTCTGTGCCTGAAGATGATGTCACGCGTACGGTGAAGGTGGAGTTGTTACCGCCGCCGTGCTCTGAATGAAGGATGAGCAGGAGGTCGAGCGTGCGTGCGTCCAGCTTGGTGTACTCTGTGCCCTTGATCATATAGAGGAAGTTCTCGGCTATGGACAGGCCCTCCTGCGGATAGCGGAGGTGCAGTGTGCGGCCGTACTCCTTGTGGCGGAGCATGTTGTATGCATAAGCGATGATGGTCGGGAACTTGGAGATGAGCTCTATGCTCTGTCGCATCAGGTTGTCGCGTGAAGTGTCGTCCGGGTTGGAATCATAGGTGTAGAATTCCATGACGGAGCGGGCGAGGATGTTCATGATGTCATAGCCCTCCATCTCGATGATATGGAGGATGGTCTTCTGCTCGAGAGGCATGTTGTCGAACACCAGATCCTTGAAGGAATCCAGCTCTTCCTTGTCCGGAAGACGGCCTGAGAGCAGCAGGAAGGCGATTTCCTCGAAACCGAAGCGGTCTTCCTTCATGATGGCGTGGACGAGGTCCTTCACCTCATAGCCACGGAAGAAGAGCTTGCCCTCGACGGCTTCGAGAGAGCCGTCGGATTTGCGCTCGTAGCCCACTACGTTACCGATGTTGGTGAGACCCACCAGCACGCCGGAGCCGTCCTCGTTGCGGAGGCCGCGCTTGACGTCCAGTTTCTTGAAGAGGTCTGCATCTATCTTGGTGCAGCTCTTCATTTCGTCTGAGAGCTTGAATACCAGGTATTCCTTCTTTGTGCTTTTCGGACTCATAATATGGAAATAAGGTGTTTTGTGAATTCGGTTGTTGAAAGTGACTTGCCGTTCGGCATGAAGCGTGCTAGGTCTGCTGTGGCGAAACCTTCGCTGAAAGATTTCTCAAGCGCCGCGTAGATGAGGTCTGCAGCTTCGTTCCAGCCCAGATGCTCGAGCATCATCACGCCGCTGAGGATGTTTGAACAAGGGTTGACGATGTCCTTGCCGGCGATGTCAGGCGCGATGCCGTGGGTGGCTTCGAATATGGCCCTGCCGGTGGCGTAGTTGATGTTCGCACCCGGAGCGATGCCTATGCCTCCCACCTGTGCGGCGAGTTGGTCGGAGATGTAGTCGCCGTTGAGGTTGAGGGTGGCGACTACGCTGTAGTCCTCAGGCTTGAGGAGGGCGTTCTGGAGGAAAGCGTCGCAGATGCAGTCCTTGATGACAAGCCTGCCGGAAGCGAGCGCATCGCCGAACTCGCGCTCTGCGAGCTCATAGCCCCATTTCTTGAAGCCTCCTTCGGTGAATTTCATGATGTTGCCCTTGTGCACGAGAGTCACTGAAGGACGGTTGTGGTCGAGGGCGTATTTGATCGCAGCGCGGATGAGGCGCTCGGAGCCTTCCTTCGATACCGGCTTCACGCCGAAGGCGGAAGTCTCGGGGAAGCGGACCTTGCTCACGCCCATCTCGTCCTGCAGGAACCGGCAGAATTTCTGAGCCTCGGGGCTGCCGCTCTCCCATTCGATGCCGGCATAGATGTCTTCCGTGTTCTCGCGGAAGATGACCATGTCCACATTCTCGGGATGCTTGACAGGAGATTCCACACCCTTGAACCAGCGTACGGGGCGCAGACATACGAAGAGATCCAGTGTCTGGCGCAGGTAGACGTTCAGGGAACGGATTCCGCCACCGACAGGGGTCATGAGAGGACCCTTGATGCCGATGCCGTATTTCTTGAAGGCCTCTACGGTCTGGTCCGGCATATAGCTGCCGTATTTTTCGAAGGCGGAGCCGCCGGCCGGAACCTCCAGCCAGTCGATCTTCTTGTCGGAATATGCCTTTGCAACGGCTGCATCAAGCACCTGCTGCATCGCAGAGGTGACTTCCGGGCCTACGCCGTCGCCCTTGATGAAAGGAATTGTCACTGTTTGCATAAGCTGTTCAAAGCTGAGCCTGCACGGAACCAGGCAATCTGTTGTTCGTTATAGGTATGCGTCGCGTAGATGGTTTCGCGGGAACCGTCGGCGTGACGGAGGTCGATGGCGAGAGAGTGTCCCGGCGCGATTCTGGCGCATCGGATTGTAATCTTGTCGCCGGACAGTATCCTGTTGTAGCAGAGCGGGTCGGCAAAGGTGAGCGCAAGCACGCCCTGCTTCTTGAGATTGGTCTCGTGTATGCGCGCGAAACTCTTTGCGAGCACGACCTTGACGCCGAGGAAACGAGGCTCCATGGCGGCGTGCTCGCGGCTTGATCCCTCGCCGTAGTTGTCCTCGGCCACGATGATGCTCTGGCCGAGTTCCTTTGCGCGAGGCGCAACAGGGCCGGATTCACCGGTAAAGGCATCTGTCGCTCCGAGAAGCAGATTCTCGGAGATGTTCTGAAGGTGTCCGCGGTATTTGAGCCAAGGACCGGCCATCGAGATGTGGTCTGTCGTGCATTTGCCTTTGACCTTTATGAGAAGCGGGAGGTCGGTGAAGTCCTCGCCGTTCCAAGGCTCGAAAGGCTTCAGCTTCTGAAGACGTTCGCTTGCCGGGTTGATGACAGGTTCAGGGCTGCCCGGCTTAGGGGCTGTCATCCCGCTGTCACAGGCTGCGAATCCTTCCGGAGGAAGCTCCGGCCCCTCGGGGGCGTTGAGCCCTGCGGGAATCTCGAATCTGCCGCTGAAAGCGAATGCTACCGCGACGGCAGGGGACACGATGAAAGCGTGTGTGTTCGGGTTGCCGTCGGCGCGTTTCGCGAAGTTCCTGTTGAATGAGGTCACGATGGAGTTGCGGCGGGTGTTGTCTTCCGTCTGGCGCTTCCACTGACCGATGCATGGACCGCAGGCATTGGTCATTATGACCGCTCCGGCCTCGCGGAGCGTGGCGAGGATGCCGTCGCGCTCGGCCGTGGCCTTGATGCGCTCGCTGCCTGGGTTGACGATGAGCTTCGCCTTCGGCTGAAGGCCCATGTCAAGCGCCGCGCGTGCAGCTGCCGCCGCGCGTGCCAGATCCTGGTATGAAGAGTTCGTGCAGGAGCCGATGAGACTCACCTCCACGTCGGCCGGGAAATCGTTTTCTGCGACGCGTTCCCGCATCTTGCTGAGAGGGCAGGCTGCGTCCGGTGTGAACGGGCCGTTGACGTATGGCTCAAGTTCCGAAAGGTTGATGTCTATGACCCTGTCATAATATTTTTCCGGTTCGGCGATCACTTCGGGGTCTGCCTGGAGATTGGCGCTGTTGGCGCGTGCCTTTGCGGCCTCCTTTGCCCGGCCGGTGGCCTCGAGATACTGTGCCATCTTCTCGTCGAAAGGGAAGACTGAACAGGTGGCGCCCACTTCTGCGCCCATGTTGCAGATGGTGGCCTTGCCGGTGCAGGAGATGCTCTCGGCACCAGGGCCGAAATATTCGATTATGGCGTTGGTGCCGCCCTTGACGGTAAGGATTCCGGCAAGCTTCAGGATGACGTCCTTCGGGGACGCCCAGCCGCTGAGTTCGCCGGTGAGGTGTACGCCTATGATCTTAGGGACCTTGAGTTCCCATTCCATTCCGGTCATGACGTCGACGGCATCCGCGCCGCCGACACCTATTGCAAGCATTCCGAGGCCGCCGGCGTTAGGGGTGTGCGAATCGGTTCCGACCATCATTCCGCCGGGGAATGCGTAGTTCTCGAGAACGATCTGGTGGATGATGCCTGCGCCCGGTTTCCAGAAATCCATACCATAGCGGGCTGCGGCGCTGCCGAGGAAGTCATACACTTCCTTGTTCGTCTTCATGGCTTCCGGCAGGTCCTTCTCCACGCCGCATTTTGCGCAGATGAGGTGGTCGCAGTGGATGCTTGTAGGTACGCTGGTGGACTGCTTGCCGGCGTTCATGAACTGCAGGACCGCCATCTGGGCGGTTGCGTCCTGCATCGCCACGCGGTCCGGACGGAAAGTGGCGTACTGCCCCCTTTCAGGGAGTGTGGATTTCTTGTGATAGAGGTGATTACGGAGAATTTTTTCGGCCAAGGTACTCGGCCGGTTCTTCACTTCTGGGTCCATACTAACTAACCAAATTTTACTAACCGGAGTGCAATATAAACATTTTTTCGTATATTCGCAATGTTAGTAGTAATTCAACCGTTATGTTAAGTATTTCTCAAAAAGCTCAGACAATGCCGGCTTCTGCCATCAGAAAGCTGGTGCCGTTCTCTGACAAGGCGGAGGCGGAAGGAATCAAAGTGTATCACCTCAATGTCGGCGCTCCTGATATCAAGTCACCGGACTGCGCGATAGATGCAGTTGTGGACAAGTGCAAGAACATGCACCATCTCTCCTACACGAATTCAGCGGGTCTTATGGAGCTCAGGAAGGGCATGGTTGAGAAGTATTATAAGAAGATAGGTATAGACATAGAGGTCCCTGAACTTCTTATCGACGTTGCGGGCAGCGAGGCATTCGCCGTGGCTATGCAGATCGCGGCCGACAAGGGCGACGAAATCATCGTCATCGAGCCTTTCTACACAAACTACCAGACTTTCGCTTTCCTCAATGGCATAACCCTCAGGACCGTCCACACCGACATCCGTCAGGGATTCGACATCCCGGGCATCGAGGAGTTCGAGAAGGTTTACAATCCCGGCAAGACCAAGGCTGTCCTCATCAGCAACCCTTGCAACCCTTCAGGCAAGCTTTTCTCAAAGGAAGAAATGCTTCAGATAGGCGAATTCTGCAAGAAGCATGACCTGTTCCTCATCTCCGACGAGGTCTATCGTGAGTTCTGCTATACCGACGAGCCTCACTTCAGCGCGATGAACATCCCCGGCTGTGAGCAGAACGTCATCCTGGTTGATTCAGTATCAAAACGTTATAATCTTTGCGGTGCACGTATCGGCTGCATCGTTTCACACAATAAGGACGTAATGGCGGCCGCACTCAAGTTCGCGCAGTCACGCCTCTGTCCTCCGGTCCTTGGCCAGTACGCCTCCATCGGCGCGCTTGACACCCCTCAGAGTTATTTCGACGCCGTTAAGGAGGAGTACATCCGCCGTCGCGACACCGCAGTCGAGGCTCTGAACGCTATGCCTGGCGTTTTCGCTCCAAAACCTCTCGGTGCCTTCTACACCGTGGTCGAACTTCCTATCGACAACGCTGAGAATTTCGCCAAGTGGCTGCTCACCGAATTCCGCATAGACGGCGAGACCGTGATGGTCACTCCTGCTGCTTCATTCTACCGCACTCCGGGCTGCGGCCTCAACCAGGTCCGCATTGCCTATGTGCTTGAAGTCCCACTCCTCAAACGTGCGATGACGATCCTTGCCGAGGCCCTCAAGGCTTATCCAGGCAGGACAATATGACAATAATCGACGCTCATTCGCATCTCTGGCTCCGCCAGGATACGACGGTTGACGGACAGAGAATATACCCGACGGGGCGGGGCAGGGCGATGTTCTTCGGTGAAGAACGTCAGATGCTTCCTCCGTTCATGACAGACGGCACCAACACCGCTGAGGTTTTCCTTGCAAATATGGATTACGCTCAGGTCGGCGGTGCCGTCGTCGTTCAGGAAATCATCGACGGCAACCAGGACAGCTATCTTGCTTCAGTGCAGGAACGCTACCCCGACAGGTTCTTCTGCTGCGCCCTGCTTGACCTTGACGCCTGCGTGAAGGCCGGCGGCAAGCTGTCTTGCGACGGGTTCCGCGGTGTCGCGGTGCCCGGACACCGCGCCCATACCAGCCTGCTGGACCCGGCGGCGGTCGCTGTTTTCAAGGAAATTGAGTCCCGCGGACTGATATTGTCAATGTGCCTTGCAGATGATGCCCGTCAGATTGCGGAATTCCGCGAAATCATCCAGGAATGTCCCCGCCTGAAAGTGGCGGTGGGCCATTTCGGAATGGTCACGGGTGAGCATTGGATGGAGCAGATCCGTCTTGCGCACGCACCGAACGTTTCGGTTGAGGCGGGTGGCATCACATGGCTTTACAACAGCGAGTTCTATCCGTATCCTTCCGCAGTGCAGTCCATCCGCCGGGCTGCCGACGAAGTCGGAATGGAAAAACTGATGTGGGGCAGCGATTATCCGCGCACGATCTGCGCCATTACCTACAGGATGAGTTATGACTTCGTGCTGAAGTCGGACCTCCTGACCACAGATGAAAAGTCTGCATTCCTGGGAGAGAACGCGGTCCGTTTCTATGGCTTCCGCAATCTCCCCGAACTGCCGTACATAAAAAACATGTCTGAATGAAAACTGATAACAAAAACCGCAACCTGCTGCCTCTGGTACTGATTTTCTCACTCTTCTTCCTGTGGGCGATCAGCAACAACCTCCTTTCTTCGATGGTCAAGAAGATGATGACCATCTTCGAGATGAACCAGGCCAGCGCAGAACTTATCGAGACCTCCTATTGGCTTGCCTATTTCCTGATACCTATCCCGATAGCCGTCTTCATGAAACGGTTCAGCTACAAGGCCGGCATCGTGCTGGGACTGCTCGTGGCGGCGGTGGGAGGACTCATGTTCCTTCCGGCCGCAGCGGCCAACAGTTTCCCGCTGTATCTGTGCGTCTTCTTCATCGTCGCAATCGGCATGTGCGTTCTTGAAACTGCAGCCAATCCTTACGTCACCGAACTCGGAGACCCTGCAACCGCGCCGCGCCGACTTAACCTGGCGCAGGCTTTCAACGGCCTCGGCGGTTTTCTCGCCGCGATGGTGCTCAGCAAGGTGGTTCTTGGAGATGACTTCACAAAGGCGACGCTTCCGGCCGACTATCCCGGCGGATGGGATGGCTTCGTGCAGACGGAAAGTCATAATTTCAAGGTGACTTACGTTATTTTCGGCATCCTGCTGATCGTGATCGCCGTGATCTTCATATTCTCGAAACTTCCGAAGATTCAGGAGGAAGAAGGGCAGGGAAGCGGCAAGCTGCTTTCCTTCGGAGTGCTGAAGCGCAGGCATCTGCGTAACGGCGTGATCGCCCAGTTCTTCTATAATGGCGGCCAGACAGCCGTCAACAGCCTTTTCCTTGTGTACTGCATCAATTACACCGGAATGACTGTGAGCCAGGCTACGACATTCTTCGGCATCTATATGCTGTGCTTCCTCCTCGGCCGCTGGATAGGAACGACGCTGATGGTAAGGTTCAAGCCTCAGAACATGCTGGTGTTCTATGCTCTCGCGAATGTCCTGCTCTGCTTCTTCGTATGCGTGGTCGGAGGACGTGCGGCCGTATATGCGATGCTTGGCATATCTTTCTTCATGTCAATCATTTACCCTACGCAGTTCTCTCTTGCAGTGCGTGACCTCAAGGGTGACACCAAGAGCGGCTCGGCCTTCCTTGTGATGGCCATCGTGGGCAATTCGATAATCCCTCTCCTTACTGCGTATGTACAAAAGTCACTCGCGAATCCGAGTGTGGCATATTTCATCCCTTTGATCTGTTTCGCCGTCTGCGCCTGGTATGGCTGGCGGGGATATAAACTTGAGAAATGTTAGCTGTCAAGATTTTCGAGCCGGGCAAGGCCGGCGTCTGTGAAGTTGAGGCACCTGTCTGCGGAGCGGGCGAGGTGCTGGTTAAAATACATTATGCCGGTTTCTGCGGATCGGATCTGAACACTTTCCGCGGGGCCAACGGGATGGTCTCCTATCCACGTATCCCCGGCCACGAAATCGGCGCTACCATAGCAGAGATCGGTTCTGATGTCCCGGCCGGATTCAAGGTCGGCCAGGCTGTCACCCTCAATCCGTACACCAACTGCGGCCATTGCGCATCCTGCCGCCGCGGTCGCGTGAATGCCTGCGAGAACAATGAGACGCTCGGCGTGCAGCGTGACGGCGCGATGAAGGAATTCATCGCCGTGCCGTGGCAGAAAGTCATTCCGTGCGACGGAGTCAGCCTTCGCGACGCCGCTCTGATTGAGCCTATGAGCGTGGGGTTCCACGCCGTTGACCGCGGCCGCGTGTCTGATACCGACGTCGTTATGGTCATCGGATGCGGTATGGTGGGCCTGGGCGCTGTGGTACGCGCTGTCCTGCGCGGCGCGACAGTGATCGCCGCGGACCTGGATGATGAGAAACTTGCGCTTGCAAGGAAACTTGGCGCAACGTTCACTTATAATACTGCCTCAGAATGGACCGGCCTTCCTGATCCTGATGTGGTGATCGAAGCGGTGGGCGCAGTCCCTACATACCAGCTGGCGGTGAACCGCGTGGCTTTCACGGGACGCATCGTCTGCATCGGCTATGCCAAGTCGGACGTGGCGCTGCCTACCGGTCTCTTCGTGAAGAAGGAGCTTGACATCATGGGCTCCCGTAATGCGAATCCGTCTGATTTCGAGGCGGTTATAAAATATGTCCGCAATCACGACGTCTCGCAGTTCGTGTCCGGAATCGTGAAACCTTCCGATGTGCAGAAGGCGCTTTCCGACTGGGCCGCAGCTCCTGGCAAAGTGTTCAGGACACTGGTTGCATTTTGATATTAAAACCAATACTGATAACCAATGGAGTACAGAGAATTGGGCAAGACAGGCCTGAAACTGTCGGCACTTGCTTTCGGCGCGTCCAGCCTCGGCGGGGTTTTCCACTCATTGAGGGAGGAGGACGGCATCAAGGCGGTGCATACTGCCGTTGACAACGGCATCAATTTCATCGATGTTTCACCATATTATGGCCATCTGAAGGCGGAAATGGTGCTTGGCAAGGCCCTGCGCGAGATTCCGCGCGACAAGTATATACTTTCTACCAAGGTCGGCCGTTACGGGAAGGACGGTGTCAATACCTGGGATTATTCTGCAGCCCGTGCACGTGCGTCGGTGTTTGAAAGTATGGAGCGCCTCGGCGTTGACTACATCGACCTCATCAATGTCCACGATATCGAGTTCGCCGACCTTGAACAGGTAGCGTTTGAAACGCTTCCAGCCTTGGTGGAGCTCCGCGAAAAAGGTTTCGTGGGTCACGTGGGCATCACGGACCTGCAGCTCCCGAACCTCAAATGGGTGGTTGAGCACGTTCCCGCAGGCACTGTGGAGAGTGTGCTGAATTTCTGCCACTATTGCCTCTGCGACGATGCACTGATGGATGATATAGACTTCTTCCTCAGCCGCGGCATCGGCGTCATCAACGCCAGCCCTCTTTCAATGGGACTTCTCTCCCAGCGCGGCGCCCCGGACTGGCACCCGGCCCCGGCGGCCCTTCACGAGGCCTGCCGCAAGGCCTGCGACTATTGCAACAGCGTGGGGTACCCGATCGAGAAACTTGCAATCCAGTATTCTGTAGGCGAGCCTAGGATCAGCGCCAACCTCTTCAGCAGCACCAGTCCTGCCAATGTCCTCAAGAACATAGAGTACATTTCGGAGCCTGCCGATCCGGAACTCCTGGCAAAGGTCCGCTCCATCATCGGTGACGCTTTCCGCCTTACCTGGAAGAACAGCTGATGCCTGCGGGAAAGAAAAAAGTTGAACGGACGCGAGTCACTCGCGTCCGTTCAACTTTTTGTGAGGCTTAGCAGATTTGAACTGCTGACCTCTTGCCTGTCAAGCAAGCGCTCTAAACCAACTGAGCTAAAGCCTCGAATGCGGTGGCAAAGGTAAGAAGAATTCGTGAATGAACAAATACAAATAATTCTTATCTTTGTATGATATACAAATTTGATGGAAAAAACGATAATCACAGGATCCGATTACGTCGCGATGGTCCGCCAGGGCGCTGCCAGGTTGAATGCAAAGCGCAAGGTTATCAATGACCTGAACGTTTTCCCCATCCCTGACGGGGATACGGGGGATAACATGTATATGACGATCGGTTCCGGCTGCTCGAATGCGAAGGCCGGGGATTTGTCACTGTCGTCAGCCGGCATCTCCAAAGGAATGCTCCTGGGCGCCAGAGGCAATTCCGGAGTGATTCTGTCCAGGATTTTTGCCGGAATCGCAAAAGGACTGGAAGGAATGGAGACAGCGGATGTCAGCCAATTTGCGGCGGCGATGCACAGCGGAGTGACTGAGGCGTACAGTGCCGTGTCGAATCCGGTGGAGGGAACGATTCTCACCGTTATCCGCGAATCTGTGGAGAAAGCAGCCGGCAATGATTTTGAAGAATATTTCAAGACCCTTGTGACTGAGATGAGGGCGTCCCTTGACAGGACGCCGGAACTGCTTGACGTTTTGCGTGAAGCCCGCGTGGTTGACAGCGGTGGAGCCGGTATGCTCTGCATAGCGGAGGGTATGCTGGATGCGATAGTGTCCGCACGGAAGGGTATAGGGATTGATGTTGCTGAAGGGCAGCAGATTGAAACAGCCGCGGCTCCGTCCAGGTATGATCTTGATGATTTCGGGCCGGAATCCGTGCTTGAGTTCGGATATTGCACCGAGTTCCTCCTGCGCCTTCAGACCGCGAAAGTGGGCGATACAGATGCCTTCGATGAGAGTGTTATCCGCGACTGGCTGAATGCCAACGGCGAATCGGTGGTGTGCTTCCGCGACGGATCCATCGTAAAGGTCCACGTCCACACGATGGACCCGGGCTCAATTCTGACGAAGGCCCGCGAGTGGGGCGAATTCCTCACGCTGAAGATTGAAAATATGACCTTGCAGCACAGTGAGGTCACGATTCAGGATAACTTCTCATCCGGCGGGGATGAATTCCGCACGGCTCCCAAGCCTTATGGCGTAGTCGCCGTGGCTTCCGGCAGGGGACTCGTCCAGTCCTTCAAGGATGCGGGGGTCGATGAGGTGATAGAGGGCGGACAGACAATGAACCCAAGCGCCGCGGCCTTCATTGACGCTTTCGACAGGGTCCACGCCCAGACGATATTCGTCTTTCCGAACAATTCAAACATCATAATGACTGCGCGCCAGGCTGCCGGTATGTATGCAGAGTCGCACCGGGATTGCCGCATAGAGGTCTTTGAAACCAGGAATGTGGGAGCCGGTTATGTCGCCGCCGCTTCCCTTGACTTCAGCTGCAGGGATGTGGATGAGCTGGTTGCGGCGACCAGGGAGCAGATCGGGGGAGTTGTCGCCGGACAGGTGTCCAGGGCGATCCGCGACTCTCAGGTGGATGGGATTGACGTGAAGGAGGGGGACTGGATAGGAATCAGCGGCGGCAGGATAGTCGCCGCGGCGTCCGACCGTTCCGCGCTTGCGCTGGAACTGGCCGGGAAGATCGGCGCCGGAAACCACGACGTCGTGCTGGTATTCTATGGCGCCGGCGTGCAGCCGGCGGAGAGTGCCGCGCTTGCGCGCGACCTCCAGTCGAAGTTCCCGCGTACAGAAGTGATAATGACAGACGGCGGACAGCCGGTTTACGAATATATCATCGTATTATGCTAACCAGATTTACTGACACTGACACTGACATTTGGCCAAATGTCGCTGCCGAATACGGCTACAAGCTGATAAGTATGCCGTACAGCGTTGACGGAAAGACGATCTATCCTTTCGTCGACTATGACGTTTACGATTACCACTCGTTCTACGATTCCCTTCGTGCGGGTGCCCTTCCTACGACCAGCGCTCTGGGAGAAGAAGAATACTACAGGTATTTCGAACCGGAATTCGCTGCCGGCAATGACATTCTCTATGCCCATTTCAGTTCCGCGATGACGGTCTCTTTTGACGTCATGGACAAGGTCGTGGCCGATCTTCTGCACAAATATCCGGAACGCAAGTTTTATAGCATAGACACCAAGGGAATCACAATCCTCAGCTACCTGATAGTACGCGAGCTGGGCGACAGGCTGAACAGCGGGATGACCGCCGAGGAAGCCGTCGAATGGGCGAAAACCGAGGTTGACCATTATGCGCAGTACTTCTTCGCCGACGACCTGAAGTTCTTCCGCCGCAGCGGAAGGGTGAGCGGCCTTGCGGCGACGATGGGAGGTCTCATCGGCCTCCGGCCGGTCATCCATATGAGCCGCGAGGGCAAGATGGAGAGCATAGGAACCGTCAAGGGACGCATCCAGGTTATGGAAAAGCTGGTCTCATATGTTGAGGATATGGGCGATGACATAAAGAATCACCGGTTCATAGTCGGACACACGGATGCACCGGAACTTGCCCAGCAGATGGCCGATATGCTGCACGCACGGTTCGGAGATGACCTTCAGATCGAATTCGTATGCACCAACCCAACCGCCGGCGCGCATTGCGGCCCTAACGGAGTGGGCGTGGCTTTCCATTCAAAACGCAGGTGATATGATACAGGTACTTGAACCTAAGACAAAGAGACAGCAGCGGGAGTTCCTGAATTTCCCGACAAGGCTGTACAAGGACAATCCTTGCTATGTCCCGCCTCTCTGGGTGGATGAGCGCAAGATTTTCCGTGATGACTACATCTATTACGAGACCTGTGATGCGGTGTATTATAACGCATACAAGGATGGAGTGATGGTCGGGCGCATTTCGGGCATCCTCCAGAAGGTCTCCAACGAAAAGACGGGCGAAAACAGGGTGAGGTTCACCAGATTCGACTGCATAGAGGACTTCGAGGTCGCAAAGGCCCTGTTCGGTGCGGTCGAGGCCTGGGCGCTGTCCAAGGGAATGGACAGCGTGTGCGGCCCTCTCGGTTTCTCCGACCTTGAGCGCGAGGGCCTCCTCATAGATGGCTTTGACCAGATGAGCACTTTCGAGGAACAGTACAATGCTCCATATTATCAGGACTTCATCGAACGTCTTGGCTATGCCAAGGAGGTCGACTGGCTGGAATTCAGAATATATGCACCGGATCCCGAGTCCGATGCAGATATGCACAAGATGTCCGATTTCATCCTGAAGCGCTACAAACTTCATTTCGGGCCCGCAACAAGCGGAAAGGATTTCCTGAAGAAATATATGGACGGCTTCTTCGAGATTCTTGACAAGTCCTACGAGCATATCTACGGGACAGTCCCGTTCACCGAGAGCATGAAGAAACTTCTGGTGGCCAATTTCAACCTCATAATCGACGAGAAGCACGCCTGCGTGATTCTTGATGAAAATGACAATGTCGTCCTGATAGGTGTGTGCTTCCCGAGCATCGCGAAGGCGATGCAGCTGGATGGCGGCCACCTCTCACCAAGAAGTATCTTCAAATTCCTCCACGACCGCAAGAATCCTGAAGTGATCGACCTCGGGCTCATCGGTGTGGATCCCGCCTGGCTCAACCGCGGCGTAAGCGTCTGCGTTGCCGCGGCCCTTTCGGATATGCTGAAGAATCCTTGCACCAAGTACGCTGAGACGAACCTGAACCTCGAGGACAACCACGCCATACAGAACCTGTGGAAACGTTTCAATGCCGTGCAGAACAAACGGCGCCGTTCTTATTTGAAGAGATTGGATGGTTAAGATAATAGTTGACTGCTTCGGGGGTGACCATAGCCCCGAAGCGAACATAGAAGGGGCGCTGATGGCGCTCGGAAACAACGGCGGGCTGAGCCTGATCCTCACCGGTGACGAGCGGATAATCAATGAAAAGCTCGCCGGCAGGGAGTATGACAGGTCCAGGCTGCAGGTCGTCCATGCCCCTCAGGTCATCGGCTGCGATGAAAAGCCGACAGACGCGGTCCGCATGAAGCGTGACAGTTCGATGATGAAGGCCATGATGATGCTCCGCGACGATGACGATGTCGCCGGCATGGTGAGCGTAGGCTCCACCGGCGCGCTCGTGACCGGCGCGCTCGTGCGTCTCGGACGGCTCCGCGGCGTCATACGCCCGGCATTCTGCCCGCTTCTCCCGACGATGGACGGCGGGATAGTCGGCATCTGCGACTCCGGCGCGAACGTCAACGTGGACGCCGCCATGCTCCGTCAGTTCGCCATTATGGCGTCGCTGTACGTTGAGAATGTGTACAGCGTGGAGCATCCGCGCACCGCTCTGCTCAACGTAGGCAAGGAGGAGGAGAAGGGCGATGACATACGCAGGGAGGCATACAGGCTTCTCAGCGAGACGGAAGGGCTGACTTTCGTCGGCAATATGGAAAGCCGCGACCTGCTGTCCGGCTCATACGACGTTGTCGTCTGCGACGGCTTCAGCGGCAACGTGCTGACCAAGGCGACGGAGGGTACTGCGCTTGAACTGCTGAAGAAACTCAAGAAGGACATCAATTCCAGGCTCCTGTACAAGCTGGGCGCGGCGCTTATGCTTAAGATGTTCAAGGAGGAGAAGGAATTCATGAACTACCAGAATTATGGCGGGTCGGTGCTTCTCGGAACCTCCAAGGTCGTCGTGAAAGGTCACGGCAGCAGCAAGGCGAAGGCCATTGAAAAATGCATAGAACAGGCATATAGGATGGAAATCAGCGGGCTCGGCCCGAAAATCGAGGCGCAGCTCGGGAAATATGAACATTACGAAGAATAGATATGTTTGAAGAAGTACAGAAAATACTGGCGAAGCAGCTCCGCATTGCGGACCCTTCGACAATAACGATGGATTCGAAGATACAGAAGGAACTCGGTGCCGACTCTCTGGATATCCTCCAGCTTCTTATGAAGATAGAAGACCAGTACGGTCTGGTAATCCCTGACGAAGAACTGGCGCAGTTCGTGACCGTGGGCGACGTTGTCAGATTCCTTGACGGACTGAAGAAATGAGAAGGAAGTTCCTTGCTTTCCTGCTGCTGGCGCTGGCGCCATTTGCGCTCCACGCCGCACAGCCGTTTTTCTGCAACTCGCAGGGGCGGACGCTGAGTTATGCCAGACGCGGCCCGGATGGCGGAAAGGTGAAATGGAAGTACACCGTGACAATAGACAGGGTGGTGAAGGATGCTTCCGGAAGCACTGTCGATTACACTTACGACTTCCGCAAGCCCGGCGGCGCGCAGATGTACGGTGGGCCGATAGAGCTGCGGGCGCAGCTTGCGGAAAACGGCGACGTGGCGCTTGACCTGGCGGCCACGATGCTGTCCGTCTTCAGGAATATGTTCCCGCGTTCGTCGTTCAGCTCCGAAGGCGGCCGCACTGTGCTCCCGGCCGGTATGAAGCCCGGAGATGTCCTGCCGGATGCTTCTGCGGAAGTCAAGGTGGGGGCGCTCAAGTACGACGTCGTCGTGACTGAGCGCAAGGTTCTCCGTGAGGAGAGGATCAAGACCCCGGCAGGGGAGTTCGACTGTCTTGTGGTGTCCGAGCACAAGGTGGAGGGCGGTCTGCGCTCGCGCAACGTCAGGACGCTGACCTGGTATGCGCGCGGAGTGGGGGAGGTGCGCCACGATACGATGGATAAAAACGGAAAACTTCAGACCTCCGAGGTGCTGGAATCGATAGAATAGATTATATTTGCAGAATAGTTGGTTAAAAACATGGAAATCAGTCAAAGAGCCCAGAATATGCCGAGCTCGCCTATACGCAAGCTCGCTCCGTATGCCGAAGCCGCAAAGCGCAACGGCGTGCACGTGTATCATCTCAATATCGGTCAGCCGGATATCAAGACCCCTGAATGCGGTCTCGAGGCACTCCGCGGCGTAGACCGCACCATACTTGAGTACTCTCCTTCCGACGGCTATCTCAGCCTTCGCACGAAGATGGTCAAGTATTATGCGGAATACGGCATATTCCTCAGCCCTTCAGATATTATAATCACTACCGGAGGCTCGGAGGCCGTGCTGTTCGCGTTCCTTGCGTGTCTGAGTCCGGGTGACGAGATCATCGTGACCGACCCGTTCTATGCGAACTACATGGCGTTCGCGATTTCCGTCGGCGCCGTGGTCAAGAGCGTCAAGACGACGATAGAGAACGGGTTCCGCCTTCCTTCCATCGAGGCTTTCGAGGAGCAGATCACGGAACGTACCAAGGCGATCCTCATCTGCAACCCGAACAATCCTACCGGCTACCTCTACACCAGGGAGGAGATGTACCGGCTCCGCGACATTGTCAAGAAGCACAACCTCTTCCTTTTCAGCGATGAGGTTTACCGTGAATTCATCTACACCGGAATGCCGTACATTTCAGCGTTCCACCTTGAGGGAATCGAAGATAATGTCGTGCTTTTCGATTCAGTGTCAAAGCGTTACAGCGAATGCGGAATACGTATAGGCTGTCTCTGCACGAAGAACAAGATGGTTCACGACGCTGTGATGAAGTTCTGTCAGGCGCGCCTGAGCCCGCCTCTTATCGGCCAGATTGTGGCCGAGGCTTCCATAGATGTCCAGAAGTCTTACCTGCAGGGCGTGTACGAAGAATATCTTGACCGCCGCAATTTCCTCATCGACGGACTTAACAAGATTCCGGGAGTGTATTCCCCGATTCCGATGGGCGCGTTCTATACCGTGGCGAAACTGCCGGTTGACGATGCCGAGAAGTTCTGCATCTGGTGTCTCCGCGACTTCCAGTACGAAGGGGCTACCGTAATGATGGCTCCGGCGAGCGGATTCTATACTGAACCCGGTGAGGGCAAGCAGGAGGTCCGTATTGCGTATGTGCTTAACAAAGAGGACCTTGGCAAGGCTCTTAAATGCCTGGCCGAGGCGTTGAAACAATATAATTCACTGAACAAGTAAGGGTGGGACTCCTGCGCAGAAATATGATCCGTGCCGTGGCGCTTCCCGCGCTTCTGGCTTGCTGCGCACCAGCCTTCGCCCAGGAACCGGATACCGACAGGATACTGGATGACCTCGAGTACGAAGGCTACATGAACCTCCGTGCCCTGAATGATTCGTCGGAACTCATCCTGACGTTGGAAAACGATACTTACAAGATTGAGTCCGAGGGATTTGCCCACGCCATTGAAGTGATTGAACGCCAGGGTTTCCCGCAGGACAAGCCGACCAAGATAATCGCAACGTCCCGCGGCGTGCCGCAGGTGACGATGACGTACAGTCCGGAACTGGATTCATGGAAGACGACGAGCCGTGTGAAGGACTGGAAGAAGGTCAGCGGGATCAAGCCGCTCAACAGTTCCTTCGGCAAGGTCGACATCGTGGTCTATCCGCAGGTCTCCCTGATGAACCTCATCATCACCCAGGTTTACCAGTCGCTCTGGCAGATCAGCCCCGCACTCGAAGTGACGCTGTGGCCCGGCGCGAAGTTTTCATACCAGATCAAGATTCCGATCTTCAATGACGGATATGGAGCGTATGAGAGCCGCATCCATCCTGGCCTCATCACACTCACCCAGACTTTCAGGGATCCGTGGAACCTGAATGTCAGCGGCAGACTGGCGCTCGGCGTTTTCAGCAACTCGCGTTACGGCGCAGTCCTGGATTTGAAATACATCTTTCCCAATGAAAGGTTCTGGCTGGACGGCCAGGTCTCCATGCTCAATCCGTACTATTTTGAAGGATTCACTTTCCATTATGACTTCGACCCCGACTTCTACTGGGCTGTGGCGGGCAATTTCTATTGGCCTTATGCTAAGACGCAATTCACTCTCAAGGCACAGAAATTCCTTTACGGAGATGTAGGATACAAGTTCGAGATGATACGTCATTTCCGGCACTGTTCCGTAGGCTTTTATGCCGAAAAAACCAAATACGGCCACACAAACGGTGGATTCCGCTTCCAGATCGCCCTGCCTCCATACCGTTTCAAGAGAACGGGCAGGCTGCCGCGAATCACGACATCGGGCCAGATGGGTCTCGTCTACAACGCGAACAACGAGCAATATTACTATCGCGAGAGCAAAACTGAAGCGTCCGACAACATCATGCAGTCAAACAGCTTCAACCCATTCTACATCGACTCGGAAATCAAGGCGCTTTCCCGCTAAAATTCCCGTAAATCCTTGCACAATTCAAATAAAGTTACTACTTTTGTGCGCTCGTCATATGCACTATGGCTGGCGCGCAACCAGAAAGTTTAATTAATGTTATCATAATCCAAAAAAGAAATGAAAAAGTTTTTTTCTCTTCTCGCGTTAGTAGGTGTACTTGCTGCTTGTCAGAAGGAAGACCTCAAGACCGCGTTCAAAGTAGATCCGGGTGTAGCGACCGTTCACGCTACTGCTGTCGCTATCGATGGTAAAGACATTACCGACAAAGTGACCTTCTCTTACAACGGCGTTGCCGGTGGTACTTCACAGACATTCGAGAGCACAATGTATGAGGCATTCGATCAGGAGGTTACCGTATCAGCAGTCTGGACTGGCTACGATGGTATCAGGAATTTCAGCGCAGACCAGAAGGTTCGCGTACACGTTCTCCCTGGCGGAAAGGCTGACTACAATGTCACCCTCATCCTCGGTGAGTACAATGACGGTGAGTTCACTTATGCAATCAGCGGCCCTGAGACCATTGAGAGCGGCTTCATCTTCAACTGCCTTACCGAGACCCATTCACATGCAGCCGGTCACGCAGCTCCTGTCGTTTACTCTCACGATGGCAAGGAGTACGACGGTTACTATTTCATGAATCCTACCGAGTTCGTTCTCCGCGGTGTTGTCAACTACACCAAGAAAGAGGGTGTTGAGCTCGTAAGCGATATCGTATGGACGAATACCGATCCTCTCCAGAATTTCATCGATTTCAAGGAGGCTTGGATGGAGGATGGCGTTGTTGAGGCCCCTGATTCATTCAACATCACGGTTTCTGCATTCGCAATGTACTGCGCATATCACGCTATCGGTTACTCACTCAACAAGATCGACTATGTCCGCATCAATAATCTCGGTGCTGAGGAAGTTGTCGGTTCATTTACCTACAAGTCATACGACTCTAACGAGGCTGGCTACTATGAGGCAGCTTGCGAGGGCCACGAGGCACACTACGTAGCTGGTCACGGTCACGAGGATCCTTCACACAGCCACGGTCACGGCACAAGCAACGCCGGTGGTGGTATCGTTTACGCTGACTAATCACTAGTACCTATTATATATTGAAATAATAAAAGTAATATCATATGAAACTTAAAGCTTTTGCATTGTCTGTAGCACTCGTAGCTGGTATCTTCTCAGCTAACGCTCAGACAGCCAAGTGCGGCAAAGACGTATTCCTTGGCGCTGGTGTCGGTGTCAACTCAGTGATGACCCCAGGCTTCAACGGCCCTTCTTTCTACGCCAACATCATGGTCGGTAAGTACATCACTCCTGTAATCGGTTTCCGTGGCGTTATCGGTGGCCCATTCCAGTCAGTTGCTACTGAGAATCTTACCTTCAACAACTCATTCCCTGACAATTGGAATCACAACAAGCTCTTCGGCGAACTCAATGGCGATTTCCTCGTTGATTTCTCAAACATCGGTCGCGGTGACCTTGCAGATGTTGATTTCTACGGTTTCGTAGGTCCTACCATCAACCTCTCATCAGCAGGTTCAAAGTTCAACGGCAAGGCATTCGACGGTGGTCTCATCGTTGAGGAAGATGCAACCCTTAAGGTACGTGCCGGTATCACCGCCGGTCTCGGTCTCGGTTTCAACTTCAACAAGAACTTCGCTCTTGCACTCGAAGGCCGCTGGGGTGTTACTCCTTCAATCTGGGGCGACGCTTCAAACTACAGGAAGGCTGAGAGCACACTTCGCTTCACCATCAACGGTGTCTGGACACTCGGTGGCAAGAACAGCAAGGACGAGCGCCTCGCTTGCGCAGCAGCTGCAGCTGGTTATCTTTCAGCAGCAGAGGCAGCAGCAGCTATCGCCAAGGCTCTTGACGAGAATCCAAAGATTGTCGAGAAGGTCGTAGAGAAGGAAGTTGTCAAGGAAGTCATCAAGGAAGTCGGCACCAACGTTCCTGCTTCAACAGCTGTGTTCTTCCCAATCAACGTTACCAAGCTCACTTCAGCTGACAAGGCTCGCATCCAGCTCTACGCTCAGGATATCAAGGCCGGCAGCCCTGATCAGGTATATGTTGTCACTGGTTACGCAGACAAGGCTACTGGTTCTTCAAAGACCAACCAGACTCTCTCAGAGAAGCGTGCTAAGGCTGTTTACGATGCTCTCATCGCTGAGGGTGTTCCTGCAAAGCAGCTCGAGGTTAATGCAGAAGGTGGCGTAGGCCCTCTCTTCTTCAACAACATCGCTCTTTCTCGTACCACCATCGTTACTCCTAAGGCAAAGTAATTCCTTCGAGAATATTTTAAATGTCCCGGGCTCTGAAACCCGGGACATTTTTTTTATGACTTTAGACATAATATTATTATATTCTCGAGTTTGACACTTCGATTTTGAGATATCAAGGCCCCAGACCGCTGT